>CAYMQN010000221.1:0-5979 GCA_964392545.1 uncultured Desulfobacteraceae bacterium
CATCTGCATGCTGGGGGCCGTGGTGGCCCTGACCGATCTGGTGCGCCCGGAGTCCATTATGGCGGTCCTGAAGAAACGCATCCCCTCCGGCTTCCTGGAAATGAATCAGAAGGCCCTGGACCTGGGCATCGAAATGGGCGCCCCTCACAAGAAATAGGCCGGCCCCCATGCCGGGGTTGACCCACGGCGGGCCGGGGAGACGGCCATGCTGCCTGCCGGACTCTACTTTCATATCCCTTTCTGCAAACGCAAGTGCCCGTACTGTGATTTTTACTCCCGGACCGATCTGGCGGCCCTGCCGGCCTTTCTGACCGCTCTGCAGCGCGAGCTTGCGCTGCGATCCGACCCGGCCTTGGCCGTGGACACCCTCTATTTCGGGGGCGGGACGCCCTCGCTTTGTCCCCCGGAGGCCGTCCACGCCCTCCTGGCGGCGGTTGAAGCATCTTTCGACCTCGACCCCGACGCCGAAATCACCCTCGAAGCCAACCCCGGCACGATCCATGCCGATGGCTTGCGGCACCTGCGCACGGCCGGCATCAACCGTCTCAACCTCGGGATCCAGTCCTTCAGCGACCGGAATCTGCGCTTGCTGGGGCGCGTTCACAACCGGGACGCGGGCGTGGCCGCCATCGAGGCGGCACGCAGGGCCGGCTTCGACAACCTGGGGCTGGACCTGATATACGGCCTTCCGGGACAGACCGTCGCCGCATGGCGCCAGGACCTGGAGCAGGCCCTGGCCTACCGGCCCGAACACCTTTCCGGCTACATCCTGACCTTCGAAGATGGAACCCCCATGACCCGCGACCTGCAGGCCGGTCGCATGCAAGCGCCGGACGAGCGGCAGGTGGCCGCGCTTTTCGACACCACGGCCACCCTGCTCAGCGGGCGGGGCTACGACCACTACGAGATCTCCAATTTCGCCCGCCGGCCAATCTATCGCTCCCGCCACAATCTCAAATATTGGCGGTTTGCGCCCTATCTGGGCTTCGGACCTTCGGCCCACTCCCACCGCGCCGGGGTCCGCTCCTGGAATGCGGCCGATCTGGGGTCCTACTGTCAGCGGCTGGCGGAAAACCGCCGGGCCGAGGAGGGGCGGGAAGAACTGACCCTCGCGCAACAGATGCTCGAAGCCCTGCTGCTCGGCCTGCGCCTGCGGGATGGGTTCTCCATCGCGGGTTTCGAACGCCGTTTCGGGATCGCGATGGAGAAGAAGTTCGGCCGCCTGCTCACCCGCCTGGCCGAGGAAGGCTGCCTGGCCGAGCTTCCCGGCCGCTGCGCCCTGACCGCGCGCGGGATGCGCTACCACGATGCCATCGCGGCCCGTTTTGCAGCCCAGCTTTGACGGCTGCGCAAATCGCCCAATCCGCCTCCATTTGATGGTTCCAACGTATCTGGGTTGCTCGTCACTGCGGTGTACAGTATTGCGGCCCGCTTTGCAGCCGCTTTTTAACAGCAGTCATTGGTTACGGCGCGATGCTCATATGAAACTGCACGTTTTTGAAGTTTCTTGGTCGATCAAACGGGCCGATTGCAATACACCACCGATTCGGTCCAACGCGTTGTTTCGATTTGTTTTATCTTTTCATAATCCAGCGCCGCCGGCCCGCGGCGGGGCTGGATGCTGGATGAAAAGCGGAAAGCATTGCCTTAACCGTCATTCCCGGGCTTGACCCGGGAATCCAGCGGCAACTGCCATCGTTGCGATCTCAACTTCCTGGATGCCGGCTTTCGCCGGCATGACGGGCAAAATGGATTACGTTGTCGAATTGCGACACAGCGCATCCTATTAAACTTTGACGGCTGTTTTCCTATTAGAAGTTAAATCATAGGAAACATCGCAAAATGATCATTTTGCGATGTTTCCTATGTGGAGAGCGTCTCGATCAGCAGCCCGATGTAGAAGCGGGCGTGGCTGATGGGGGCGGCCATGTTGGCCCGGTGGTTGGCCAGGAGGCCGTCGGGTGGGCTGTCCAGAATCAGGAAGGGGTCGATCTCGGTGGCGTGGTGCAGGTTTTCCAGGGCGTGATGCAGCGTCTCCGAGCCACGCCGCGTTTCGATAACCTCGGCAAAGTCCACGCCCACCGCTTCCAGGACCGAGTGCATGGCCGCGGCGACGCCCTGGGCATAGAAGAAGTAGTTGTCGGCCTTGACCCAACCGACCTCGGTGCCGTCGCTTTCGTGCGATTTGACGAGGTTGTCGTCGCAGCTGCCCAGGAGATTCTCGTAGGCCCGGAGGAGCGGGATCAGGTTGTCGGTGCGGTTGTAGAAAAAAGCCGTGCCGTCCGTCAGCTTCTGCTTGTACTGCGCCAGCAGATCGAGGGCTTCCTGGTAGCTGGACTCGGCCGACGGCAGCAGGTACTGGTTGGCATTGATATTGAAATTGCTGCGCACCCTTTCGAGGCCCTTCTGGAAGGCCTGGGTGCTGCCCGTGCGCGAGATCCGGTCCGCCAGAACTTCGGCCGTGCGCCGGGTGACTTCCAGCACGCCCAGCTGGTAGTTGTTGACGTTGTCGGTCCATTCGATGAGGTCGTTGGGCCGCCAGCCGTAGAAGCGCTCGTTGAGCTCGTAGTGCATGGGCGCCATCATGGCATCCACGAAGGTTATGCCCAGGATATCGGAAACCGCGACCGGCCCGTGGGGCGCTGTACCGGGGGCGTCCACCTCCTCGGCGGGCCCGTTGCCGTGCCCCTCCGCCGGGGCCTGTGCGTCGGTCGCGGCGTGGGGCGCCGCTTCCGGCTGGTGGTCGGCCGCTTCGGATTCCGTCGTCGGGGAAGTTCCGTCGTCGGCCGGCGTGGCATCGTGGTCTCTGTCCGCACCTGGGGATGCCGTTGCCGGCGGAGGAGTGTCTCTGTCGGCCTCGGCTTCGGATGCCACGTCACGGGCGGCGCTATCGTCCGGCGTTTTAGAGGGTGCGGGCCCGTCGCCGGTTTCGGCACGCGTCAGGTGCGAATCCTGTGCGACCCTGTCGGATTCCGGTGCGTCGAAAAAACGCAGGGCGAAGCTCACCAGCCACAGCAGGAGCACGATGCCGACAAGGCCCAGGACGATGCGTTTGGCGGCAAAGAGTTTGAAGTCGATATTTTTCTTCTCACCGGAATCGTTTTCGGGTGTGGTTGCCATATAAACTCCTGGATGACGGGTAGGCTGAGGCTTCAGCCTTTTCGCAACTGGCGGGTGTCGCCGACGCGAATCGTGACGTTGATCGCATCGAAATACTCGGCCAACGGTATCACATATTTACGCGAGGCACCAGTCATATCCTTGAACTCGGGCGTCGTGATGGCGCCCCTTTCCCGCAGGAAGGCCACCAGGCGCGCCTTGAGGTCGTCGATCACCGCGCGTTGGAAATAGAGATCTTCCTTGACCTTCACCAGCTGGTTGTCTTCCACCAGCAGTTGCAGCACGTCACGCGCATTGCGGGGCGCGATTTCCAGTGTCTGGCAGACGTCCTTGAAATAGGGGGGGGTGATGCCGCCCCGGGCATAGGCCTGCTGGATTTTGCGCTTGAGTTCGCTCTGGTCCATTGCCAGGGCCACCTGGTGGCCGGCCTGCCGGATGAGGTCGCCCTCCGCCGCCAGCTCCTCGGCCTTGATCATCTGGTTCAGGACCTGGGGCGCCAGCTTGGGGGAGATGCCGCGCGGGAATTTGCTGCGCAGTTCTTCCCGGGGCATGCCCGCCTTGAGGGGGTGCTTGGCGTGGTAGGCCGCCAACTGATCGAGCACCCGCCGGCGCAGATAGGCATAGGTTTCGCCGTGCACGTAGAGGCGCCGCTCGCGGTCCACCAGGATCAGGTCCCGGCGCGAGAGCAGGGCGCTGACGGCCGCCTCCAGCTTCTTGTCGGGCAGGTTGGTGACCAGGCGCAGCTCGTCGTGGGCGCATCCCTGAAACCCGGCCTGGCGTGCGTGGAAATCGATGACCGCCTCGGGCGGCATGTCCGCCAGGGCGTTGAGCGCTTCGATGATGTCGGTCCGGAAGCGTTTGTGCTTGGCGGGGATCGGGTTGAGGATCTGCCCGCCGCCGATGGTGCGCACCGGTGAATAGCTGCGCACCACATAGCGGTCCTCCTTGACCAGGGTGACCGGGGTGTCCAGGCGTACCTGGACCACGGTCGCCTCCCCCGGGGCCAGCTCGTCCCGGTCCAGCAGGATCAGGTTGCCCATGATTTCACTGGTGCCGGTATGGAAGCGGACGCGGGTGCGGTTTTTGAGCGGCCGGGCGGCACTGGCCAGGTAGTGGAAGGCCAGGTCCGCCATGTAGCTGGGGCTCAGGGTGTCGGGCCGCGCCAGAACCTCGCCGCGGTTGACCGCATCCATGTCCAGCCCCTGGAAATTGACGGCCGTGCGCTGGCCGGCCAGCGCCTCGTTGACGCTCTGGTTGTGCACCTGGATGCCGCGCACCTTGGATTTGATCCCGGAGGGGTAGATCATGATGGTCTCGCCCACCGCGATCTTGCCGGAGACCAGCGAGCCCGTGATCACGGTGCCGAAGCCCTTCATGGTGAAGACCCGATCCACCGGCAGGCGGAACAGCCCGGTCTGCTTGCGCTCGGGCACCTCCTTGCACAAGGCCTGCAGGATTTCCGTAAATGTGGGGAGGCCCTCGCCGGTCATGGAGGAGACCGGCACGATGGGCCGGCCTTCCAGAAACGTGCCCTGGGAGAAGGTCTCGATGTCGTCCCGGGCCAGCTCCAGCATTTCCTCGTCCACCATGTCGATCTTGGTCAGGACCACGAAACCGTATTCAACGCCGAGCAGGGTGCAGATCTCCATGTGCTCGCGGGTCTGGGGCATGACGCCCTCGTCGGCTGCGATCACCATGGCCACGATATCGATGCCGGTGGCCCCGGCCACCATGTTCTTGACGAATTTCTCATGCCCCGGCACGTCCACGATGCCCACATGCTGGCCGTCGGGCAGATCCAGGGAGGCAAAGCCCAGCTCGATGGTGATGCCGCGCTTCTTCTCCTCCTTCAGGCGGTCGGTGTCGATCCCGCTGACGGCCTTGATGAGGCTGGTTTTGCCATGATCGATGTGTCCGGCGGTGCCGAGAATAATCTGTTTCACGATGGTCGCGCTCCGGGTGCGGATGAGGTCAGCGCCGCTTGCGCTTGCGCAGGTACTCCAGGGCATAGGCCAGCCCCACCAGGATCGTGGCCAGGCCGATGATGTAGAGCGGGTCGCTGTGTCCCCGAAACATCCGGGTGAGCACCACGGCAAATCCCAGACCCAGCAGGGCTCTTATGATAAAGGTTTGAAATGACATTGGTTTTATGGCCTTTCCGCAGGATTGCAGGTATGGGGCATCCTATAGCAGATGGAAATTTGGGTCAATACTGCAAACCGCGTATAGGTTGCCCCCGGCATTCCCGTCTCCCGCGTGATGCCCCTTGCAGGCGCGGGGGGAGCCATTTTGTCCTTGCTTTCCCGGCGCGCTTCTGTTAATTATCCGCGTTCATTGCGGTGGGTGTAGCTCAGTTGGCAGAGCATCAGGTTGTGGCCCTGAGGGTCGTGGGTTCAAGTCCCATCACTCACCCCATCTTGCCTACACGAAAGCCCCTGAAAAAGGTTCATTTCCGTTCCAGGCCACGGAAGGCGAAAATTTTAACCGCAGGAATACACGGACGTATTTCGAGGATTAAAATTTGAGCATGACACCGGCATGGGACGAAAAGGGGCTTTTCTCAGGGGCTTTCTAATGCGCCCGTAGCTCAGTTGGATAGAGCGCCGGACTTCGAATCCGTAGGTCGCACGTTCGAGTCGTGCCGGGCGCGCCAATAATATTAACCACTTAGGCTATTTTGCCTAAGTGGTTTTTTATTTGTGTCAACTATGTGTCAACTCAATCCTTACCATTCCCTGCCCGTTGAATCCCGTAGTCTGGTTGCATAAGCACTTCCACAGGATGTAATTACTTTGAATTATAACTAAATATAGAAAATTTCTTGATGATGTGTATGATTTGGGATAATTCCATATTACA
>CAYMQN010000222.1:0-5964 GCA_964392545.1 uncultured Desulfobacteraceae bacterium
GTTTTCAAATCGCTGCGGCCTTGGCCGGAACCAAAACCTACCATTTCTGAACGGGCACTATTTTTGCGATAGGCGTTTTGGCCGTTTATTATCAGGGCATCGCGGACCACCGCGATACCCTGAAGGTGGATGAAAAACTTGACTTTCTCTTGTTTGTGGGTTTTAAATTGAAGGGTTTGCACGTTTTCATTGCGGCGCGTGCGGCTACCTCGACCCTCAATTTTGTTGAGTGCTTCGACATATTCGCCGTTCAAGTTGGAACTGCTTAGAGGACGCCATGAGTCAGCAGGATAAGGAAGCATACGAAGAAGTCGGCATTCCGCTGGACGACCTTTCCTCTGCGGCATCGACATCCAACGATGATGATGCGGAGACGGATGCGGAGGCGGGCCCGGTGGAGACACAGGACATCGCCCCCGAAAACGAAAGCGATGACGGCACCGACGCCCCCGATGAGGAAGACCACGGGTTGCCCTCCCTTTTTGACGAGGAAGAGCTGGCCGAGGTGGGCCTTAAAGCCTCGCCTTTCGGCGACGATGACGAAAAGCAAGTGCCGGACGAAGAGCCGGTTGATCCTTCGGAAGAGGCGCTTGATGCTTCGGAGGCGTTGCTCGAGCCACGGCAAATCGACGAGCTCGGCGTGGACGAGGCTGCGATCGGAGACCTCGAATCCGAGCTGCCGGGATTTGACGGAGCGGAGGGTTTCCTGGATCTGGCGGAGACGCCTGCCGATCCGCCCGATTTGGATCCCATGCCAGCGCCAGGCGCGCCCGGAATCGAGGACGATGCCGCCGTCGGGCCGGAAACGGCGGAGGCTCTGCGTGCGCGCCTCGACGCCCTTCACGACCAGTTGGTTCGGCTCAACAGCGAGTTTGCCGGCAAGCTCAAATACGATGCCCACAAAGATCAGATCATCGATAAGTTGCATCAGGAACTCCAGGAATACAAGCAGGATATCGTCAAGAAGCACATCCTCTCGATCGTGCTGGATGTCGTGAAAGTCGCCGACGATATTCGCAAGTGGCTTGCCTACTTCCGGTCACTGGACATATCCCAGCGCGATCCGGTGAAGCTTTTTCGCTATTTGGAAGCCATTCCGTCCGACCTGGAGGATATCTTCTACTGGCAGGGCGTTAAACCCTATACGCATCATGATGGCCCCTTCAATCCCGCCACCCAGCGCGCGATAAAGAAAATTCCCACCGGCGATTCAACCAAGGACAAGTCCGTTGCCAGGAGCATCCGGCCGGGATATGAATGGGAAGGCAAGGTCATTCGACAAGAGATGGTCGCCGTCTATGTTTATGAGGATGGCAACGCATCCGCAAATACGAGGGATATCGATGAGTGATCCGATCAAAAAGATTTTTGGCATCGATCTGGGCACAACCTACTCTTCTATTGCTTACGTGGATGAATACGGCAAACCGGTCATCATCCCCAATGCGGAAAATCAGCGCATCACCCCGTCCGTGGTCTTTTTCGACGGCAGTGAGATTGTTGTCGGCGACGTGGCCAAAGAAAGCGCCAAACTTTACCCCAATGAAGTCGTGAGCTTTATCAAACGCTCCATGGGCGAAGCCAACTTTCTTTACGAATATGACGGCAAACCCTATCGCCCTGAGGAAATCTCGAGCTATATCCTCCGCAAGGTCGCCCAGGATGCCGAACAAACCATCGGTGAAAAAGTCCAGGATGTGGTCATCACCTGCCCCGCCTATTTCGGCATCAACGAGCGTGAGGCGACCCGCAGGGCGGGCGAAATTGCCGGTTTCAACGTCCGCCAGATTATCAATGAACCCACCGCGGCCGCCATTGCCTACGGCACGGTGCAGGAAACCGAAAACCGCGTGGTGCTCGTCTACGACCTGGGGGGCGGCACCTTTGATATCACCATGATCGATATTCAGGAGAACTCCATCGATGTGATCTGCACGGGTGGCGATCACAATTTGGGCGGCAAGGATTGGGATGACCGCATCGTCGCCTTTCTGGTGCAGGAATTCCAGCGCCAGACCCAGTCCGAAGATGACATCCTGGAGGACCCGGATACCTGGCAGGATTTGCAGCTCTCCTCGGAAAAATCAAAAAAGATTCTGTCCCAGCGCGACAAAACGCCGATCTCCATCACCCATGGCGGCGATCGCGTCAAGGTTGAACTGAGCCGCGATAAATTTTTGGAGATTTCCGAGGATCTGTTGGAACGCACCATCGCCTTGACCAATGAAATGCTCAAGGAGGCCAAAAACAAGGGGTATGAGCATTTTGACGAAATCATTATGGTGGGCGGATCCACCCGCATGCCGCAAATCCCCGATCGCATTCGCCAGGAATTCGGCATGGAACCCCGCATGTTCGACCCGGACGAAGCCGTCGCCAAGGGGGCGGCCATCTATGGTTGGAAATTGTCGCTCAACGATGGCCTGATCCGACGCATCGCCCAGAAAACAAACCGCAATATCGAGGATGAAGAAAATATCATCGAAACCACGCCCAAAAACATCATGGATGAGGTGGCCAAGGAAATGTCGGAAGAAACGGGCGTGACATTGGCAGCGGTGCAGCGTTCCTCCATGCGCATCAAAGACGTTGCCAGCAAGAGTTTCGGTGTGGTTGCCCGGCGCCCCAACAATCAGGAAGGCGTTTTCAATCTCATCCTGAAAAATACGGCGGTTCCCGTCGAAATCAAACGCACCTTCTATACGCCGGAAGCAAATCAGGAGCGTGTCCTGATTCGCATCATGGAAAATGAAACCAACGAAAAAGTGGTTGCCGTGGAGCATTCCATCGAAATCGGTACCGCCGTCCTGGATCTGCCCGAAGGGCTGCCGGAGGATTCGCCCGTGGAAATCACCTTCAATCTGAACCGCGAAGGCCGTTTGCAGATTACGGCCGTCGAATCCACCGAAAACCGGCTTGTCGTGGCCAAAATCGAAACCAGCTCGGTGATTCAAGGCAAAGAATTGGCCGAGGCCATCGAGCGGGCCCAGCACCTGGTGGTGCATTAGACGAGCGTCCGCGCGCCATGGCGCTCATCCCGCCGGAGGCGGGACTGCGCTTCTCACTGCTTTCAGGGCACCTTCATCGACGATGGCGGTGCCTTTTGTATCCTGGCTGTCCACCCAACGGAAGTTTCGCCCACAGGTGACGTAGATTGTCACAGATAACGGAAGTTGTCACCGGACCGTTTTTGTGCACAATATCCGCTATTTTCAAACGATTCATTTCTGTGTATAATTCTTGTCAGGAAAATCAGGACCCACCAGGTGCGTCTGATGGCGTGGTATTTGCATTGATAGCATCCATCCAGCGATGGTAACTTCGCGTTCCAGCCAAGCCGTTTTGGGACGGGCACGACCCAAGCTCCGGATTTTTGACGATCGGCAGGGAACGCGGTTTCGATAGCGTCTGACAACGAGGACCCCATGAGCAGAGTCAATTTCTACCAGTTGCTTGATCTAAAAATCAATCCTCCGGAATCCGATGCCACGGTGATCGAGGCGGCGATCAAACGCAAGCAGGCCGAATGGAGCCGCCTGCGCAACCACCCCACCAAGGGAACCGCGGCGCGGCAGAGCATCAGCCTGTTGAATGAGATTCGCCGCGTCATGGCCGACGAGCGCCTAAGAGAACAGGAAGCCCGGCAAGCACTGGAACTGCTCAAGAAAAAGTTGGAGGCCAAATTCACGGTCATCGACAGCCAAGTGCATCTGCTGGGTGCCAAAGGCGATCTGTCCGAAAACGACATTGAGCGATTGGCGCATTTTCACAAGGTCAGGCCCCAAATCATCCAGCGCAGAGTCGATCGATGGCGCAAAAACCAAGGCAATCCCTTGAAAGCCCACCTGAGACGCCTGCTGATCCACGCCAAGCCCGACGAGAAGAGCATGGCGAAAATCGCAACCCAATTCAATGCGCGTCCGGAAGAGGTTCAACGCATTGTCGATGAATTAATCCGGGAGCGCTCCACCGATCTGGATAGCTATATCAATATCCAAATACGCAAGGGCTATCTGTCCGAGAAGGAAATTGTCGGGCTGTCGGAGGTGTATGGCATCGACCAGGGCGATATCCTGCGTCGGATTCGTTGTCCCATACGGAAAGAATCGGAAGTCGAAAATGAATCCCATCAGCTTGACAGCACCGTCGAGCAGTTTATCAACGACAACCTGCGGATTGTCGAACAGGACTCCCTCTATAGTTTTCTAGGCCTTTTTCCGGGATCCCCGTTGGAGGCGCTCCAGAAGAAAGCGGTTGAAAAAGAGAAGGAGATCCGCAAAATCTCCCAGAAAGATGCCTTCCTAACCGCCAGCGGCGTTCTTGTGGGACAATGCATCTCCATTTTTAAATCCGATGAAAGCCGTTACGCTTATGACATCAGCCGCGCAAGGTCGTTGTTAAAAAATCTCAACCAGGATATCGGCCTTGCCGTAGAGCGGGATGTGATCGGCCTCGAACAGTATAGTCACCTGCTGCGCAAAGCCGTCAGCTTCGGAACACCGCCGGACAAGGCCCGCCAGCATATCCTGGACTACTGCCGGTCCAAGAACTGGCGGGTGGAAACCCCCAAGCGGAAATTGAACGTCAAGCGTTATGCCCGCGTTGCCGCGGTGACGCTTAGCGTCTCAGTGCTGGCGCTGGCGGTGTTCTGGTATTTCTATTTCAGTCAGCAACGCCTGCAGGCGGCCTTTACCCGCTCCCAGCAGGAAGCGTTGGCCCAGCCTGTCTTGGAGGATCAAATCCGTATTCTCGAAGATTTCCTTGCGCAACATGACGATGAGGATCTTCGGGAGCGTGCGGCGAGCCAAATCACGTCCCTGCGCAACCGCATCGTGCAAAGGGATTTTCAACAGGTCACGGAAGCCGCCGCCGGTCTGTACGCCGACCAGCGTTATGAAGCGATCGATGCTCTCTTTCGGGAATTTCTGCAGCGTCACGGCGATTCGGACTGGGCCGCCAAAATCCGACCGAAACTGGCCGAACTGCCGAAGCAGATCGATCAACGCGACTACCAGAATCTGGCCGCCATGCCGATGGATGATCCCGAAGCCATTGCGCATGCAGGCATCGCCTATCTGCGCCAACACCCCGACGGGGCCTTTGTCCAGCAGGCCCGGCAGTTGATCGAAGGCGTGGCCACACCCTATTACCGCAATGTCGTGGCAGCCCTCGATCAATGCGAACAAGGCGCGGACTGGTCGCAATGCATTCAGCTGTCCAGCCGCTATATCCATGTTTATGGCGATTCGACCGCGGCCTTGAAGCTAAGGGAAAGGCGTGAGCGCTATCAGATCGAGCTCCAGAACAAAACCATACTCGATGCCCTGGTGGCCAAGGCCGGCGGTCCCGATGCCGATCCGGCCGCCCGGCGATCCATTTTCCAGGCGTTTCTCCAGGAATCCTCGAACAGTCCCGCGGCCCCCGTGGTACGAAGGGAGCTTGAGAAGATCGACCGGCAGCTTGGCCACCAGGAGGCCCAGCAGGAACTGGACCGGCTGCGCCAACTGTATGCCCGCAAATCCGGCCGCTTCACCATCCACAAGCAGGATATGGTGCGTGATGCAAAGACCGGCCTCACATGGGCCTTGCTTGATTCGCGCTATTTAATGGGACAATGCGTGACCTACCAGGAAGCGCTTCAGCACGTGAAGTCCATGGAACTGGGCGGATATTCGGACTGGCGGTTGCCCCGTGCCCAAGAGATCGTCCGGCTATACGCCGGTCCCACGCCATTCCAAGGCGCAACAAGCAACGGGTACTGGTCATCCGACAGCTTTAAACGGTATGCCGGGGGTTGGGTCGAACTGGTCGATGTGGTAAGGCCCTCACCCCAACCGACGATTCAAAAGGAAGACGCGAAAATGTGCGGGTGGTTCAGAGCGGTCCGCCCCTAGTGCACGACCAGAAGGGGCATCTTTCGGCCCAGGCCGGCGTTCTCGCTCTTCGGAAATCCTCGCCGTAGCC
>CAYMQN010000223.1:0-5956 GCA_964392545.1 uncultured Desulfobacteraceae bacterium
CGGCCTCGGGCGATGCGGCTTTCACGATGGCCAGGATCTCTTCCTTGAGGACCCCCTTGAGGTCTTCGGGGCTTTCGATTTTCTTGGCCTTGCGGGAGATTTTGTCCATCAGGTCCATGGTGGTCTGGACCCCGATATCGGCCGTGATCAGAAGCTCCTCGAGATTCTCCAGCAGTTCGTCGTCGATCTTGTGCTTGCCGCTGAAAAGGTCCTCGATGTCGGTGTTGAGAAAATCGCGGGTCTTGCTGAGCCCGCGGCGCAGCCGGGACATGAAGCCGCCTTTGGCGGGCGTGGCTGCTTCCGGCCGGGGCCCTTCTTCGTCCTCTGACGGCGCTGTCGGCACGCCGGGCATCTCGATGGCCTCCGACGCCAATGCTTCCGCCTCCAGGTCCTCCTCGGTGAAGGCCCCTTCGGTCGCGCCCAGATCCTCTTCGGCGGCAGCATCGGTGTCTTCCGGCGCTACCTCGCCCGCTGCCGCTTCGGGCGGCGTTGCGTTTTCCTCGGAGGAGGTGACGTCCCGCTCTTCCTCGGCTGCTTTGTTGTCTTTCCTGCGCTTGAGCCATTTGAACGCCATGGCGGATCTCCTAAGACCATACAACGGATTTCATACGGGTTTTAGGCCGCATCCTTTTCGCGCTCCAGATTCACCGATACCACCTTGGAGATCCCCTTGGTTTCCATGGTAATGCCGAACAGGGTGTCGGCAAATTCCATGGTGTTCTTGTTGTGGGTGATCATGATGATCTGGGACTTGGTGCCGATGATTTTGAGCAGTTCGTTGAAACGGTAGACGTTGGCATCGTCGAGCGGCGCGTCGATCTCGTCCAGCAGACAGAAGGCCGTGGGTTTGATCAGGAAGATCGAGAAAATGAAGGCAATGGCCGAAAGGGCCTTTTCCCCGCCCGAAAGCAGGCTCATGCGGGTCACCTTCTTGCCGGGCGGGTGCACCATGAATTCCACGCCGGACTCGAGCGGCTCGTTCGGATTGGCCAGGATGAGCTCCGCGGTACCGCCTTCGAACAGTTTGGGAAAGACCTCGCCCAGCTTTTCATTGACCAGCGCCAGGGTTTCCAGGAAGCGCTCCTGGGTGAATTTGTTGATCTTGCGGATCACCGCCTGGAGGTCTTCGATGGCCTGGTTCAAATCGTCCTGCTGCTCGCAGAGGAAGTCGTAGCGGGTCTTGTATTGCTCGTATTCCTTGATGGCGCCCATGTTGACGTCCTGGATCTGGGCCAGCTTCTGGCGGCAGTGCTCCAGCTCCTTCTCGGCCTCTTCGATGGAGGGATTGAAGTCCTCGTCCAGTTTGGCCGTCAGCATGGCGCGAAAGGTGTCGATGTCCCCGCCGTAGCGTTCGGCCAGACGTCCGGCGATGTGGTCGCGCTTCATGCGCTGCTGGGAGACGTCCACTTCCAGCAGCCGCAGTTTTTCGTTGCTCTCCTCGCGCCGTGACTGAATGCGGGCGATGGCGTCGTCGCTTTCCTGGAGCTGGCGGTCGATGCTTTCGTAAAGCCCCTCATTGGCGGCAACGTCCTGGTTGACTTTCTCCAGTTCACTGTAGCGCAGGGAAAGATCTTCCTCCAATTTGCGGATACGCTGCCGCGCTTCCCGGCTGCGGTCGCGTTTGGACTGGATCTCCTGGTGCAGGCTTTCCAGGCGCTGGACACTGTCCGCCTGAAACTCCTTGAGCCGGCGCAGGCTGTTGACCGTATTCTCCTGCTTGGCCTGGAGAGCGGTCAGGCGCAGGCGGATGTCCATTTCGCGCTGCTGGAAAACCGCCATCTGCTCCGTAACGGCGTCCAGCTCGGCACTGGTGTCGGCCACCCGCTGCTGGGCGGCGGCGATGTCGTCGGCCAGATCGCTCAGGAGGGTGTGATAGCGTTCGATTTCCTCGCCGACTTCGCTCTCCTCGCCCTGCAGCCGGTCTTGTTCGAGCTGGACGATGTCATGGTGGCGCTGGGCGGCTTTGAGATCCTCGGCCGCCTGGACGCTTTTCTGGCGGGCTTCGATTTCCTCCTCGATGGTCTGGTGCTTTTCCGTGAGCAGCACCTGAAGGTCGGTCTCCAGGGTCTTGACCGCGGATTCCAGGGCGCTCTGAATTTCGCGGGTCCCGGCAATCCGGCCCTCGAGGGTTTCGATTTCAGCTTCCAGGCCGCGGATTTCCTGCTTCTGGGCCAGGATGCCGGCCCCTTTGTCGGCACCGCCGCCAACGAAGGCGCCCTGGGAGGTGACGATATCCCCCTTGCGGGTGACGATGGTCTGGAAAACGCCGTTGCGATTGAAGCGGGCGACGGCCTCTTCCAAGTCCCGGGCCACGGCCACATGGCGGAAGAGGGCCTCGGCCACCGGTTCATAGCCGTTGGCCACCTGCAAGTGATTGAGAAGACCGTCTTCCGGCGGCGGGAGGGCATCGGTTTCCCGCGCCAGGGTGCGAAAGGTGTCCAGCGGCACGAAGCCGCTGCGGCCCGACGCTTCGGTGTGGAGATAGTCGATGGCGTCACGGGCCTGCTGCTGGCCGTCCACCAGCACATACTGCAGGGCGTCGCCCAGGGCCGCCTCCACGGCCACCTCATAGCCCGCGGCCGGTGTGATCACGTCGGCCACGAGGCCCCGGATACCGGCGGCGGCACGTTCTTCCGGCCGGCTGCGCTGCATGATCGCCCGTACGCCCTCCCGGTACCACTCGAAATTGTCCTCCATTTTCTTCAGGGTTGCGTGGCGCGAGCGGTGCTGCCGCTGCTCCAGATCCAGGGCCTGGGCCTGCTTGATCTGTTCGTTCAGCCGGCGGCTTTTGACCTCGAGGGACTGCCGCACTTCGCCGATGCGGCCTTCGAGCACCCGCAAGGCCTCCCGCTTTTCCGCCAGTCGAGACTGGGCGCGGGTTTCGTTGCTGCGGGCCGTGGCCAGGGCGCGGGCGGCCACGGCGGCCTCCTCGTCCGTTTTCTTGAGCCGCCGCTGCAGGCTCTCGCGGTTGTTCTCGGCCGCCTGGTGGATGTTGCGGTAGCGCGCCTCCTGGCCCACGAGATCGGTCAGGCGGGAGCGGTGGGACTCCAGTTCCGCCTTGAGGGTCTGCTGCTTTTGCGCCACATCACGGGAGGACTGCCGTTCGGCTTCGATGTCGCGGCGGACGGTGTGGATATCCTTTTCGAGATCCCGCTGCTGGTCTTCGGTTTCGGCGATTTCGGTGATCATGCGCTCGTTTTTGGCTTCCAGGTCGTCACAGGCCTGCTGCAGGGAGACTACTTCCTCGTCCAGGCGCTTGATTTCGCCCCGGGTGTGCTGGAGGTCGTTCTCGTTTTTGTCCAGGAGGCGCTGCAGCTCGTTCTGGCGCGACTTCAGGCCGCCGATTTCCTGGTTTTTCTGCCAGCGCTGCAGCTTTATGTCCTCGACGGCCGCATCCAGCTTTTTGATCTGGGATACGTGGTTCAGGTCGGCATCCTTGAGCTCCTGGAGCCGGGCCGCGGATTCCGCCAGCTGCCGGGTGTACCGGTCGTGGTAATGCAGGCCGATGAAGATGTCGAACGTGCGCGAGCGGTCCTGATAGGTTTTGTAGAGCTCCGCCTTGCGGGCCTGGCGCTTGAGGCTGGCCATCTGGCGCTTGATTTCGCCCACGATGTCCATGACCCGGTAGAGGTTGCGGCGGGTGGCGTCGATCTTGCGCATGGTTTCGATACGGCGCTGCTTGAAGCGGGTCACGCCCGCGGCTTCCTCGATGTAGTGGCGCCGCTCGTCCGGTCCGGCGTCGGTGATGGCCCCGATATTGCCCTGCTGGATGACGGCAAACGATTTGGAGCCCAATCCGCTGCCCAGGAAGATGTTGTGGATGTCTTTAAGCCGGCAGGGGCGTTTGTTGAGTAAATAGGCGCTTTCCCCCGAGCGGTAGAGGCGGCGGGTGATCATGATTTCGGAATAGTCGCGCAGCTCGGGCGGCAGGCTGCCGTTGTCGTTGACCAGGGTCAGGGCCACTTCGGCCATGTTGAGGGGCGGCTTGCCGCCGCCGCCGGCGAAGATGATATCCTCCATGGACTTGCCGCGCAGGGTTTTGACGCTTTGCTCCCCCATCACCCAGCGCAGGGCATCGATGACGTTGCTCTTGCCGCAGCCATTGGGCCCCACCACGGCCGAGATGCCGGGTGGAAAATGGATGGCGGCCTTGTCGACGAAGGATTTGAATCCTATAATTTCAAGCTTTTTGAGTATCATCGAACGGGTTTCTCCTGGTTATCGCCATTCCCCTGCATACGGCAGGGAATCCGTCTCAATCGCAAGGCTGCATCGTCAGGGAATCTCAGGCGTCAGAGCCGCAGGGAAAAGCGCTGGTCAGCGGGCGATCCGTGTGGCGCGGCAGCTTGCAGGCTCTGCCGAACAGCTTCGGCGCCCACTTCGATCAACCGTAAAGAATCTATCAAAAAAAGATGTATCTGTAAAGGAAAAACACTATGGAAGGTATGGTGGGTAAATTATGCACACAATATCTGGTGTTTGGCGATCCTTTATCAAGGCCGAAGCGGAGGCGGACCAAAATGGGCTAAACAAATGGCGCATAAGCAAGGAACCAAAGGATTTTGCCCCATTCGGCAGAGACCCATCGGATGTCCCGCCAACTGAGAAACCAGGGGGTGTGGGGCGGATCGTTGGCCGTGGGCACGTAGGCCATCTCATGGATTTCCGGATCGAAGACGCGGCGGGCCATCAGGTTGACACGCCGCATGTGGTAGGGGGAGCTGACGAAAATGGCCCGGGTGCCGCCGATATGCGCCATCAGCGCCCGGGTTTGAAGCATCTCGATATGGGTCCGTTCCACATAGACCCGGTTTCGATCGGTTCTGATCCCCCGGGCGATGGTCGCCGTTTTTCGGGGGGTGACCGGCGACCGCGACACCTGGGTTTCGACAATGCGCCCCTCATAGGGGACGATCAGGTACTTGGCCCATCCAAGCGCGATCAGCTCCTCGGCCTGCCTGCGGCGGGCGTCCTCATCCGGACCGAGCAGCAGCACCACGGCATCGGCCTTGAGCGGCGGGGTGGCGTAAAGCAGAAAATTGGGAAGAAAGAATCCCATCAGCCAGGCGGCGGCAAGGCCCCCCGCGGCGGCAAGTGTAATAAAGATGGCCATGCGTCTGTGTCGTGCGGTGATGCCCGATTCCTTTCAGCTTGGCATTGAGGGGTGTGTTCCCCAACAAATATGGGTTTACACTACAAAGGACATGATTGAATTCTTTCCTGAAATAGTTTCAAAATCAACCATTAGATTGCGAAGGAATCACTCTACCACTCTGCATATGCCGTAAACCTGCGATGCCAATGGTCCCTTTTCGAGGTACCGGTGCCTTGACCATACAGCAGGGAAATCCTCGCTGTCTTTGAGATAATAGGGGTAAACCGTTATCATCGACATATCCCACATTCCAGACATCCAAACAAAGTTGACGGTCATTGGCGACAATTTGGTCGCAACATTCCGATCGCCCTCACTGCTCACCAGACGCGCATTCCCCGCCTGGAGGTCAATATCACTCAAATACACTTGCTCATCGACACGGATATTTTCAGGATTGGGATCATCCCACTTCAATTCTGTAGAAATTCCCGGGCCAAAATCGCACTTCAGGCTTTTAGCCTCATTCAGCGTGTCCCAAGGGTTCCTGGCATCGGCGGCATATGTCTGAATGGACAATGCAAGGATAGTTATGCAGGCGGGCAGGAGAAATTTTAAGATGGATTTTAACATGGCACCTCCCTATCGTAATCACAAACGACCATACCGTATCAATTTGCACGTTCTCATGATCTGCGCCGACCTTCAACAACCAATGTCGCCAGATCCGGCGGCAAGTTGACCCCATCATGAAAGATCAGGATTGGCTATCGCTATCGTCCGTTGGTGCGGGAAATGAAAGTATCAAAAAGCAGCAAGGGGTTACGGCCTATGCCGTAACCCCTTGATATTAATGGTGGG
>CAYMQN010000224.1:0-5921 GCA_964392545.1 uncultured Desulfobacteraceae bacterium
TGCGGGCCCGTGCGGCGGCGGCTTCGGCTTCGGCCGCGCGCTGCTCGGCGGCCGCTTTTTGCATCAGCACTTCCCGGGCCTGGCGGGCTTCCGCTTGGCGAACCCGCATGTCCTGACCCCAGACCGGCCCGGCAACGGCCAGAAACGCCAGTCCCATTGCCATCCAAATCCAGCGTCGACATTTCATGGGATCGCCATCCTTCCCAGGGGCAGGGTCAGGAGTTCCACCGGCCGGCGTTTGGCCCCGATCTCGACGGCCGTCTGCAGGGCGGCGTTGGTGGTCTCGGGCAGCGGGGTCCAGGCCCTGGCCGCCACGTCGAACATGCCGCTGCGGCCGTGGTCCAGGGTCTGGTAGAACAGGCCGATCCGCCCCAGCCGGAAGATCGTGGCCAGCAGGGGCTGCCCCTCCACCGTGATGGTGTCCTGGTAGACCTCGATGGTCCGCCCGTATTCGGCCTCCACCATGAGGGTCTCCACGGTCTTGCGAAACTTTTCGCTGACCGTCACCCCCGGGTCGGCCAGCAGGCCCTCCAGGTTTTCCACCCGCTGTCGGCGCTCCCCGGTCAGAAAGGGCTGGTCCGCGTCGATGCGGTCGCGCAGTCGGGCCAGCACCGCTTCGAGGTAGGGACCCATCTGGTCGGCGATTTCCTCGCCGGCGGCCAGCTGGCGCTCTTTGGCGGCGATCCGCTCCCGGTGCGCGGCCTGCTCCTCCCGCAGGCGCGCCGCTTCTTCCGCAAGGCGTGCCTGCTCCTGCTCCAGCGACGCCAGCAGGGCCATGCGTTCCTCACGCTCCTTGCGCCAGGCCTCCTCGGCCTTCTGGGTGGCCTGGCGGGTGTCGATGGCCTGCTGGACCGGCTTTTCGATGGTTTCACGGACGGCGTCCCCCGCCGTCCAGGCCGGGCCCGGCGCCAGGAGCGATCCCAGCACCAGCACCGGCAGAAGGGGTTTCAAGACGCTCAACGGTCACCTCCTCGAATCCAATCCGTTCCCCGCCGTCCCCCCTCGGACCCAATAAAAAAGGCCAAGAGGTCTGCGACGGGGGTTCTTCCCGTTCGGAGACCTTCTTGGCCTTTGGGGGTCTATGGTGTGCCGTACCGGCGTGATCGCCGGCCGCTCAAAATTGTGCCCGCTAGTGTGCGCTCACGCGCCGCAGGGGGCGATATGAACTCCATTCGTTGGAGTGTAAAGGCACTGCCAAAATTTGCCTGAAGGTGAGAGCTTTAGCGCAAAAAATTTCATAAAGTCAAGGGGAATTTGCGGGGCGATGGGACCATGGCTTTTCTTTCGATGGAGGCGAAATGCGTTCCGGCGAAGACAGGCTTGGACCCAAAGCGCATTTCTTTCACCGTTCCAGCAGCTTCAGCTGGTGGACCCGGGTGAAGAACTGGCGGTAGGTCAGGTGGGCGGCGGTCAGGCCGCTCACGGCGGCGGCGCCGATCAGCATGTACATGACGATGATCTGCACCTGGACGGCCTCCAGGGCCGGGGCGCCGGCCAGGATCATGCCGGTCATGGCGCCCGGCAGCGAGATCAGCCCCACGGTCTTGGTGTTGTCCACAATGGGGCTCATGCCGGCCGTGAGCGCTCGCTTGCGTTGCCCGCCGACGGCCTGGTGGTGGGCTGCGCCCAGGGCCAGGGCCGTCTCGATCCGGAGCTTCTGGGATTGGATCTCGTCCCGCAGGCGGCCCATGACCAGGCCGCTGACCACCATGGCATTGCCCACGATCATGCCCGCGATGGGGATGATGTAGCGCGGCTCGAAGGGAAAGACGCCCAACAGCAGCAGGGTGCCGATGGTCGTGAAGGCCCCGCAGCTCACCGATGCCGTGGCCACGAGCGTGCTGCGCGGCACACCGCGGCCGCGCTGGCCGGCGGTGTAGCCGGCGACGGCCACCATGACCGTCACCACCAGGAGAATCCAGTAGGGCCCCCGGGCGGCGAAGATGAATTCCAGGACGTAGCCGATGGCGATCAACTGGACAAAGGCCCGGATGACCGCGGTCAGCATGTCCTTGCCCAGGCCGACTTTCTGCCGCCAGGAAATAAAGGCCGCCACGCCCACCAGGGCCAGGGCCCCCAGGATGCGCGGCAGCCAGGGTAGCGATTCGATCATGTCTATGACTCCTTCGGTTACGAAAACATCCGATATCCGTCCCGGATTTCTAATATGGCAACGAAAAAGCCAGACCGTTGTCATCCCGGCGGAAGCCGAGATCGATACCCAACGAACGGGATTGCCAGAGATTCCGGCTTCCGCCGGAATGACGATCCCAGGGTATTGGGGCGCCTTCATTACCAAGATTTTTCCCTCGGCCCCTTGCCCCCGTGTTTAAAGCTTCCCCGCCGCGAAATCGTCGATCAGGTGGTGATGGACCCCGGAGAGCAGATGCTGCGCATCGCCGGTTTCCACCACCCGGCCTTCCACCAGAAGCACGATCCGGTTGGCCGTGCGCTCCACCTGGGGGAAGGCGTGGGAGACCCACACGATGGTAAGGCCGAAGTCGTCACGGAGGCGCAGCAGGGTGTCTTCGACCTTGCGCGTGGCCGCGGGGTCGAGAGCGCTGGTGGGCTCGTCCAGCAGCAGCACTTCGGGTCGGTTGGCCAGGGCCCGGGCCAGGGCCACCCGCTGGGCCTGACCCCCGGAAAGCTGGTGCGCCGGTTGGTCGGCCATGGCGGCATCGAGGCCGGCCATTTGCAGCAGTTCGGCCGTTTGGTCTGAGGTCAGGTGTTTGCCCGCCAGCGCCGGACCATAGGCGATGTTGTCGGCCACGGTGCCCTCGAAGAGCGCCGCCGATTGGAAGAGCATGCCCACCCGGCGCCGCAGCCGGAGAACGTCCACGGCGGTGACGTCGTCGCCGTTGAGGAAAACGCTACCGGACGGCGGCTCCCACAAGCGGTTCAGGCAGCGCAGCAGGGAGGACTTGCCGCTGCCGCTGGGGCCGATGACGGCCGTGACGTCACCGGACGGGATCTCCAGGGAAATATCGTGGAGCAGGGCGGCCCCGCCGGGCAGCTCGAGGTTCATGTGCTGGATGCTGAACTTGGATGGCACGGAGGATCCTTCCCTGGGAGCAGATCCGGTGCAGAATGCCCTATGAACTCAGGAAACGCACCGCCGTCAGGCGGCCAGCCATTCCTTCAGGGTGGGGATGGTGTTCTCGGGGCTGATCTTGTAGGCGGCACCGGCGACGAGGCCCTTCTCGTCCACGAGGAAGGCCGCGCGCACGATGCCCATGAAGGTCTTGCCGTACATCTTCTTTTCGCCCCACACGCCGTAAGCTTGGGCGGCCTTGTGGTCCTCGTCGCTAAGCAGGGGATAGCCCAGCCCGTGTTTGTCGTCGAACTTCTTCTGCTGGGCCACCGTGTCGGGGCTGATGCCGACGACCGCCACTCCGGCCGCCGCGAGGTCGGGCAGTGCGTCCCGCACCGCCTGAGCCTGGGCCGTTCAGCCGGAGGTGCCGGCCTTGGGATAGAAGAAGATGAAGCACTTGCGGCCCTTGAAGTCTTTCAGGCTGACGGTGTGACCGTTCTGGTCCGGCGCGGTGAAGGCCGGGGCCGGATCTCCAGGTTTCAGTTTTTCCATTGGGTGACTCGCTTGTCGTTGAAGGGTCCCAGGGTTCCAGGGGCCAAGGGTTCAAGGGGATGGTTTACTTGGCCCTCATTCCGTTCTTCTATCCAATTGAATAGCAATAGGCCTAAGCCGGCAAGAGGTCAAGGGGCCTATGGCATTTTTCCCTCGACCCCTATAATCCTTGAACCCTCGGCCCCTACTAGAAATCCATATTCGCCGGCTCGAAAAACTCCCGGGGTTGTTTGCAGGAGGGGCATTTGGGGGGCGGCTCGGTGTTTTCGACGATATAGCCGCAGACGGAGCACTTCCATTTGATGGGCTGCTCCCGCTTGAAGACCGTGCCGGCCGCGACCATTTCGAGGATTTTCTTGTAGCGCTCGCGATGGTGGGCCTCGATCTTGCCCACCTGCTCAAAGGTGATTTTAGCTTCTTTTTGGCCTTCTTCCGCGGCCTCCTTGGCAAATTGCGGATACATGTTTTCCGTCTCGTAGTCCTCGCCGCCAATGGCCTCCTTCAGGTTGGCGAGGGTGTCGCCGATGCCGCCCAGCATTCGAAAATGATCCTTGGCATGCTGCAGCTCGTTCAGGGCGGTTTCCTCGAAAATCTTGGCGATGTAGTGGTAGCCTTCCTCCCGGGCCACCTCGGCGAAAAAGGTGTACTTGTTGCGGGCCTGGGATTCACCGGCAAAGGCTGCTTTGAGATTGTCGGTGGTCTTGCTCATGATGCCTCCTTTTGGATCGGGTTGGGTGCGATGTTGGGGTTGCAGGGGGCGCTACACCGCCCCGTTAGGAAGTTGACTCCCGGGTGGCGCGCGAAGCCGTCTGGCATGCTATGCAATAGCCCTTGAGAACCACGCGCTTGCCCACCACCTTGAACTTTTGGGACAGTTCCGGCGGCACATCGATATGGTCGTAGTCTTCGTGGGTGAAATCGATGATCCGGCCGCAGGCCACGCAATGCAGATGGTGATGGAGGCCCACGTCCGGGTCGAAGCGTCGGGGGCCGCCGAACACCTCCACCACGTCCACCACGCCGATTTCGGCAAAGGTTGCCAGGGTGCGGTTGACCGTATCGAAGGAAATGTGGGGGTATTCCTGCTGGACCTTCCGGAACATGGTGTCGGCCGAAGGATGCCGGTCCGACTGGATCAGGGCCCGGTAGGTGGCCACCCGCTGGGGGGTGATCTTGAGGCCGTGACGGTGGCAGGTTTCCATGAAGCGCTCGACGCGCTGATCAATGTTTGTATTTTCCATACTTCTTTTTAGATAGTATCCATTCCTATTTGTCAAGACCCATTATTTTTAGCGAAAACCTCGTACCCTTTGACCTTGAAAAGACCATCGCGTGGTATGATTTTATTACCTTCATAGGCATCCAGCGCCATTTACATATTGCACAGACGCCCTTAGGTTGAGGCCTGGGAGGATTTCCCGGGAGTCGTCGGGGAGGGCCTCCAGAACGCGGGCGAAAGGAGATCTCCCATGAAAGTAGCCGGAGACATACTGCAGGGCAAGAACGCCGCAATGATCGCTGCCGATATCGATCAGACCGTTCTGGAAGTGCTGCGGGTCATGGTGGAGAACAATATCGGCGCCATTCTGGTGCGGCGGGAGGGGCGCATCGTGGGCATCTGGACCGAGAAGGACTATGTGCGCAACAGCCTGCAGGCCGGCTTCGATCCCAGGACCACGCGCATCGGAGACGTCATGGTTCCCACCCTGCACACGGCCGCCTACGATACGCCGATTCCCAAACTGCAGGAAATGTACCTGGGACTCTACACCCGCTACGTGATGATCGAGAAGGAGGGGCGCTATGCCGGCCTGCTTTCGATTGGCGACGTGCTGCGGGCCAACCTGCTCGAAAAGGACCGCGAATTGAAGAATCTCAACGAGCTGGTGAGCTGGGACTACTACGAAGACTGGCGCTGGGATCCTAAAAAGCAGTGAAACGCAACCCCCCATCCGGTGTCGGGTCATTTGATGAAGCACCCTCGGCGGGATCGTTTCGACGGAGTGGTCTTCTGTTCCCCTGCGGCGCAAACCGGATTCGCGCTGGAAGGGGGGCGTGAAATGGCGGACCTCTATCTAGGGGTCATTACCGACGAGCCTGCCACACCGGTTTCTTGAGGCGGAGGGGAAAGGAGAACGACGGCCATGGAGAAGAAGACCTATTTTGTCGTGGGTGGGACTTCCGGTATAGGGGCCGAGATCACTCGTGGGCTGGGATCACGGGGCCACAACGTGATCGTGGGGTCACGAGCGGCCGAAGGTATGGAAGCGCACTCCGGTATCAGCCATGTCGTTTGGGATGCCACGGCGGACCCGCTTCCCGCCGATGCCCTGCCCGA
>CAYMQN010000225.1:0-5902 GCA_964392545.1 uncultured Desulfobacteraceae bacterium
CCGAGGCCCTGATCAATCGAGGCCTGGATGTCACCATGGTGGAGATGGCGCCCCAGGTCATGCCCGGTATTCTGGACGAGGACATCGCCCGGTTGGGCCAGATCCACATGGAGGACAACGGCGTGGAACTGGTCCTGGGAGAGACCGTGACCGCGCTCGAGGGCAGCGAGCGGGTCACGACGGTGGTGACGGACAAGGGTCGGATTGCGGCCGACTTGGTGGTGGTCGGTGTGGGAACCCGTCCCAACGACGAATTGGCCCGGGCGGCCGGTCTTGACTGCCGCCGGGGCATCCTGGTCAATGAATACGGCCAGACCAGCGATCCGGATATTTACGCCGGCGGCGACTGCGTGCCCAATGCCTACATCCACCGCCAGGTCGGCGAACCCCTCTACGTGCCGCTGGGCTCCACCGCCAACAAGCACGGCCGCGTGATCGCCAACCACATCGCCGGTAGGCCGACGTCCTTCAGCGGCATCACCTGCAGCAGTGTGGTGCGGATATTCGACTACACCCTGGGCCGCACCGGTCTTTCCGAGCGCATGGCCAAGGACCTGGGTATCGACTATGCGGTGACGACCTGGTCCGGGCAGGATATTCCCCACTACATGCCCGCAAGCCGACTTTTCGTGATCAAAATGCTGGCCTCGCGCCGGGACCGCAAGGTGCTCGGCGTGCAGGTGGCGGGCATGGGCAACGGCGCCAAACGCCTCGATGTGGCGGCCAGCGTGATTTTCTTCGGGGGCACGCTGGATCAGCTGGCCGATGTCGATTTCGGGTACGCCCCGCCTTACGGACCGCCCATCGATCCGCTGGCGGTCTGTGCCCATGTTCTGACCAACAAGCTCGACGGTCTGGCCGACGGGATCGCCCCCCTGGAGGCCAAGCGCCTGATGGACGAGGGCGACTGCCTGCTGCTGGACGTGCGGATTCCTGAAGAAACCAAGATGGAATGGATCCCGCATACGGACATGCTGCATATCCCCCTGGATGAGCTACGGGATCGGGTGGACGAGTTGCCCGGGGACCGCGACATCCTGACCTACTGCAAGGTCAGCATGCGGGGCTACGAGGCCCAGCGGATCCTCAACGCGGCTGGGATCCGGCGAGTGCGTTTCATCGAAGGGGGCGTGGCCGCCTGGCCCTTTGAAACGGCCATGCCGGGTCTCTAGGCTCGATAAAAATCCGCCACCTTTGGTGGAGGATACGATAAAGGATTGCCTTTTTGCCCGTCATGCCGGACTCGATCCGGCATCTCATTGGGATAACAGCATGAAATTGCCTGAGATCCCGGCTTTCGCCGGGATGACGTCCTATGACAACGCCCTTTCGTGCAAATGGTGACACAGCCTCTTTCGCCGGGATGACGAAACAGTCCCACGCCCTTGCGCGCAAATCATGACCCAGCCTGGAATGGGGGATTCCAGGCCTTTCAATGGGATAGGGACGCCTGCCTCCGCGGAAGCTATGGCGGACAGGCCCGCTTCCGCGTGAGTGACGGCTTGTGGGGGGATTACGGTTCCATCCGCCGCACGACCCGCCGCCCGGCCTCGGAGGTCTCTTTCGTTCGGGCCGCATTTTCGGTCAGAATGGATTTGATTTTTTCCGACAGCTGGAGAATCGTAAACGGTTTCTGAAGAAAGCCCCTGCAGCCCTGGTTGCGGATCTTGGCGATCCGTCCATTCAGCCCATAACCGCTGATCAGAAGGACGTTTACATCCGGATCGACGTCCCGCAGGCGTTCGAACGTCTCCCCGCCGTCCATGCCCGGCATGACCATGTCCAGAATGACGAGATCGATCACGCCCTGATGGGCCTCGTAGACGGCCAATGCTTCCTGGCCGCTGGACGCTTCCAGGAAGCGATAGCCCAGCTCGCTCAGCCATTCACCGGTGATTTCGGTGATGAAGCGTTCATCGTCCACCACCAGGATGGTTCCGCCCCCCCTGAACGGTTCGAGCATGGTGTCGGTTTCCGATTGGACCGGCGCTTGGGATGCCGGCAGAAACACCGTGAAGACGGAACCCTTGCCGATCCGGCTGGCCACTTTGATGAAGCCGCGGTGGTTCTTGATGATGCCATAGGCCGAGGAGAGTCCCAGTCCGGTGCCGCGGCCGCGCTCCTTGGTGGTGAAAAAGGGATTGAAGATCTTGGGCAGAATCGCTTCGGTCATGCCCACCCCGGTGTCGCGGACCTTGAATTTGACGTAGCGTCCCGGATTCAAGCCGAAGGGATGCACGGATTTCATGCCCAATTGAGCGTCTTCGGTTTCGAGGGACAGGCGGCCCCCGTCCGGCATGGCTTGCCAGGCGTTGACGAATAGGTTCATCAGCACCTGTTCGATCTGTCCGGGATTGAGCCGTACCGGCCAGGTGGCCTTGAGAGCCGAGGTGTCGATGGTGATTTCCCGTTTGGTGCGGCCGAACATGGTGACCGTCTTGCGGACGAGCTCATTGAGGTCGCCGACCTCGGTCTGGCGTTGTTTGGTGCGGGCGAAATCGAGCAGTTGACGCGTGAGGCCGGCCCCGTCTTTGACGTAGCACTCCACATTGCGCAATTTTTCCACCAGAGGGTTGTCGCCGGGGGTGCGCATCAGCATGAGGGACGTATTGCCCTGGATGCCCATGAGGATGTTGTTGAAGTCGTGCGCGATGCCTCCGGCCAGGGTTCCGATAGCTTCCAGGCGCTGGGCATGATGGAGCTGTTCTTCCAATTCCTGACGTTCTTCCTCGGCCCGCCGCAGGTGGGTGATGTCCCGCAGCATGCCGCGGAAGCCCTTGGGACGGGCCTCGGATTGGGTCACCAGGGAAACCGAAATTTCCAGGATCATGCGATTGCCGTGGTGGTGGACTTCGAAATCCTGGTTGGCGGCGTGAATTCCGGTACGGTAGACGCGGTTGAAAAGCCGAATGAGGTAGCGGGCCGTGGGCCGACTGACATATTGTCGAAAATGGGTCAGCAGCAGCTGATCCCGGGAGAGCCCGACAATGCGGCACAGCGGTCGGTTGACAAATGTCAGATAGCCTTTGAGATCGACTTCGAAATAGCCCTCTTCGATGCTTTCGACAATGGTCTGGTATTTTTTTTCGCTGGCCCGGAAGGCCGCCTCGGCACTTTTCAAGCTTGAAATATCCACCATGATGCCGCGCAACCCCTTGAAAACCCCATCGTTGATCAGGGGGCGGCTGAAGGAGCGCACCCAGGCGTAGTCCCGGCGTTTGGTATAGAGGCGGTATTCGATGGACTGCAGATCTCCGGAAACCACCCGCTCATGGACTTTCTGCAGGCGCCGGCGATCTTCCGGATGGATCAGTGAAGCGAAAGGCCGGCCGATGCATTCCTCCGGCTGCAGGCCGGTGAAGCTGGTAATCAGGGGGCTCATGTAGACAATCGTGCCCTGGGCGTTCGTGGCGAAAATGACAGCGCTGATGTCCTCGACCAGGTGGCGGTATTTTTCCCGGTCTTTCATGGTCCTTTGCAGCAGGGTCAGCGCTTCGCGCAACTGCCGTTGAAGTTTCTGGCGCTCGCGGGTTTCTCGCTCGAGCGAATTGCGCAGCTCTTTCTCAGGATTGCTGGTGCTGCCGCTTTCCATGGGCGATTCCTGATGCTGGGATGAGGGTGATGGTCGCGCTGCCTGATGCCGTGGGATCAGGTTAGTATGATTTGTTTTCTTTTTCAATGCCTTCAGAGCAAACCGAGCTGCGAAGACCGTTCCCGAAAACAAGGAGTGGTTCTTGCGTGCACAATGAAGCGCTTTATATTGGTTTATGGCGTGTCCATCCGGAGATGGGGTTTCCATTGTCCGGATGGACACGCCCTAAACCACCGGTCAAACCCCGATGAGCATGGATGACAACATCATTACCGTCGAAGACCGCCAGGGCATGCCGCTCTTCGTGCTGCAGCGCGTGCTGCGCATGGTCCCCGACCGGGACAAAAACGACAAGCGCCTCCGGCGGTTGCTGGCCTTTCGACTGCAGCACGATGGCGAAGCGGCCACGTGTGAATATCTCATGCGTCATATTCGGCGCTATATCCGCCACCCCGAGCCCCGCAACTTTTACGACTTCCTCGTTCAAACCCAAGGCCCTCGATCGACCGCCTCTTCGGATCAACACCCCGATCCGGACGCCCCCGGCGCCGCCTAGCAAGCTGCGGATAAACGGCGCCTCGGGCTGCAATGCCCCGCCGTCGGCGGGATTGCGCGCCAGCGCGGCATTCCTTGGCCGATGCCGGATTTGGGATTGCAATTTGGCGCCGTATTCACTATGTGTCGTGCGTCAATTGCCCACCGGAGGACATGGCATGCTCGGAACCATCGTCAACACGATCGCCATCATTATCGGCAGTCTGCTGGGCGTCTCTTTGCGCCGGGGGATTCCCGACACCACCAAAGAGACGGTGATCGGGGCGATCGGCCTGGCGGTCCTGTTGATCGGTGTCAAGAGCGCCCTGCGCAGCGATGCCCTGCTGGTGGTGATCATCAGCCTGGCGGTGGGGGCGGTTCTCGGTGAACTGCTCAAGATCGAAGATCGCCTGCAGAGCCTGGGGCATTGGGTGGGAGGCCGCATGGGGCGGGCCGGCGAGGGCGTGGCGCAGGGGTTCGTGACGGCCAGCCTGGTGTATTGCGTGGGTGCCATGGCCATCGTGGGGGCCCTGGAGAGCGGTTTGTCCGGCAACCATCAAACCCTTTTCGCCAAATCCCTGCTGGACGGGGTGACGGCCATCATCTTCGCCTCTACCTTGGGCATCGGGGTGATATTTTCTTCAGTTTCCGTCTTTCTCTACCAGGGGGCCATCACGCTGGCCGCGAGCTATCTGAAACCGTTCTTGACCCCCGCCGTGGTTGCCCAGATGACGGCCGTGGGCGGCGTGCTGATTCTGGCCATCGGCTTGAACATCCTTGATATCAAAAAGCTGCGTATCGGCAATATGCTGCCGGGGCTGTTCATCCCTTTGGCATACGACATGGCGCTAACCCTTTGGCGTACGTTCTGATCCGCCGGAAAACCCATCTGCGGCGGCAACGGCGTCCCCAAGCGGCCTCAATCCGGTGCCCGATGGAAAGGGGTTGGACGCTCAACGGCACGAGGACACAACGACGATGCACTATGAAGGCAATATGATTCGCCCCCCCAGTGAAGCTTACAGCATTCTGCTGCAGGCCACCGTGGGCTGCTCCCACAACAAATGCACCTTTTGCGGGGCCTACAAGGGCGAACGCTTCAAAATCAAACCGGATGCGGTGATCGATGCCGATATCGATTTCGCGGCCGCCCATTGCCGTCGGCAGCGGCGCCTGTTCATTTGCGACGGGGATGCTCTCATTATTCCCCAAAAACGTCTGCTGCGCATCCTGCGCGCCATCCGCGAGCGGTTGCCCTGGGTGACCCGCGTGGGGCTTTACGCCAACACGAAAAGCATTCGCATGAAGTCGGAGGCGGAATTGGCCGAACTCCAGGCCCATGGTGTGGGGATCGCCTATATGGGGGTGGAATCCGGCGACGATGTGACCCTGGCGGCGGTGCGCAAGGGGGCCAATGCGCAAAGCATGATCGAGGCCGGCCGCAAGCTGCGGCACGCGGGTATCAAGCTATCCATAACGGTGCTCCTGGGCCTGGCCGGACCGGAGCGCAGCATGGTCCACGCCAGGGAAACCGGCCGGGTGATCTCCGCCATCGATCCGGAATACGTGGGGGCCTTGAGTCTCATGCTGATCCCCGGCACCCCCCTCTTCGACGATTACCAGGCCGGCCGCTTCGAGCTGCTGTGCCCGGAGGACATGCTGCGCGAATTGGGGGTCATGATCGCCGCCACCACCATGTCCGGCGGCCTGTTTCATGCCAACCATGCCTCCAATTATCTGCCGCTCAAACTGAAGATGCCAACGGACAAGGAACAG
>CAYMQN010000226.1:0-5882 GCA_964392545.1 uncultured Desulfobacteraceae bacterium
TCGATGTGCAACTGGCAGCGTCTCGTTCTGTTTGCCTCAAGAAAATAGAACTAACATCAAGATCAGCGGTGTGTCCGAGTCAGAAATGTGGATTTTTGGTTCTGCTCAAGGCCGCACAAGGGTTTTGCGGTGAGGCGTACATCGGTACGCCGCAGCCGAAAAACCCGCGGAGAACGAAGAGCAGAGCCAAAAAGACCATTTCTGGCCGGACACGCTATTTGAAGACCACCGACGGCAGCCACGTCACCAACTGGGGGAAGAAAACCACGATCAAAAGGCCGATCAGTTGGAAGAAGACGAAGGGAATGATCCCCCGGTAGATGTCGCCAGTGCTGATTTCGGGCGGCGTCACCGCTTTCAGGTAGAACAGCGAGAACCCGAAGGGCGGCGTCATGAAGGAGGTCTGCAGGTTCACGGCGATCAGGATGCAGAACCAGGCCGGGTCGAAGCCGAACTCGATCATGATGGGCGCCAGCACGGGCACGTGGATGAAGGTGATCTCGATGAAGTCGAGAAAAAAGCCGATCACGAAAATGATGCCCATGACGATGGCCAATACGGCCCATTGGCCGTGATTGTGGGAAATGCCCCCTAGGAATTCCCGTACCAGGTGGTCGCCCCCCATCCCGCGGAACACCAGGCCGAAGGAGGCCGCACCCACCAGGATGATGAAGACCATGCAGGTCAGCTGCATGGTGGAGTGCATGACCTCCTGCAGAATCTTGAGGCTGAATTTCTTGTTGGCGATGGTCAGCAGGGTGGCGCCCACGGCGCCCACGCCGGCCGCTTCGGTGGGCGAGGCCACGCCGGCGAAAATCGAGCCCAGCACCGCCACCATGAGAAACAGCGGCGGAAACAGGGCTCGGAAGAATTTTTTCATGAGAATGCTTGGCGTCAGTGCCGCCAGCTCCTCCTTGGGGATGGGCGGGGCCCATTGGGGATTGAGAAAGGAGACGATCAGAATGTAGAGAATGTAGAGCCCCACCAGCACGAAGCCCGGCAGGACGGCTCCCATGAAAAGGTCTCCCACCGGCACGCCCACGATATCGCCGATCAGCACCAGCACGATGCTGGGGGGGATGATCTGCCCCAGGGTGCCGGAGGCCGAGACCGTGCCGGTGGCCAATTCCTTCTGGTAGCCGCGCTTGAGCATGGTGGGCACGGCCAGCAGCCCCATGGTGACCACCGTGGCGCCCACGATGCCGGTGGATGCGCCCAGCAGGGCTCCCACCACGACCACCGAAATGGCCAGGCCGCCCCGCAGGCGCCCGAAGGCCAGGCCCATGGTGTCGAGCAGCTCTTCGGCCAGGCCGGAGCGCTCCAGCATGACCCCCATGAAAACGAATAGGGGCACCGCCAGCAGGGTCACGTTGGTCATGACGCCCCAGATGCGCAGGGGCAGCAGGTTGAAGAAGTCCCAGCCGAAACCGATCAGCCCGAAAGCGAGGGCCGTCCCCATGAGGGTGAAGGTGACCGGAAAGCCCACCATCAGCAGAATCGTAAGCGCCAGAAACATCCAGGCCGGGAGAAATTCCATGAACATCAGTGCCGGCCCTCCGTTTCAATCTCTTTGCCGAGGATGGTGAGCAGGCTTTTGATCCCCAGGGAAAGCCCCTGTAGAAAGATCAGGACGAAACCGGCCGGGATGCAGCTTTTGATAATGAAACGATAGGGGATGCCGCCCGGATCGGGGGACCCCTCCATCACGGCCCAGGCGTTGTAGACGAAGGGCAGCGAAGTGGCGATGACCATGTAGCAGCCGGGGATCAGGAAAAAGATCACGCCCAGGAGATTGATCCAGGCCTGGGCCTTGGGGCTGCCGCGCTGGTAGAAGATGTCCACGCGCACGTGCCCGTCCTTGAGCAGGGTGTAGCCGGCACCCATCAGGAAGATGAAGGCGAACAGGTGCCATTCGAGTTCCTGGGTGAAGACGAAACTAATTTTAAAAGCGTAGCGCATGACCACGTCGACAAACACGACCACGACAACCAGGGCGGCGGCCCAGGCCACCACGTGCCCCACCCAGGTATTCAGTGTGTCGACCCAGCGGCAGAACTTGACAAGTGCGCCCATGGAAAGCTTCTTTCAGTTGTCACAGCTAAACATACCGAAACAGATGCGAATGGAGGTGTCGGGCATCGAGGCGGCGGCCGGAAACGGTTTGCGCGTCCGTGCCGGCAGGGGTTGCCTGCCGGCCAATTCGCTATCCATCCGCCGCAAGGTGTGCTTCCGGTGAAAGCCGGCATCTCCTCGAACCAAGGGTATGAATATGCAGGAGATCCCGGCTTTCGCCGGGATGACGTCAGGTGAAGGCGGAAAGACCGCCTATTCCCGGGCCGAAAAACATGAAGGGCATATATGATGGCTGCAAATATCTGTCAACGATTGAATGCGATTCATTTTTTCCGGCCCGAGGCTTGACAGCGGTGGATTGGGCTTCAATTTACAGGGCATTCGATGCTAAATAGTGTCTATCCAGTAGGCGGGAATCCAGGCGATGACGCAGGGCACGATCTTCGATATCAAGCATTTTGCCATCCACGACGGGCCGGGCATCCGTACCACGGTTTTCCTGAAAGGCTGCCCCCTGGACTGCTGGTGGTGCCACAATCCGGAGGGGCGGCGGTCCGCGCCGGAGCTCATGGCCCCGGGAGCCGACAATGAGGAGGCCGTTGCGGTGGGACGCGTCACGACGACGGATGCCGTGATGGCGGATATCGCCAAGGACGTGCTCTTCTACGACGAAAGCGGCGGGGGCGTCACTTTTTCCGGCGGCGAGCCCCTGTACCAGCCCGCATTCCTGGCGGAACTGCTGAGCCGCTGCCGACGGCAGGCCATTCACACGGCGCTCGATACCACGGGCCATGCCGCGGCGGAGGTCCTTCAGCGGATCGCGCCCATGGTCGATCTTTTTCTCTACGACCTGAAGCTCATGGACGACGCCCGGCATCGCAGGTATGTCGGGGTTTCCAACCGCCGCATTTTGCAGAACCTGCGCTGGCTGACCGAGGCCGGATGCGCGGTGCGCATCCGGCTCCCGTTGATTCCACGGATCAACGGGAGCCGGGACAATCTGGACGCCATGGGAGCGCTATTGCGCGACCTCGGACTGCGGGAGGTCGATCTTTTGCCCTACCATGGCATTCATCGGCAGAAATACCGGCGTCTGGGCGTCGCGGACCGCCTGGGCGACATCCCGCCGCCGGAGGGCGACGACGTGGCCCGGGTGCGGGACTATTTTGAAAGCGGCGGATTTTCCGTCCGCGTGGGAGGATGATCGTGCTGAACGAACGCATTCGCCGCTTGCGGCGGCAGAGCCTGGAAGCCCGGGCCAGTCTGTCGGCCGAACGGGCCCTGCTGGTGACCCGGTTGCTGGCCGCAGGCCGGCTGGACGGCGAGGCCGTGCCGCTCCAGCGCGCCAGAATTTTCCAGCACATCCTGGAAAACAAAACGATCTGCATCACACCGGGGGAGCTGATCGTGGGGGAGCGCGGGCCGGCGCCCAAGGCCACCCCCACCTATCCGGAAGTCTGTCTGCACAGCCTCGACGATCTCACGCTTCTCCACGAGCGCCCCAAGGTCCCCTACCACTGCGATGACGACATGCGCCGCGCCTACGCGGAAGAAATCATCCCCTTCTGGGAAGGGCGCACCATCCGCGAGCGCATCTTCGCCCGCCTGCCCGAGGCCTGGAAGGCCGCCTACCGGGCCGGGGTGTTCACCGAGTTCCAGGAGCAGCGCTCCCCCGGCCACACGGTGCTGGGGGACATCATCTACCGCAAGGGATTTCTGGAGCTCAAACAGGAGATCGCCGAAGCCCGGGCCGCGCTCGATTTCTACACCGATCCCCGGGCCCTGGACAAACAGGAGCAGCTCCAGGCTATGGATATCGCCGCCGAGGCCCTGATCGCCTTTGCCCGGCGGCACGCCCGGGAGCTGACCCGCCTGGCCGCCGAGGAGGACGATGCCGCCCGGGCCGAGGAGCTGCGGCAGATGGCCGCCATCTGCCGCAAGGTGCCGGCCCACAAACCGGGTACCTTCTGGGAGGCCCTGCAATCCTACTGGTTCGTGCACGTGGGGGTGATCACCGAGTTGAACCCCTGGGACGCCTTCAACCCGGGACGCCTGGACCAGCACCTCTACCCGTTCTACCGGCGGGACATCGACCACGGGGAGCTGACGGAGGCCCGCGCCCGGGAGCTGCTGCAGGCCTTCTGGATCAAGTTCAACAACCACCCGGCGCCCCCCAAGGTGGGCGTGACCGCCAAGGAGAGCAACACCTACGTGGATTTCGCCCTGATCAACACCGGCGGCTTGACGCCGGAGGGCGCCGACGGGGTCAACGAATTGAGCTACCTGATCCTCGACGTGGTGGAAGAGATGCGTTTGCTGCAGCCCAGCGCCATGGTGCAGATCAGCAAGAAGACCCCCGACCGTTTTCTCAAACGGGCCCTGCACATCGTCAAGACCGGCTTCGGGCAGCCCTCGATCTTCAACACGGACGCCATCGTCCAGGAGCTCGTGCGCCAGGGCAAGTCCATCGAGGATGCCCGCCGGGGTGGGGCCAGCGGTTGCGTGGAAAGCGGCGCCTTCGGGCGGGAAGCCTATATTTTGACGGGGTATTTCAACCTGCCGAAGATTCTGGAGTTGACCCTGCACAACGGGATCGACCCGCTTTCCGGCGAGCGCCTCGGTCCGGCCACCGGAGAGGCGGCGGATTTTGCCGGTTTCGACGATCTCTTCCAGGCCTTCGCGCGCCAGCTGCAGCACTTCGCGGACATCAAGATCCTGGGCAACAACATCATCGAGCGCATCAACGCCCGGGACATGCCGGTACCCTTCCTCTCACTGCTGATCGAGGACTGCATCGCCAAGGGCACCGACTACAACGCGGGGGGCGCCCGCTACAACACCTCCTACATCCAAGGGGTGGGCCTGGGCAGTCTGACCGACAGCCTGTCCGCCATCAAGCACAACGTCTTCGAGCGTCGTCTGCTCAGCATGGCGGAACTCCTGGCGCTGTTGAAGGGCAATTTCGAGGGACAGGAGAAGATGCGCCGGCGGCTGCAGGACGAAACCCCGCGCTACGGCAACGACGACGACCGGGCCGATGCCATTCTGCAGCAGGTTTTCGACGCCTATTTCAAGGCCGTCGACGGACGGCCCAACACCCGGGGTGGGGTCCATCGCATCAACCTGCTGCCCACCACGGTGCACGTCTACTTCGGCACCAAGCTGGGGGCCACGCCGGACGGCCGCAAGGCCGGGTGGCCCCTTTCCGAGGGCATTTCCCCGGTCCAGGGCGCCGACCGCCAGGGCCCCACGGCGGTGCTCAATTCGGCCGGCAAGATCGACCATCTTAGAACGGGCGGCACCCTGCTCAACCAGAAATTCCTGCCCCACATCCTCCAGGACGACGTGGGCATCGAGCGCCTGGCCCAACTGGTGCGCACCTATTTCCGCATGGACGGCCATCACATCCAGTTCAACGTGGTGGATGCCGCCACCCTGCGCAAAGCCCAGGCGGCCCCGGACGACTACCGCGATCTCATCGTGCGGGTGGCGGGCTACAGCGACTACTTCGTCGACCTGACCCCCGAGCTGCAGGAGGAGATCATCCAGCGCACGGCGCATGATGATGGCTGAGGATGAGATTCGAGGGGTGAAGCAGGAATGCTCTTTTTTTAGTTGTCTACTTGAGTTCACGTTAAACAGATTTTTAGTATAACACTCTGAAATAAAATGTATTTATTCATTTTCTCTTGCGTGGAAGAAAAGATAGAATTGTAAAAAATCCCTAAGCCGTCACTCCCGCGGATGCGGGAGACCAGAACCCATTGAAATGCCTGGATCCCCGCTTTCGCGGGGATGACAAAAAGCAT
>CAYMQN010000227.1:0-5830 GCA_964392545.1 uncultured Desulfobacteraceae bacterium
TTCGGCGGCGCCCAGGTGTCGCGGACCTTCTACGCCCGGGGCCAGACCGGCCAGCAGCTTCTGCTGGGGGCCTACAGCGCCCTGAGCCGTCAGATCGCCGCGGGCAAGATCGAAATGTTCACCCGCCGGGAGTTGGTGGATCTCGTCCTTGTGGGCGGCAAGGCCCGGGGCATCATCGTGCGCAACCTGGTGACCGGCGCAATGGAGCCCTACGCCGCCGATGCCGTGGTGCTCGCCACGGGGGGCTACGGCACGGTGTTCTATCTTTCCACCAATGCCGATTCCTGCAACGTCGGCGCCGCCTTCAAAGCCTACAAGCGCGGAGCCCTCTTTGCCAATCCGTGTTTCACCCAGATCCACCCCACCTGCATCCCCCACACCGGCGACTACCAGGCCAAGCTGACCCTGATGAGCGAAAGCCTGCGCAATGACGGCCGGGTCTGGGTGCCCAAAAATCCCGACGACAACCGGTCCCCCAACCAGATTCCCGAAGAAGATCGCCATTACTATCTGGAGGAGAAGTATCCCAGCTTCGGCAACCTGGTCCCCCGGGACGTGGCCAGCCGCAACGCCAAGGAACAGTGCGATGCCGGCCGGGGGGTGGGGCCCACCGGCTATGCGGTCTACCTGGACTTCGCCGATGCCATCCAGCGCGACGGCAAGGACGTCATCCGCCGCAAATACGGCAACCTCTTCGACATGTACCACAACATCACGGACGACGATCCCTATCAAACGCCCATGATGATCTATCCGGCCTCCCACTATACCATGGGCGGTCTCTGGGTGGATTACGAGCTGCAGACCACCATCCCCGGTCTGTTTTCCCTGGGGGAAAGCAACTTTTCCGACCACGGCGCCAACCGCCTGGGCGCCAGCGCCCTCATGCAGGGCCTGGCGGACGGCTATTTCGTCATTCCCTACACCATCGGCCCCTTCCTGGCCACCAATGGGGTGTCCGACATCCGGGAAGACCATCAGGCCTTTCGCGACGCGGCCCAACAGGCCAAGGAGCAGGATCGAAAACTGCTGGCCATCGACGGCCGCCAGACCGTGCGCGACATCCATAGCCGGCTCGGCAAGATCATGGTCGATCATGTCGGCATGGCCCGCAATGCGGAAGGCCTCAACCAGGCCATCGAGGAAATCCGCAGCCTGCGCGAAGAATTCTGGCACGATGTCAAGGTGCCCGGAAGCGACAGCGACTATAATCTCAGCCTGCAAAAGGCCGACCGCCTGGCCGATTACCTGGAATTTGCCGAAGTCATGGCCCTCGATGCCCTGGAGCGGGATGAATCCTGCGGCTGCCATCTCAGGGAAGAACACCAGACCGAGGAAAGCGAAGCCAAGCGGGATGATGAGAACTACTGTCATGTCGCCGCCTGGGAATACGCCGGCTACGCCAATGCGCCGAAGTTTCACAAAGAGCCTCTGGTATTTGAGAATGTCGAATTAACGCAAAGGAGCTACAAGTGACGACGGGAGAGCACACCATCGATATCACGCTGAAAGTCTGGCGGCAGGCGGGTCCGCACGACAAGGGGCGCTTCGAAACCATTCCGGTCCCGAATGTGGAAACCCATATGTCGTTTCTGGAAATGCTGGACGTGGTCAACGAGAAGCTGACCCTGGAGGGCAAAGACCCGATCGCCTTCGACAATGACTGCCGGGAGGGCATCTGCGGCACCTGCGGTTGCGTCGTGAACGGCATTCCCCACGGGCCCGAAAAGGCCATGACCCTCTGTCAGCTTCACATGCGCAAGTTTTCCCACGGCGATGTGATCGCCGTCGAACCGTGGCGCGCACGGGCCTTCAAGGTCGTAAAAGACCTGATCGTGGATCGCAGCCCCCTGGACAAGATCATCCAGGCGGGTGGCTACGTGTCCGTCAACACCGGCTCCGCCCCGGACGCCAATGCCGTCCCCGTGCCGATGGACGTGGCCGAAAAGGCCATGGACGCCGCGGCCTGCATCGGATGCGGGGCCTGCGTCGCCGGCTGTCCCAATGCTTCGGCGATGCTGTTCGTCAGTGCCAAAATATCGCAACTGGCCCTGCTGCCCCAGGGACAGCCGGAAGCCCACCGGCGGGCCCTGGCCATGGTGGCCGCCATGGACGACAGTGCATTCGGCAACTGCTCCAATCACAGGGTCTGCGAGGCGGTTTGCCCCAAGGAAATTTCAATCGTCAACATCGCCCGCCTGAACCGGGAATTCTTCAAGGCCGGCTTTGCGTCCGAGGCCGTTTAAGCCGCGCTTGTGATGCGGCGAGGGCCTGTACGGGGGTCGGCTACCCCACAGGCCCTTTGGCCGCCATGCTCTTCGACACCCACCATCCGACCGCGAAGCCGCCTTCTTTCCCACAAGCCCCACAGCGCACCTCGAAGATTGCCCACCGCCGGCTATTGATGCCCGTTTTTGGGGGTTGATTCTAGGCCGCCGAGTCGCTATTCTTTCATTTTTTTAAAAAGTGATGCCCCCATGAAACTCACGATCCCCCAACTGGCCTGCGCCCTGGATCTGCCCGCAGGCAAAATCGAACGCTGGATTCGCCAGGGGCGAATTCCCCTGGCGCGCCAGGACAATATGTGCACGTTCGATCGCCAGACCTTGCTGCACTGGGCCTCCCGGCACAATCTTACCTTCCGCCCCGAAGGCCGGCGCGCGGCACAGAGCCCCGGACCCGATACCATCAACCTGACCGCAGCGCTGCAAAACGGTGGTGTTTACTATGATGTCCGGGGCACCACCCCGGCGGAGGCCTTTACGGCCGTCGTGGATCAAATGCCACTGATTCCTCCCGGGGGCAAAGCCCGGCTGGTCGCAAAGCTCGAAGAGCGGGAAGCCCTGGCCTCAACCGGCATCGGCAAAGGCATTGCCATCCCGCACCCCAGGGAGCCCGAATCCCTGGGGCTGCAAACCGCGGCCGTCGCCGTCGGCTTTCTGGCGGCACCCATTGATTTCATGGCCGTGGACGGGCAACCGGTCTCCCTTCTGTTCCTTCTCCTCTCACCGGACGTGCGCACCCACCTGCAGCTTCTTTCCCGACTGTCGTTCTGCCTCCGCCAGGACGCCTTTGTGGCCTTTCTCAAACAGCGCCCGGCCCCCGAAGCCCTGACGACCCGCCTGGAGCAACTGGCGCCCCCGGGCGCCGAACGCAATCGACGGCCGCGCTAACCCATGCGATCCCTCCTCCACTGGCGCCCCCCGGCTGCATGGCATGTATTCCGATCGGATGACCGGCTGCTGCTGATCATCGCCGGTGCCGTCGTCGGGGCCTGCAGCGGTGTGGCGGCGGTGGCCCTCAACCAGTCCCTCGTGGCCGTGCTGGGGTGGCTGCGGCCCTATCGCACCCTCTGGTGGGCCTTTCTCCTGCCGGCCGCCGGCGCCGCCCTGTCCTCCCTCTTTTTGAACAAACTCATGCGCGAGGGAGCCGGTCACGGCGTTCCCGAAGTGATTTACAGTGTTTCGCGCTACGGCGGGTTGATGCGGTTGCGCTCCAGCTTTTCGCGCCTGATATCCAGCTGCCTGACCATCGGCAGCGGCGGATCGGCCGGTCCGGAGGCGCCCATCGTCATGAGCGGATCGGCCATCGGCTCCAATATCGGCCGCCTGCTCGGCCTGAACGACCGCCAACGGGTGACCTTGGTGGGATGCGGGGCGGCCGGCGCGATTTCCGCCATCTTCAACGCACCCATCGCCGGTCTGATTTTTTCAATGGAAGTCGTTCTAGGGGAATGGGCGGCCGGCAATCTGATTCCCATCGCCATCGCGGCCGTGGCCGGTACGGAAATCAGCCATCTCCTGCAGGGCAAGCAGATTCCCTTTTCGCACCACCGCTTCAACATCGGGACCGTCGATATTCTGGCCTGCATCGGGCTGGCGATTCTGGCGGCCCTGGCATCCGTCATGCTGACCCGCACCATTCGCATGGTACACCACCGGGCCGACCGCATCCGTCTTCCAGGATGGCTGAAAGCGGCCGGGGGCGGCTGCTTGGTGGGTCTGATCGGGCTTTACCTGCCCGTCGTTCTGGGGGAAGGCTATCATGCCATCCGCGAAATGATGGAAGGACAATTTGCACCGGGTATTGCGTTGGTTTTCCTGGCCTGCCTGGCCAAGGTCGTTGCCACCGGCCTGACCCTCGGCTCCGGCGGTTCGGGAGGGATATTCGCACCGTGTCTCGTAATCGGCAGTTTCGTCGGGTTGACCTACCACCGGGCCCTGGCCTATCTATGGCCCGGCGTCGACTGGGTTCAGGAAGGCTGCTTTGCGCTGCTGGGCATGGCAGGGCTGATCAGCGGCATTCTCCAGGCCCCCCTTACCGGCATGTTTCTGATCGTCGAAATTACCGGCGGCTACGAGGTGATTTTGCCGCTCATCATCGTGTCCGCCCTATCCACCAGCATCTGCCATTATGTCGAGCCGGCCTCCTTTTACCTGAAAGATCTGGTGGACAAGGGGCACTTGCTCCGGCCGGGCACCGATGCCCGCGTTCTGGCCGATCTCGAGGTCCGCGAACTGCTGGAAACCGACTGCGTAGCCGTGCACAGCGACATGCTCCTGCGGGATTTTGTCGATATCGTCAAACACTCCCGGCGCAACCTTTTCCCGGTGGAAGATCCGCAAACCCGCGCCTTCCAGGGGATGATCTATATGGACGACGTTCGCCCCTATCTGTTCGATCCGCTGATGTACGACACCGTGCTGGTGGGCCAGTTGATGAATACCTCTGTGGAAACCGTATCCCCCGAAGACGATGTCGTCGAGGTCCTCGAACGCATGGATGCCCGGGGCCTGTTCAACATGCCGGTCGTGTCCAACCACCGCTTTATCGGCATGATCTCCAAATCCACGCTTCTGGACCAGTATCGCAAGGAACTCATGGTCCAAACCTATCATCTGAACCGGTGAGGAGACACCATGGATAGCCAGCTTTTTCACATCTTCCGCAACACGCCCTTCGGACGCGAAACCTTCATGCAGTCGCTGTATTTCTGCCGGCAAATCAATGCCACACCGGTGGTCTATATCCCGCAATTCATCAAATTTCTCATGTATTTCGACAACGATGTGGTCCAGGTGGATCTGGACCCATCGTACCTGACAGACCCCGACACGGCCGAGGCCCATGCCCGCGAGCTGATCGCGGATTTTGACCTGACGCCCAAGTTTTTCACGCCGAAGCATTTCACCGCTTCGACCCTGCCGGACATTTCCTCCAATTTCGACTTTATGTGCTGCCCCCGCAGCATCAGCGACTTGTCGTCCAAAATCGGCCTGGGCTATATCGGGCCCCGAGTGCGGCGCATCGTCACGTCGGCACGATTTCCGGTGCTCGTCACCAGTAGCGTTTACAAGCCCTGGCAGCGCCTGGCCGTTTTTTTCGGTGGATCCGCCAATGCCGTCAATGCCCTGAAACTGGCCATGCGCATCGCCCGGGATACCGGCCAACCCCTGGATGTCTTCACCCAAGCCGATGATCGTTCGCAGCACGATTACGAAACGGTCATTCGTGAGCACGGGTTGACCGAAGAACTCGGCCGCCTGCGGCAGCGCTGGATATTCTTCGACGGGGGCGCCTTTGAAACCAACCTCTACGCGGTCCCCCACGACGCCCTGGTCATCCTGGGCGCCTATGGACACGGACTGATTCGCGACGTCCTCTTCGGCAGCAAAATGGAGAAAATCCAGTCCACCATCCCCAACAATCTTTTGATCGTTGGGCCGCGGTACGCCGCCCGCCTATAGCGTCCGGCCAGAAATGGTCTTTTTGGCTCTGATCGGCGTTCTCCGCGGGGTTTGCGGCTGCGGCGTACCAGCGTACGCCTCAC
>CAYMQN010000228.1:0-4789 GCA_964392545.1 uncultured Desulfobacteraceae bacterium
CCGATTACGACGACGATTACGACAACGAAGCTAACGCCATACGCGGACTGAGAGACGGACTCAGGGGAGACGTCCATCATGGTGATGGGTGAATTCACGCAGGAAACCGAGCTGCTGGTGATCGGCGCCGGCCCCGGCGGCTATGCGGCCGCCTTCCGGGCCGCCGACCGGGGTCTGGAGGTCATGATGGTGGACGTGGCCGAACGGCCGGGCGGCGTATGCCTGCACCGCGGCTGCATTCCTTCCAAAACCTACCTGCATCTGGCCGAACTGATCCACGATGCCCGCGCCGCCGCTGCCATGGGGGTCGCCTTCGAGGCCCCGCGGCTCGATCTGGCCGCCATCCGGTCCTGGAAAGAGCGGGTGGTGGAGCGGTTGGCCCGGGGGCTGGTCACCCTTACCGAAAAGCGCGGCATCCAGTATGTGCAGGGCCGGGCGGTGTTCGAAGACGACCGTCACGTGCGCATCCGGGGCCGGGACACCCTGCGGGTCGCCTTCAAGCACGCTGTCATTGCGGCCGGCTCCCACGCCGTGCCCCTGCCCGGCGTGGATTTCGGCCAGGACGGCCGGATCATGAGTTCCACGGGCGCCCTCAGCCTGGCCGACATTCCGGAGCGGCTGCTCGTGGTGGGGGCCGGCTACGTGGGGCTCGAACTGGGCACGGTCTATGCCGCCCTGGGCAGCCGTGTGACCCTGGTGGAGGTGGGCGGCCGGCTGCTGCCCGGCGTGGACGCCGATCTGGTGGCGCCCCTGGGCAAGCGCCTCGCGGAAACGTTCGAGGCGCTCTGGTTCAATACCCGGGTCACCGGTTGCGACGTTTCCCCGCGGGGGGTAACCGCCGCCCTGCAAGGCGAGAACGCTCCGGACCGCCTGGAGGTGGAGCGCGTCCTGGTGGCCATCGGCCGCCGTCCCAATACCGGCCGCCTCGCCCTGGAGGCGGCCGGCGTTCGATTGGATGAAGACGGTTTTATAGCCGTGGACGAACAGCAGCGCACATCGGTGCCCCACATCTACGCCATCGGCGACATCGCGGGCGGGGTGATGCTGGCCCACAAGGCCATGGTGGAAGGCAAGGTGGCGGCCGAAGTCATCGCCGGGAGGGCGGCGGCCTTCGACGTCCGGGCTATGCCGGCCGTGGTCTACACCGACCCCCAGATCGCCTGGGCCGGCCTCGGCGAGGACGAAGCCCGGCGGCAGGGGCGGGCCGTGGCGGTGGAAGCCTTCCCCTGGAAATACGCCGGACGGGCCCTTACCACCGGCGCGCCAACCGGCCTGACCAAAATGATCGTCGAAGCCGGGACCCGGCGGGTGGTCGGCATGGGCATCGCGGGCCGGGGTGCGGAAAACCTCATTGCCGAAGGGGTCCTGGCCATCGAGATGGGGGCTCTGGCGGAGGACGTGGCCCTCAGCGTGCATGCCCATCCCACCCTCGCCGAAACCGAAGGCGAAACCGCCGAGATCTTTCTGGGTGCGGCCACCCATATCCTGCCCCGCAAATGACCCCGCGTGGCGGCTTGACACGCCGGGGGCGCTTCTGTATAGACTTTTATCTGCGCTTGTTACGAATCATTCTTGCCTACCAATCCGATGCCCCTTGCACGGCACCGCAGAAGCAGAGACGTTCGCCCCAATCCATTAACCGCGTGTTACGATTTGTTGAGGGCTTGCACCGATGATGGACCGCCGCACCTTCCTCAAAATTGCCGGCATGGGCAGCATGGCCTTCGCTGCCGGCTGCTCTTCCGATCCCGATCGCAAATTATTCAGTCTGGTCAATGCCCCCGACGACATGGTCACCGGCCAACCCACGTGGTATGCCACCACCTGCCGGGAGTGTCCGGCCGGATGCGGGATGCTGGCCAAAAACCGCGAGGGACGGGTGATCAAGCTGGAGGGCAATCCACTGCATCCGGTCAATCAGGGCGCCCTTTGCATGCGGGGCCAGGCCGCCCTGCAGGGCCTCTACGATCCGGACCGCATCCGGGGGCCGCTTCTCAAGGAAAACGACCGCTGGACCCCCATCGGACAGGAGGCGGCGCTGGACTTCATCCGCCGCAAGACCGCCGCGGCCGCGCGCAAAGGCCCGGACCGCATCCAGTTCTGGACGGAGGTGCTGGGCGCCCCGCTTCACGATCTGGCGGCCGCTACGCTGAAAAGCTGGAACGCCGCCCCGCCGACGGTGTTCGAACCCTTCGGCTACGATGCCCTGAAGGCGGCCAACCAGGCCGTTTTCGGCATCGACGGGCTTTTTGCCTACCGTATGGAAGATGCCGACGTGCTGGTGTCCTTCGGCGCCGATTTTCTGGAGACCTGGCTCTCCCCCGTATTCTATGCCCGGCAGTTCAAGGCCATGCACCGGGTCCGCAAAGGGCGCAAGGGCCTCTTTTTCCATGTGGGGCCCTTCCAGTCCCTGACCGGATCCAATGCCGACGCGTGGGTGGCCTGCCGGCCGGATACGGAAGCCCTGATCGCCCTCGCCCTGATTCAAATCGGGCTGGATGTGGGACGCGCCGCCCATTTGCCCTATGAGCTCAAGGAGGCGCTGGAAGCGGCGGCCGCGCGGTACCCCAAGGAGACCATGCTGGCCCGGACCGGTATTCCGGAAGCGGCCTTCAACCGCATGGCGAGGCGTCTTTTCCAGGCCCAAAACCCCCTGGTCCTGGGGACCGGCGCCGGCGCCCACGGCCCCAACGGCTATGCCACCAACCTGGCGGTCAACATCCTCAACACCCTGCTGAACCCGGACCTGCCGCTTTTGGCCTTCGAAGAGCGCTACCGGGTGGAAACGGCCGCCCCGCGTGCGGCCCTCCGGCGGATGCTGGACCGCCTGGGGGCGGGCCAAACCGATCTCTTCTTCGTCTACAACGCCAATCCCGTATACGCCCTGCCCGATCAGGATCTTACGGCTGCGTTGGCGGATCCCTCGGTTTTCGTGGTCAGCTTTTCCAACGTCATGGACGAAACCACGGCCCTGGCGGATCTGATTCTGCCGGTCCAGGGGCCGCTGGAAGCGTGGGACGCCTACGAAGGGGTCGCCGGGGCCGCGGGGATCCTGCAGCCTGTGGTGGGGCGTCTCAATGCCGCCCCAGCCCTGGGGGACGTCCTGCTGGCGACCAGCTTGCGCCCACCCCCCGCGACCGCCGGCTACAAGACCTATCTGCCCCAGGACCTCGGCCGGCGCTACGGCGGGATCGAGCGTGCCACCGACTGGATCGACATCCTGCAAGCCGGCGGACGGTTCGCGCCGCCAGCCCCGGCGACACCCCCCGCGGACCTGGCCGATCTGGCGCCCGCGCATGCGGCCCGCATTTTCGGCCATTTGGCCGAAGGGCCCAAGGGGCCGGTTTTGATTGCGGCGCCTTCCATCCGGTATTTTGACGGCCGCGGCGCCAACAAGTCCTGGCTCAACGAAATTCCGGACCCGCTGACCACCATCGCCTGGCAGACCGCCGTTCTGATGCATCCGGAAACCGCCGCGGACCTGAAGGTCTCCGAAGGCGACCTGGTGCGCCTCGCGGGGGAAGCCGAAGCCGCAACAGTGCCGGTGTATCCCTGGGAAGGCATCGTTCCCGGGGCCCTGGTCATGACGGTGGGCCAGGGCCACAGCGGCATGGGGCGCTATGCCCGCGACAAGGGGGCCAACCCGTTCAAGCTGCTCGGCGGCCGCCTGCAGGGCGACGGCCCGGTTTTCATGGCCCATCCGCTTGCGATCCAGGCCACCGGCCAATCCGTGAAGCTGGCCATGACCGCCGGCAGCCGGGTGCAGCACGAGCGCAAGATTGCGCTGCGGACCACGTTGGAAGAACTGCGCCGCCCCTCGGGGCATGCCAAACCCGGTTTGACCATGTGGGATTTTCCGCTGACCCTGCCGCTGCCGGAAGGCTACGATGCCAAGCGGGATTTCTACCTCCCCCACGATCACGCGGGCTACCGCTGGGCCATGGTGGTGGATCTCGACCGCTGCATCGGCTGCAACGCCTGCGCCGCGGCCTGCTACGCCGAAAACAACCTCGGGGTGGTTCTGGAGGAGCGCATGGCGGAGGGCCGCGAGATGGCCTGGCTGCAGATCCAGCGCTATCTCGACGCGGAAACGGGCACCCGGGTGACCTTCCTGCCCATGCTCTGCCAGCATTGCGACAACGCCCCCTGCGAACCGGTCTGCCCGGTCTATGCGCCCCACCACGGCAAGGAAGGGCTCAACAACCAGATTTACAACCGCTGCATCGGCACCCGTTTCTGCTCCCAGAACTGCCCCTACAAGGTGCGCCGCTTCAACTGGTACACCTGGCAATGGCCGGAACCGCTGAACGAACAGCTCAATCCGGACGTCACCGTGCGGGCCAAGGGCGTCATGGAGAAATGCTCCTTCTGCATCCAGCGCATCAAGGACGCCCATAACGTGGCCAAGAACGAAAAGCGGGCCATCCGCGACGGGGAGGTGGTGACCGCCTGCATGCAAACCTGCCCCACGGGGGCCTTGACCTTCGGCAGCCTCATGGACCCCGACAGCCGGGTGCGGCGCCTGGTGGACGATCCGCGGGCGTACCAGGTCATGGGCTATCTCAACACCAAGCCGGCCGTGATCTACCTTAAAAAAGTGGTTCAGGAGGTATGACGACCATGTCCGAGCTGACCTTCGCCCAGGTTGACCAGACCGTACTGAACACCTTGAAGCCGGCCGGCAGGAGCTACTGGGCCTTGATCGCGGTCCTGTTTGCCGGGGTGCTCCTGGGCGCCGGGTGCTGGCTCTATCAGATCTTCGTGGGCGTCGGCGTGGCCGGCATGAACA
>CAYMQN010000228.1:4799-5783 GCA_964392545.1 uncultured Desulfobacteraceae bacterium
TCTGGGTGGGGATCGCCCATTCCGGCACCCTGATTTCCGCCATCCTGCATCTTTTCCGGGCCGGCTGGCGCAACCCCATCGCCCGGGCCGCCGAGACCATGACCGTCTTCGCGGTCTGCACGGCCGGGCTGTTCCCCTTCATCCACCTGGGGCGGGCCTGGATGGTCTACTACATGCTGCCCTTTCCCAACCAGCGCAACCTCTGGCCCAACTTCCAGTCGCCGCTCATGTTCGACGTGGTGGCCATCAGCACCTACCTGACCGTGAGTTCCCTCTTCTGGTACACCGGCCTGCTGCCCGATCTGGCCATCGTACGCGACAACGCCACCGGTCTGCGCAAGAAGATCTTCACCGTGCTCTCCATGGGCTGGACCGGGCGTTTCGAACAATGGCGCCACTACACCCGCGGGTATCTCTTCTTCGCGGCCCTGGCGACCCCTTTGGTCATTTCGGTGCACAGCGTCGTGTCGTGGGATTTCGCCCTGGCAGTGGTGCCCGGCTGGCACACCACGATTTTCGCCCCCTACTTCGTGGCCGGTGCCATCCACTCCGGGCTGGCCATGGTGCTGACCCTGATGATCCCCCTGCGCAAGATTTTCCACACCGAGCGGATCATCACGACACGCGTCCTCGAGGCGGTCGCCAAGACCATCGTCTTCACCGGCCTGATCGTGGGGTTTGCCTACGGCACCGAGTTCTTCATCGCCTGGTACAGCCACAACCCCCTGGAGCAATACATCTTCCTGTATCGGCCCACCGGGGACTATGCCGTGGGCTTCTGGATCATGGCGATCTTCAATACCATGGTTCCGCTGCTTTTTCTCTTCAAGAAGGTCCGCACCAGCATCGCGGCCATGTTCGTGATCTCGATCCTGGTCAATATCGGGATGTGGTACGAGCGTTTCGTGATCATCATCACCAGCGTGGCACGGGATTTTCTCCCGCATAACTGGGGGCTGTTTGCGCCGTCGCCGATCGAATACG
>CAYMQN010000229.1:0-5755 GCA_964392545.1 uncultured Desulfobacteraceae bacterium
AGATCCACCACCCGGACCTCATGGCGGGGGGTCAAGGCCCGGGCCACGTAATCCAGCCCCAGGGGATAGACGGCGTAGGGGGCCTTCAGGCGGTTGGCCGATACCAGCAGAACCTTCACATGATCTCCTTGCCCACCCGCGACGCGGGCCAGGCGCTGCGCGCCCTGTCCGGCAACGCAACACCGTGGCAGGAAACCCCGTCCCGCCCCCCCTCGAGGGTGGCCAGCACCGGGGTTGCCCGTCGGATCCGCCGGCCGATGCTCATCGCGCTTCGGCCAGCACGGTGGTGACGGTGGTCCCCAGTCCGAGCATCAGAATGCCGCGCCCGTCCAATGGGCATTCGTCCGCTCCGGTCAACGCGGCGGGCACGGCGCCATGCGCCAGGAGTGCCGTGGCCGCCACCGCAGCCACGGCCGAGGCGGCGGCAAACTCGCCGAAGTAGCGGCGATAGTCGATGACGGGGCCCTGAAACCCGAGTTCCCGCCAAAGCGGTACGAGGTGCGGCTCGAAGGCCCTGCGCCAGGCCGCCGGAATGCCGATCAGGACCGCCCCGACGCGCTCGTTGAAAGCCCGGGGGCCGCCATGGTGGGCAACGGCGGACCGGAGGGTTTCCGGAATGACGCCCGCCGGGGCGAAATAGCCCGGCTGAAGGTTTGGTCCCGACGCGTGTTCGACCGGTTCCAGGAGCAGCATCGCGCCGCCGTCCGAGGGTGTCTCGTCCAGGGGCACGGACGGGTCGAACAGCGCCGAGAAGACGGAATGGAATTCATCCCCGCCCCCCACCAGAACCGGCCCGCGGTCTCCGGCGGACAGGTAATGGGACGCTACCAGGGCCTGTTCGAACGAACTGTCGCCGCCGGTCATGGTGACGTTGGCCCCGCGCACCTTCTCGCGCATGGCCACCTGGCCTGCCGGGGCATTGTGCACGGAGCCCACAAAATCGATGGGGCTGGTGAAAAATTCCTGGGTCGCATAGAGCTTGCCCAGGAAATCGTGGGTTTCCGACAGGGCTCCCCAGGCCGTGCCGAAATAGACGTCGGCCACCGGACGGGACACGGCGGCCTCGCGAAGGGTTGCCACGGCAAGGCCCACCGCCATGCGGGCCAGCCGTTTCATGCGGCGTACGGCACGCGGCGGCAGGCCCTCGGTCAGGCGGTCGGCGGTAAGAAAGCCTTTGCAGGAACGTCCTGCAAGAAACCGCTGCAGGGTGGCCCGGGTTCCCCCGGCGCCGGTGACGCAGGCATAACCTTGCACCTTGAAGGTCCGCTCCGGTGAACGCGACGGGGCCGCGCCCGCCCTGTCCGGTGCGGCCAGCACCAGCGCGGCATTGTTGCCGCCAAACCCGAAGGAGTTCGACAGGACCGTCCTTACGGGCTGGCAGCGGGGGGCGGCCAGCGGCCGGAAACCGATGGCCGGATCCAGGTGCCGCCAGCCCACGTTGGCCGGCAGAAAGCCCTCCCGGATGCACAGGGCGGCGATCACGGCCTCGATGGCGCCGGCCGCGGCCAGGGAATGACCGAGGCTGCCCTTGACCGATGAAAGCGGCGGCAGAGCGTCCCCAAAAAGATGCCGCACGGCGATCGCCTCCGCCAGATCGTTCTCCACCGTGCCGGTACCGTGCAAGTTGATGTAATCGATGTCCTTCGGCGTCAGGCTGGCTTCCGTCAGGGCGCTTTGCATGGCATCCCGCGCGCCGCGGCCCTCGGGGTGGGGCGTGGCTGGATGATGGGCATCGCAGGACAAGCCGCCGCCCAGGATTTCGGCAACGGCCTCCGGGGGCGGGTGGTCGGCGGCGGTCAGCAGGAGCATGGCGGCCCCTTCGCCGACGTTCATGCCCTCGCGATCCCGATCCATGGGCCGGGCCCCTGTGCGGTCGACGATCTGTAGACTGTTGAAACCGTAATAGGTCAAGCGGCAGATCGCATCGGCACCCCCCACCATTACCGTCTCGAGGGCGCCGCGGCGCAGGATTTCCAGGGCCAGCTTGATGGCCACGGCCCCCGAGGAGCAGGCCGTGGAGACCGTCATTACCGGTCCGGAGCACTCGAAGTGGGCGGCCACCGTTTCGGCCACCGAACCGGCGGCGTGGTAGGGGCTGTAGCGCGGGGTGCGATGCCCTTCCTTGAGATAGTTCTCCGTGGACAACATGCCCCCCGTGGTAACCCCCACGATGACCATTTCCGGCGCCTGCCCGGCCCCGGCCAGGGCCTCGCCCGCCGCTGCCAGGGCCAGTTGGTGGGTCCGGGGAAGCCCTGGCGCCGCGGCAGGCACCTGGCGGACTTCCCCCACCGGCAGGGGCGTCTCGAACGGGCAGGGAAACAGCGTCAGGGGGCGGATGCCGACCGCCGCGCGCTGCAGCGCGGCATAGGTCGCGGCGATGCCGTTTCCCAGGGCGCTGATGACCCCCATGCCGGTGATAAAGACGCGCCGTCGGTCAGCCAACCGCCCCTCCCGCGCTGCGCGTCTGCTGGATGTAGTCCCCCAGCGCATTCAGACTGGCAAAAACCTGAGCGCCCAATTCCTTGCTGTCGATCACGACACCGTACTGCTTCTCCACCATCATCACCAGTTCCAGAACATCGATGGAATCGATGCCGAGATCCCCGCCCACCAACTGCGCATCGGGGTCGATATCCTCCGGGGTGACGTCCTCCAGGGCCAAGGCTTCGATGACCTGCGTCTTGAGTTCTTCGATAAAACGATCCATTCAACCACCCTATTCCGCTAACGTTGACAAGAAACGGGGAACGTCCCCCGAACCACCTGGCTTGGCAGGGCATACCCAGCTGATAAATGCCACGGAACATAATTCAACCACCAGGGCAGTTCAACCGCTTTTTGGCCAGGCCCCGTCGCCCTTCCAACGGGCTTCGCCCTTTACAGCACCGCGACACCTGGTGTAGGAGAACCCCCAAGGAGGATCTTGCCCATGGCAACCGAGACGATCAAGCCCGTCGCCATCGTAACAGGCGGCACCCGCGGTATCGGACGGGCCATTTCAGCCACCCTGGCCGAGGCCGGCTACCATGTGGTCGCCACCTATCAGTCCAACAAGGCTTCCGCCGACGAAACCGTGGCCGCCATCGAGGGCGCCGGCGGGTCGCTGGAGGCCGTGGCCTTCGACGTGGCCGACGCCGAGCAGGCCGGTGCCGCGCTGAAGGACATCACCGGCCGCTTCGAGGCCGTCGACGTCCTGGTCAACAACGCCGGCATTACCGCCGACGATCTTTTCCTGATGATGAAGCCCGCCAAATGGAATGCGGTCATCGACGTGGCCCTGAAGGGCTTTTACAATGTCACCAAGCCGGTCATCAAAAAAATGGTGCGCCGCAAAAAGGGCGCCATCGTAACGATTTCCTCGGTATCCGGCATCATGGGCAACCGGGGCCAGGTGAACTACTCGGCGGCCAAAGCCGGCCTGATCGGGGCCAGCAAGGCCCTGGCGGCCGAAGTGGGGCGGCTGGGGATCCGCGTCAACGTGGTGGCCCCCGGCCTGATCGATACCGAAATGACCCGGGAGTTGCCCCTGGACATGATCAAGCAGGCCATCCCCATGGCCCGCATCGGGCGCCCCGAAGAGGTCAGCGGCCTGGTGCGCTTCCTGTGCTCGGAAGAAGCCTCCTATATCACCGGGCAGGTGATCGGCGTCAATGGCGGTATGTGCTGAGATGATCCGCAGGACGCGCCGGAAGACGATGCGACCCCGCCCCCGACGGGCCCGGTGCCTGCCGGTGCTGTGCATCGTGCTCGCCGCCTTGTCGACGGCCTGGTCTTCCTCCTGGGAGAGCATCCGGGCCGCGGCCGGCGACATCCAAGCGGTTGAGGCCGCTTTCACCCAGGAGAAACATCTCGAGATCCTGGCCGAGCCCCTGGTGTCCCGGGGCCGCCTGCTGTTCGCCGCCCCGGACAAGCTGCGCTGGGAATACGAAGCCCCCCTGCCCAGCGTCCTCCTCATGGACGGGGACCGTGTCCAGCGTTTCGTCAAGACCGGCGGCGCCTGGACCGAGGATGCTTCCGCCGCCCTGCCGGCCATGTCTTTCGTGATGCAGGAAATCAGCCGCTGGATGAACGGCCGCTTCGACGACAACCCCGATTTTGAAGCCCGCCTGGAGCCCGAAGGCCGGATCGTACTGACCCCGCGCAAGGAGGCCCTGGCCAAGGTGATCCAGAAGATCGTCCTGCAACTGGCCGAAACCCCGGGCGTCATCGATGCGGTGACCGTCTACGAGGACGACCGCAATTATACCCGGCTGGCCTTTGACCATGTCCGTGTGAACCAGAGCATCGAATCCGCCCTGTTCCGCCGTCTTTCATGAAACGCGCCTTTCTCCCCATTCTCCTGGCCACAGCCCTGACGGCCTGCAGCAGCCTGCCGGTCATCCGTCCCACGGCACCTTCGGCGCCAACCGCCCACGATTTCTGTCGCGAGATTTTCCCCCAAACGGCTTGGCATATGGTCCACAGCATCGCGACCGAATGGCGGGAAGGCCGCCGGGGGGTCATGATGGGCGTCGTCTCGCTGGCCCCCGAAGACAAGGCCGTGGACTGCGCCCTGCTGTCCATCGAAGGCCTGCGGTTGTTCGAAGCGCGGCACGACGGCCGTCTCACCGTGCGCCGCGCCCTGCCGCCCTTCGACCGGCCGGCGCTTGCCGAGGGGATGATGGCCGACATCCGCCTGCTGTTCTTCCCGCCTCCGGGCCCACCCCTGACCGTGGGACGCCTGGCGGGCGGGGAGCCGGTCTGCCGTTACGATCTGCCGGACGGGTATGAGGATATCGTGCGCGGGCCGTCGGGGGATGTGGTTATTCAACGCTATGACCGCCGCAACCGGCTGGTCCGGCGCGCGGCCATCACGCCATGCCATCCCGCGGATGCCGGCGGCCTGGAGCCCGTGGCCTGCCGTATCCGGCTGGAGGCCTTTCGGCCCGTCGCCTACCGGCTCGACTTGGACCTGGTTGAAGCGAGGCCGGTAGCGGACAAACAACGGGACAACGCACTGGACAAGGAAGAGAATGGTCCCTAGCATGAACCGGCTTCCTTCACACACCAGAAACCGTCAAAATACAATGATGATTTGAAGGTCGAGACTGAATGAAATTCCGCATCATCTACCCGCGCTGGGCCAAACTGCACCAGCAGACCGAATTTCACCTGCCCCCCCATGGCCCGGTGGTCTTTGCCGCCAGTCTGCCGGAGGACATCGCGGTGGACTTCGTCGATGAAAACCTGCAGACCATCGATTTCGACGACCCGGTGGACTTGGTGGGCATCTCCATGATGCTCTCGATCCAGGTCAAGCGCGGCTGGCAGATCGCCGCCGCCTATCGGGCCCGGGGCGTCAAGGTCATCTTCGGGGGCATCGCCACCATGCTGCATGCCGAAGAAACCCGGGCGCACGCCGACAGCGTTTTTCTGGGAGAGGCCGAAGGCCGCATGGAAGGGGTCCTCGAGGATTTCCGCCGCGGGCGCCTCCAGCCGGTCTACGACTACCTCGACGAGCGCCCCCCCATCGAGTGGGTGGGCACGGCCCGCCGGGACATCCTCGACCGGGAACTCTACAATTACAAGGGCATCCAGATGGTGGATCTGGTGCACGCCTCCCGGGGCTGCCGGTTCAACTGCTATCCCTGCTGCGTGGCCTTTCTGGGAGGCCGCCATTTCCGGCCGCGTCCCATCGACAAGACCATCGCCGAAATGGCCGCCATCGACAACAACCGCCTGTTCATCGTGGACAACTCCCTGGCCCAGGACACCC
>CAYMQN010000230.1:0-5720 GCA_964392545.1 uncultured Desulfobacteraceae bacterium
CGGAGGTGCGAAACGATCCTGGTCAGCATGGCACTCCCGTTGATGAAAGCCTGCCCAATGCAGGGGCGGTTGCTTTTGACTTTACAACTCTCTTACCATATTATCGCCGCCGGTTAAAACCCGGGAGCGCCGTACCCGCTGAAACACGCTTCGGGGCCGTGTTTCCCCTGAAGCAATCGTGGATTTAAGGAGGCCCATTGATGGAAGATCGCATCGCCGCCATTCTCGATAGGTTCCGCGCCATCAGCGCGATTCCCCGCTGCTCGAAACACGAAGCGCAACTGGCCGCGTGGCTGACGGCCTGGGCGCGGGAACAGGGTTTCGCCGTTCAAAGCGACCGGGCCGGAAACCTGGTGGTACGGGTCCCGGCCTCGCCGGGTCGGGAGAACCGGCCCACGGTGGTGCTCCAGGGCCATATGGACATGGTCTGCGAAAAAACACCGGAATCCGAGCACGATTTCGAACGGGACCCCATTCGCGTTATCCGGGAAGGCGACTGGCTGCACGCCGACGGCACCACCCTGGGCGCCGACAACGGCATCGCGCTGGCCATGATGATGGTCCTTGCCCAGGATGCGGCGGCAGCGCATCCGCCGCTGGAGCTTGTGTTCACGGTGGACGAGGAAAGCGGGCTGATCGGGGCGCACGACCTCGAGGCCGCGATGATCGAGGGGCGCATCCTCGTCAATATCGATTCCGAGGACGAAGGGGTTTTCACCATCGGCTGCGCCGGGGGCGAGGAAACCCTGATGCGACTGCCGCTGTCCTGCACGGACCTGCCCGCGGAGGCCGTTTACGGTCGGCTCGTCGTGGGTGGGTTGCGCGGCGGCCACTCCGGCGTGGATATTCACAAGCCCCGGGCCAATGCCAACCGGCTGCTGGGGCGCGCCCTGGCGCGGCTGCAAACGCAGGAGGGGGTGCGCCTGGTCTCGTTGTCCGGCGGCTCGGCCCACAACGCCATCCCGCGGGATGCGGCGGCTTTTCTGGCCGTTGCCCCCGAAGCGGCCCCCCGGGTGCCGGAAAGCGTCGCCGATCTGGAGCGGATGTTCAAGGAAGAGCACGCCGGCTACGAACCTCGCCTCACCCTGCGCTGGGAGATCATCGAAGCGCCCCTGCCCGACCGTGCCCTGACGCCGGAAAGTGCCGCCCGGGCCGTTGGCCTGATCAACGCTTTGCCCCACGGTGTGCACGGCATGTCCACCCATGTGGCGGGCCTGGTGGAGACCTCCTGCAACCTGGCCATCCTGCGCATCGAGCAGGAGGCCTTGGAGATCGTCAGCAGCCAACGCAGCTCCAGCATGTCGCGCATGGCGGAAATGACCGAGCGTGTTACGGCCGTGGCGGCCCTGGCCGGCGCTTCGGCAACCCGCATGAACCATCACCCGGCCTGGGCGCCCGATCCCGATTCGGCTTTGTTGCGCCGCTGCCGTGAGGTCTATCGCAGCCTTTACGAAAAAGACCCCGTGGTGGAGGTCATCCACGCCGGTCTGGAGTGCGGCCTGATCGGAGACAAACTGCCGGGGATGGAAATGATCTCCATCGGCCCCAACCTGAAGAACCCCCACTCGCCCGAGGAAAGGCTCGAGCTGTCCTCCGTGGGCCGGGTCTATACGTTTCTGACGACCCTGCTGGCCTCGTATTGACCGCCATCGCGGGAACGCGATGGCAATCAATAGTCATTGGTCAGGGGGCGGTGGGGACCCTGTCTCCTTATGGCGGGTATCGGGCCCGACCTTATCGGGAGCGTAATCGCAATCAGCCATCAAAAACACGATCCCGATAGCGATTTCGATTAACCTGGTTATCCACAAAACAAAAGCTTTTGATCCACAGATTACGCAGATTAACGCAGATTAAAAAGATCGTTCATTGACGGTGTATATGCAGTTATGCCGTTATCGGCGTTCATCTGTGTAATCTGCGGATAGAATGGTTCACTGGAGCTCACCTATCGAAAAAGCCACTTTCACTTTATGGATAACCAGGTCGATATAAAACCGGTCCTGAATCCCCTCTACAGAGAGGCGTAGACCGTTTTTAACTCCTCCACCCGCTGACCGAAATGGGCAATGGCTTCCTCCACCGGCTGGGGCGAGCGCATGTCCACACCGGCCGTTTCCAGTTCTTCCAGGGGATAGCGGCTGCCTCCCAGCTTTAGAAATTTCAGGTACTGCTCGCGGGCGTTTTCCTCGCCCTCCAGCACGCGGGTGGCCAGGGCGATGGCCGCCGAGATGCCCGTGGCGTATTTGTAGACGTAGAAGGCCGAATAGAAATGCGGAATCCGCAGGCATTCCAGGGCCAGGGCGTCGTCCAGCACCAGCCGGTCGCCGAAGTGGGTCTGCAGCAGACTCCGGTAGGTGCCGGTGAGCGCGTCCAGGGTCAGGGGCGCCTGGGCCTCGGCCATTTCATGGACCCGCAGCTCGAATTCGGCGAACATGGTCTGGCGGAAGAGGGTGGCGCGGATGTTGTCGATTTCGCGATTGAGAAGGTAGGCCCGCATCCGGGCATCGCCCCGGTAGCGCTCCAGGAGGTGGGCGCTCAGGAGGATCTCGTTGAAGGTGGAGGCCACTTCGGCCACGAAGATCGTGTAGCCGTGGTAAACATAGGGTTGGTGGCGGCAGGACAGGTAGGAGTGCATGGAATGGCCGGCCTCGTGGATCAGGGTGTAGAGGCTGTTGATGTTCTTCGCATCGTAGTTCATCAGGATATAGGGGGGCGAATCGTAGCAGCCCGAAGAGTAGGCCCCGCTGCGCTTGCCGCGGTTTTCATAGCGGTCCACCCAGCCGCCCGACAGCCCCTCCGCGAGAATCCCGGTGTAGGCGTCCCCGAGGGGGGCCAGGGCGGTTGCACAGGTCGCCACGGCGTCCTCGTAGGGCATGCTGAAATCCACGTCGCGCACAATGGGCACATAGGTATCGTAGAAATGCAGTTCGTCGAGGCCCAGGGCTTCCCGCCGGAAATCGAGGTAGGTGAAAAGCGGCGCCAGGTTGGCTTTGACCGTTTGCAGCAGGTTGTCGTAGACCGCCGGTGGTATGTCGTCGGCGAACAGGGCGGCTTCGCGGCAGGTGGCGTGCCTGCGGTTGCGGGCATAGAAGAGGTCGGCCTTCACCGACCCGGCCAGGGCGGCGGCGATGGTGTTGCGGTGTTGCCGGTAGGCATCGTAATACCGGAAAAAGGCCGTGCGGCGCACCTCCCGGTCGGGGTGCTGCAGAAAGGTCGTGAAGTTGCCGTGGCTCAGTTCGATCTCGCCTTCGGCGGGATCCTGGAGCGTGCCGAAAGACAGGTCCACGTTGTCCAACTGGCTGAACACCTGGCGGGGGGTCTGGGCCATTTCGCGACTCATGGCCAGCACCGCCTCCAGGGGTTCGCTGAGGGTGTGCGGCCGGTGGCGCAACAGCTTTTCAAGGTGGAAGCGGTAGGCGTCCAGGGTGCCGCCGTCGAGCCAGGCCCTCAGGGTGTCGGCCGGGATGGCCATGATTTCGGGGCGCATGAAGCTGGACAATTCCGTAGCCCGGGTCAAGAGGCTGACCGCCTGCTGGTACCTGCCGAGATAGGCCTGATCCGACTGGTCCTCGTCGTTTTTTAAATGGGCATAGGTGTAGAGCCGCTCCAGGCGGCGCGACAGGTCGAGGTCGAAGGCCACGGCCGCCGCGAGGGTTGCGGCGGATTCGCCCAGGCGCCCGCGGTAGGCGTCATAGCCGGACAGCGCCGACTGCAGCTCGTCGAAAAGGGCGTGCCATTCCGCGTCGCTGGTGAACAGGGGGCTCAGGTCCCATTTGTGGTCGTCGGAGATCTGGCTGCGGCGGGGGATGGTGCGGGTGGCCATAAGCTGCTCCTCTCTTGACACCGCGCCGACAAGCAGTCTATAGCGGGTGCGTCTTCAGTTGTTTGTCGTTTCAGCGGAAGCTGATGATTGTTTTCGATTGGGTGATGGCTTCGTAAAACGTCCCAGGCCGTCCCGGCTGCGACGGCGGGAGTCCACAACTTCCTGAAATAACTGGATCCCCGCCTTCGAGGCGGTGTCACAGCATTGTCGATGTTTTGCGTGTGTATCACCAGATGAAGCGGTCCCGCAAATCAGGGCGGCTTCGGGAAAGACAGCGACCATACCATGGAATTCTCCCCCCTGGAAGCCATTTGCCCGGTGGACGGCCGGTATCGGCGGGCCGTCCAGGACCTTGCCGCCTATTTCTCCGAAAGTGCGCTCATCCGCTACCGGGTACGGGTGGAGATCGAATATTTCATCGCCCTTTGCGAACTGCCGCTGCCGCCCCTGGCCGGGGTGAGTGCCGCCCGTTTCGAGGATCTGAGAGCCATCTACCGGGACTTCGCCCTGGAGGAAGCCGAGGCGGTCAAGCGCATCGAACGCGATACCAACCACGATGTCAAGGCCGTGGAGTATTTTCTGAAGGAGCGGTTCGAGGCCCTGGGGCTGGACGCCAGCAAGGAATTCATCCATTTCGGCCTGACCTCCCAGGACATCAACAACACGGCGATCCCCCTGGCCCTCAAGGAAGCCTGGGAAACGGTGGTGCGCCCCCTCTACCGCCGGATCGTGAAGGTTCTCAAGGCCCGGGCCGGGGAGTGGCGCGAGATTCCCATGCTGGCCCGCACCCACGGCCAGCCGGCGTCGCCCACCCGCCTGGGCAAGGAAATCTACGTTTTCGTGGAACGGCTGGAACGCCAGTTGAAGCTGCTCGAGGCGGTGCCTTTCGGCGCCAAGTTCGGCGGCGCCACGGGGAATTTCAATGCCCATCACATCGCCTACCCGGACATCGACTGGCCGGCGTTTGCCGACCGGCTGGTGAAGGACGTTCTGGGGCTCGAACGCTACCGGGTGACCACCCAGATCGAACACTACGACTACCTGGCGGCCTTCTGCGACGGCATCAAGCGCCTCAACACCATCCTGATCGATCTCGACCGGGATGTGTGGACCTATATTTCCCTGAACTACTTCCGGCAGAAGATCAAAGTGGGCGAGGTGGGCTCCTCCACCATGCCGCACAAGGTCAATCCCATCGACTTTGAAAATTCCGAGGGCAACTTGGGGGTGGCCAATGCGCTTTTCGAGCACCTGGCCGCCAAACTGCCCATTTCCCGCCTGCAGCGCGATCTCACCGATTCCACCGTGACCCGCACCCTCGGGATGCCCCTGGCGCACAGCGTCATTGCCGGCCAATCCCTGCTGCGGGGGCTGGACAAGCTGCTGCTGGACGAAGCCGCCATCCGCGCCGACCTGGAGGCCAACTGGGCCGTGGTGGCCGAGGCCATTCAAACCGTGCTGCGCCGGGAGGGCTATCCCAATCCCTACGAGCTGCTGCGCGACCTGACCCGCACCAACGCCCGCATCGACCGGGCCTCCCTGGCCGCCTTCATCGACGACCTGCCCATCGACGCGGCGCTCAAGACGGAACTCAAGGCCATCAGGCCCTGGAACTATACCGGTATCGTCGATTTTTAAACCATCGCGATTGAAATCGGAATCGGGATTGCTATCGAGATGACCGGACGGTGACCGCAGCTGGGTTTGCCGCTTGGGGACATGGCCGGTTTCTTCTGCATGGATGATTCCGGTGAAGGCCGGAATCTTTTGCATATTCATACCATCAGCTCGACGAGATGCCGGCTTTCGCCGGCATGACGGGCAAAACAGGAGACTCTCTTATGACCCCGGCATCCCTGCAAGCGCTCGACGGACTGCGCGACCTGTCCACCTT
>CAYMQN010000231.1:0-5683 GCA_964392545.1 uncultured Desulfobacteraceae bacterium
CCACCCTGGTTCATGCGATCGGACGAGAACGCCCGCAACGCGGAACGCGGTCCCGTTGCACGGGACAACGCCGCATTTCGGTCTAAGGCGCCGCTTAGCCACGGCCTGTTAGCAGGCTGTGGATAAACAAGAATTCGACCGAAAGGCAAGGCGCAGCCTGAAGCGAAAAGCGCAGCAACCACAAGGGTTGTGAGCAGTTTCGCGAAGGCTGCAACGCCGCATTTCGGTCTAAGGCGCCGTTTAGCCACAGCCTGCTAGGCGAAGCCGAGCAGCCGGCCGCCGTTGTATACGATAAAGGACATGATCCAGGCCACCCCGGTGGTATAGCCGATACTGAACAGCATCCATTTCCAGGAATTGGTTTCCCGACGGATGGTGGCGATTGTGGCGATGCAGGGGATGTAGAGCAGCACGAAAATCATCATGGACAGGGCCGAGAGCGGGGTCATGCCGGTGGCCACCAGCGCACTGCGCAGGGCCTCGGAGCCTTCGTCGTCCACGGCGTGCAGCACGCCCAGGGTGCTGACGACGATTTCCTTGGCGACGAAACCGGCCAGAAGGGACACCCCGCCGCGCCAGTCGATGCCGATGGGGGCAAAGACGGGGGCAATCGCCTGGCCGATCCTTCCCATAAAAGAATGCGCGGTCTCTTCGGCGCGCACGGCACGCTCGATTTCCGCCAAGCGCTCGCGTTTTTCGGCCTCCAGCATTTGCCGTTCGGCGGGGCCGGCATTTTGGGCTTTCTGGCTGAAGGCCGATTCAACGTGGGCGGCCGCGGCCGGATAATCATGCTGGTAGGGCGTGTTGCGGGGAAAGGCGGAAAGCGCCCAGATGACAATCGATCCCACCAGGATGATGCCGCCCATTTTTTTGAGAAACATTTTGCTGCGGTCCCACATGTGAATCAACAGGGATTTCAGCATGGGCACCCGGTAGGGCGGCAGCTCCATGACGAAGGGCGCGTCGGCGCCGCGCAGCAGGGTGGTGCGCAAAAGCCGGCCGGAGGCAACGGCGATGACGACGCCCATGAGATAGATGATGAAGATCACCGTGCCGGCCCGGGCCCCGAAGAAGGTGCCGGCCAGGATGATGTAGACCGGCAGCTTGGCCGAGCAGGACATGAAGGGCGTAATCAGAATGGTCAGCAGGCGGTCCTTCTCGCTTTCGAGGGTGCGGGCCGCCATCACCGCCGGCACATTGCAGCCGAACCCCATGAGCATGGGGATGAAGGACTTGCCGTGCAGACCGATGAGATGCATGATCTTGTCCATCAAAAACGCGCAGCGCGACATGTAGCCCGTATCCTCGAAAAGGGCGATACAGAAAAAGAGGATGAGAATATTGGGCAAGAAGATGACCACACTGCCCACCCCGGCCAGGATGCCGTTGATGAGGAGATCCTTGAGGAGGCTGTCCGCAAGCGCCTTGTCCACCAGCCAGGAGATGCCGCCCACGCCGGCGTCGATCCATTCCATGGGGTAGGTGCCCAGTGTAAAGGTCAGCTGGAACATGGCCCAGATGAAAAAGAGGAAAATGGGGAAGCCCACGAAGCGGTTGGTCAAGACGAGATCGATCTGACGCGACGTGTCGATGCGTTTGCGGGAGGAGGTGGTGAAGACCTCCTTCATGATGCCGGCGATAAACCCGTAGCGTTCGTCGGTCAACACAATCTCGGGGTCTTCGTTGTAGCGCGCCTGAAGCGTGCGCCGCAAATCATCCGTCTTTTCCAGCAAAGGCCTGAGGACGTCCTCGGAAAGGGTTGCTCTAAGGCGTTTTAGGACGACACTGTCGTTTTCAAGCAGTTTGACCGAAGTCCAGCGCGGGTCATAGAGCCCTTCGGCAAGAACGTGGGGGCGCAGCAGGGTTTCCAGTTCCCCGATGGCGGCTTCGATATCCTTGGAATAGCGCACTTTGCGCCCCTGGGGTGGGGCGGCGCCGGTTTTGACCATCTCGATGGCCCTCTGCAGGAGGGTGTCGATGCCCAGATTTTTATTCCCCACCGTTTCAAGGACGGGCACATCGAGGAGTTCCGACAATTTGTCCGCGTCGATCTTGAAGCCGCGGGCCCGGGCGACATCCGACATGTTCAGGGCGAAAAGGACTTTGGAACGCCCCAGCTCGCGCAGCTGGGTGGCGAGGTAAAGGCTGCGTTCAAGGTTGGAGGCATCGATGATATCGATGACCACGTCCGGGCAGTCATCCAGAATATAGTCCCGGGCGACGATTTCCTCGATCGAGAAGGGGGTCAGGCTGTAGATCCCGGGCAGGTCGATGATGTTGAGGTCATAGCCGAACTTCTTGACCCGGCCTTCCTTCTTTTCGACGGTGACCCCCGGCCAGTTGCCCACTTTTTGACGGGTGCCGGTGATGGTGTTGAAAATCGTGGTTTTACCCGAATTCGGGTTGCCGGCCAGGGCTATGGTTATCTCGGCTTGCGGCATTCCGGCAGGCTACTCCAGGATTTCGACGTTGATGTGAGACGCTTCCTCGACGCGCAGCGATACGTGAAAGCCTTTGACGATGATTTCGATGGGGTCCTTCAGGGGGGCATATTTTTCAACGATCAGCTCGGTGCCCCGGGTCAGGCCCATCTCCAGGATCCTTCGGCGCAGCGCACCCACACCGCCCACCGCGAGAATACGGGCGCGCCGGCCTTCGGCGACCATGCTGAGGGGCAGGGCATTTTCTGCATTCGCATCCATTCGAATCCATACCTCGATCTAGGCGCCGTTGAGGGATCAAAACCAACCCAAAGTGGCGTATATGGGCTAAAATGGATAAATTTGCAATGGTTTTTTTGGTGCTATGAACTTTTCTAGCGAATTGGAATATAATAGAATATATAAATATAACAAAGGGATGGAATTTTTAAGGAAAAGATCGGTTGAAGGATCCGGCAAAAAAGAAGGCCGGCGGGACGGGCATTGCGGTAAAATGTAACGATTGTGGTTTCAAGGTCTCTACAAGACCAACGGAAGCAACTGCCATATTGCTTTCATCTTACCTCCTTCCTCCATAGCGGCTCCGGAATTCCGGAGCCGCAAACTTTTGCAGCCGGGAACACGTCATCCCCGCGACCCGACCGTGGGCCGCAGCGTGCCGGTTTGGGCGCAATAGACGCCCTCCCGGCGGCACCATCGATGTCCGGGCCGGCGTGTAAAGCCCGGCAGCGACCGCCGCCGCACCCTTCCTTCCAGTGAAATCAAACGCTCAACGGGCTGACATTGCACGGATCGGCGTCATTGATGGAGTTTGAGTAATGCTTGCAAATGGGACAAAATTTGCGGGGAATGCCCCGCCCGGTCCACAACAGCTTGACCCTGTGGCGGGCACCGCATTTTGGACAAATGCATTCGGTGGATTTTTCGCTGAGGCAAAGAGACTGAATGCATTCGATTCCCATTTCGGCGTCGAGATCTCCATTTTCTGTTTTCACTGGTATCTCTCCATTAAAATGTTGGGGGAGGGGAGAGCACGGTGGCCCTCCGCGGGCCTTGGTACAGAACGACAGGATCGCCTTGCAGATGACACCCCACGGTGGCTTGGCATACATGCCAGGGGCTGCTGACCTCGAAGCATTCTAGCAATAGCGAACACCCGTTCCGTATTGGTATTCGGTCGTGTCGGCCGCGAGACGGCGCGTCCAGCGGACTTCCGCGCAGCAGCCGCCCGTGCCCGGTTTCGCCAGGGTCGATTCGTTGCGGATGCGCAGGATGGCGCCCGCATGGATGCTGAGGTCCGATTCGAAATAAAGGCCGCTGCGGCTGTAATTCATCACCACGGCCCCGATCATGTCGCCTTCCGGTGTTTCCAGGACCACGGGTTCTTCGTGCGTGAAGCGCACCGCGCGCCGTTTTTCCTTGGGAAACCTGAAATCGCGCTCCTCCTGGTTGTAAAACGCACAAAAATCAGCATCTTCCAGTCGCCCCGCACATGATTTCACCATGCTGCGCGTCATGATCGGATCCCTTTCCTTTCGTATTTGCGCACAAGATCGGCAATGGCCTCCTCGAGCAACACCCCCAGGGATTTGTCCGTATCAACGGCCAGGTGCTTGAGCGCCTTGATCCGGTTTTCGTCGACCCGGGTTGAAAATGTCTTCTTTTGAGCCATGTAAGAATTCTTATTATAAATAATTAAAGAAATCAATAAAAAATTAAAAAAAAATTACATGTAAATAATAAAGTAATTATTAAAGAAAAAATTAAATATATAAATCAGAAAAAAAATAAAGTAAGAAAGCTGACATATTGGATAGTAAGAATTATTAAAAATGTCAAACCCATCGCAGGGCTTGGAAAAACAGGCGTCGGGTTGAAGAGGGGACCTTTATTGGATTGCGGCACCGCCTTGAATGCCGGGATCTGAGCAGGCAACGCAGGAATCCAACAAGCAGCCAAACTGCTGCCGTCTTGTCAGCGACATTGCATCGCCTAAGCACCTCTGCTAATTTCAGCCATTTTATGCAGCGGTCGCGGTGCGGGGCTGTCTTTGGTAAACGGCAAAAGTCGTTTTGTGCGGATGGTTGGAGGGATTGCCCGGATAAAGGTTGCCTTGTGATGGCGAACCAGTGCAGATGAGCGGGGGAGGGGACGGCGGGTGACCGCGGGGTGCGGTAACGCGATGGTAACCAAAAAAATGGCGGAAGTGCATGGGAATCGAAACCAGCCTAAATCCTACAGAATCAAGGGTTCCCGGCGCCTTCGGTCCCCGTCTGGTCCCCAAAAGGGATAACTTTGCCACGCATCATGGCCTTCCGCATGCGCTCGATACGGGCGGCCGCATAGTGCCTTCTTAGGGTCGATTTGTTGGAATGCTGGGTCAGTTCCTGCGCCTCGTCCAGCGACCCGCCTTTTTCCACCAGATACTGCGTAACGCTTGAGTGCCGGGTTATATCCTCCATCCTCTGCGCGTGATGTTGAAGCTGGAAACGTCAGAGGAGCGGATTGCCGCGCTTCTCCACGACGTTGTCGAGGACAGCGACACACCGCTCGAGCATCTCAGAAACGAAGGCTTCTCGGATGCGGTTGTCGCTGCGGTCGATGCCGTCACCAAACGAACCGGCGAGTCCTATGATGATTTCGTGCGGCGGGCCGCGCTCGATCCAATCGGCCGGCGGGTGAAACTTTCCGACCTGGAAGACAACTGCAACCTGTCGCGCATCGATCGCCCGACGGATAGGGATTTTGAGCGCCTTGCAAAGTACAAACGCGCCATTCAATTCATTCTTCATAACTGATGGACACTTCGTGTCCGTGGGTCCGGCGCGTGCGCGCCCTGTAGGTTGGGTGCTTCGCACCCGTTGAGTTGAGGCGCTTTGCGCCTCGTTGGTTGAGATGCTGCGCATCTCGTCAGTTGGCCACTCCGTGGCCGTGGGTCGTAACAACCCACGCCCGCGAAGCGGAAACCCTTTGAGGCGAGAAACTGATGATGGCTGACCTGAACGACCATTCCGATCTTGCCGTTCCTCCAGGGGAATACCTCGAGGAAGTGCTGGAAGAGCTGGGCATGTCAAAGGACGAGCTGGCCAAGCGCATGGATTGCCCGGCGCCCAGTTTGAGCGCCATTTTCATGGGCATAATGGCTATAAGCCCGGACACTGCCCTGCGGTTGGAAAGAGTCGTTGGCGTTCCTGCCCACATCTGGATCGGGCTGGAGTCTGAGTGTCGCCTGGCGCTGGCCC
>CAYMQN010000232.1:0-5620 GCA_964392545.1 uncultured Desulfobacteraceae bacterium
TCCGCTGCGCTCCACTGACAACGCTCAAACCGGTCAGTGGTGCGGCAAAGACAGAGCCCATATGCCGTCATGCCCGCGCAGGCGGCCGTGTCACAATTTGCACGAAAGGCATTTGTCCTAGTACGTCATCCCGGCGGAAGCCGGGATCTCTCACAATGTCATGCCGTTGTACCAAGGAGATGCCGGCTTCCGCCGGCATGACGGGCAAAAACGGATTACGTCGTCGAATGGCGACACAGCCGCGCAATCGGGCCGCCAGGAAGTTCGCTGGTCCCCGGTCATTAACGACATCCTCTGGCCTCGGCTTCCCCGATGTCCATCCCCGTCTTTCCCTGAATACGGTTCATTGCAAAGCGGAATACCTTTTTCGCCCGATACCGTTCAGCGCCCCTTCGGCTAAAATTTAGCAGAAGTCTCAAAAACGAAAATCCTGCTTGTGAGACGGCTGCGGTTCAAACGGCAACCCACCACCGGCAGCTGAAAACCTTCAGGGCCTAATCGGGATCGCCATGATGGAAAAACCCTCCTACAGCAAGGCCTCTCCCAAACCCGGGGAGAAACCGGCGGCGCCCGCCGACACCGATCGGTTTGCGGAGCCCTGTCGGGAGCCGGAGCGGTTTGTCCGGCCCACCATCGACGCCCTGCCGGGCAATATCGCGATCCTGGACGAACGGGGCCGCATCCGGATGGTCAACGACGGCTGGCGGGCCTTTGCCGAACGCAACGGGGTCTCGGCCGACACGGTATCCGAAGGGGCCAACTACCTGAAAATCTGCGACGAGGCCGCCGGCCCCCACGCCGCCGAAGCCAAGCCTTTTGCCGCGGCCATCCGAAGAATACTGGCCGGTGAAAAGACGCCCTACCGCAGGGAATACCCCTGTCACTCGCCGGACAAGAAGCGCTGGTTTCTGGGCTGCGTGGCGCCTTTCCCGAACAACGGCACGGGCCGCGTGCTGGTGGCCCACTTTGACATCAGCGAAACCAAGCGCATGCGTCGGGTGGTGCGGGACAGTGAACGCCGCTTCCGGGACGCCTTCGTCCACGCCCCCATCGGCATGGCCCTGCTCGACGAGGACGGCCGCTTTCTCCACGTCAACGCCGCCTATTGCCGCATCACGGGGTATACCGCACAGGAGCTGCGGCAGCCGGAGATGACCTTCCGGCAGCTCAGCCACCCCGATGATCTGCCGGAAACCCTGGCCGAGCTGCAGCGGATGAAGGCCGGGCGCATCCCGGCCTTTTTCACGGAGAAGCGCTACCGCAGAAAGGACGGCACCCTCACGTGGGTCAGGATCAGCGCTTCCCTGCGGCAGAGTCCCAACGGGGGGGCTTTCCAGATCGTGAGCCTGGTGGAGGACATCAACGAGCGCAAGCAAGCCGAAGCCGCGCTGCGCCGATCCAACCAGGAGCTGGAGCAGTTCGCCTACGTGGCGTCCCACGATCTTCAGGAACCTTTGCGTTCGGTGGTGGGATTTCTCCAGCTCCTGCAGCAGCGCTACGAGGTTGTCCTGGACGAGAAGGGCCGCCACTACATCGAACGGTCGGTGCACGCCGGCCGCCGCATGCAGACCCTGATCAAGGATTTGCTGGTCCTTTCACGGGTGCACACCAAAGGCGCTCAGTTCCGACCCACCGATCTCAACCAGGCCCTGCAGAAGGTCCTGGAGCATCTCGAATCCTTTCTGCGGGAAAAGGACGCCGTGGTGGGCCTGACCCCCCTGCCGACCCTTGCCGTCGACGAGAGCCAGATTCTGAGCCTTTTCCAGAACCTGATCGTGAACGGGGTCAAATACAATGAAAACCCCCGCCCGCGTGTCGACATCACGGTGCGCGAGGCGTCGGGGAGTTGGCATTTTGCCGTCCAGGACAACGGCATCGGCATCGCCGAACGCTACCATGCCCGCATCTTCCTGGTCTTTCAACGGCTGCACACGGATCAGGAATACCCGGGCACCGGCCTGGGCCTGGCCCTTTGCCAGAAAATCGTCGAGCGGCACGGCGGCCGGATCTGGGTCGCATCCCAGCCGGGGCGGGGCTCGACCTTTCATTTCACGCTGCCCCGCAAACCACAGAAAGGATGACCGCCATGGATGCCATGCGGCCGGCCAACGTACTGCTCGTCGAGGACAACGCGGACGACGTCGAACTGACCCTGGAAGCGCTCAAGGATTCCCGGGTGCGGATGGCGGTGGACGTGGTGGGGGACGGCCTGGCCGCCATGGCGTACCTCAAGGGGGAGGGGGACTACGCGGGCCGGCCCACGCCGGATCTGATCCTGCTCGATTTGAACCTGCCCCGCATGGACGGGCGTGAGGTTTTGCGGGCCATCCGGACGGATCCCGCTTTGACGGACATTCCCGTGGTGGTGCTGACCACCTCCGAAGACGAAGAGGACATTCTCAAGGCCTACAAGCTGCACGCCAACTGCTACATCACCAAGCCGGTCGATTTTCTGCAGTTCACCGGGATCGTGCGGCAGATCGAGGGGTTCTGGCTTCAATTGGTCAAGCTGCCCCGGAGGAGGGGGTGAATGGAACGACAACGCATCAACCTGCTGGTCGTCGAAGACAACTCGGACGATTTCTTCTTCCTGCAACGGGTGCTCAAATCCTCCGAGGAGATCGATGCCGTCATCTTCCACGAAGAGCGGCTGGAGCCGGCCGTGGCCCTGGCGGCCCGCGAAGCGGTCGACGCGGCCGTCGTCGATCTTTCCCTGCCCGACAGTTTCGGTCTGGAGACCTTTATCGCGTTTCACGAACGGCATCCCACGATACCGACCATCATCATGACCGGCCACAAGGACCACGACCTGGCTTTCCGGGCGGTCCAGGCAGGCGCCCAGGACTATCTGTTCAAAGGCGATCCCTCCGCCAGCGCCATCATCCGCACCATTCGCTATGCCATCGAGCGGCAGCTCCTGACCACGAAACTCAAAAACGCTCTGGAGCATGTCAAACAACTGCAGGGGATGCTGCCGATCTGCTCGGCCTGCAAGAACATTCGGGACGACGAGGGGTATTGGAACAGCATCGAATCCTACATTGCCGACCATTCGGAAGTCCAGTTCACCCACAGCATCTGCCCGGATTGCGCCAGGAAGCTCTATCCGGATTTGTTTGCGGAGGAGAATAAGGACTGAGCGGCACCGGGGAAGGCCTAAATCGTAATTAAGACCGGGAGGGTCACTTTATGGCGGGAACAAGACACGGGTTGCAGACAGGGTATTTCTGGCATACGGATCAGAAGTCCGGCGCACAAAAAGCGGCCGAGGAGATCTTCGGGCCGTTGGACATCCGTATCGACGGCAATCGGGCCTGGGACATTCGCGTGCACCATCCCGACTTCTACCGCCGGGTGCTGGCCGGCGGATCCATGGCCCTGGGGGAGAGCTACATGGACGGCTGGTGGAGCTGCCCGGCCCTGGACCAGTTTTTCGACCGGATTATAAGGGCCGGCCTGGACCGGCAATCCCTCAAAAAGGGCCGCCTGCTGTGGGAAGGCGTCAAGGCCAAACTCGTCAACGCCCAGCGCAAATCCCAGGCCGGGGTGATCGGCAAACGCCATTACGACATCGGCAACCGGCTGTTCGCCGCCATGCTGGACAAGCGCATGAACTACTCCTGTGCTTTCTGGGACGGCGCCGAGAGTCTGGACCAGGCCCAGGAGAACAAGCTGGACATGATTTGCCGCAAGATCGACCTCAAACCCGGCATGCGGGTGCTGGACATCGGTTGCGGCTGGGGGGGCTTTGCCAAATGGGCGGCGGAGCAATACGGCGCCCGGGTTCGGGGCCTGACCGTTTCACGGGAACAGGCGGCCTTCGCCCGAAAATACTGCCGCGGACACGACGTGACCATCGCCCTCGAGGACTACCGCGCGCTCGAGGGGACTTTCGATCGGATCGTCTCCATCGGCATGCTGGAGCACGTCGGTTTCCGGAATTATCGAACCTTCATGAAAGTCGCCCGACGCTGCCTCACGGAGGACGGCCTGCTCCTGGTGCAGACCATCGGCGGCAACCGCTCGGTGCACGGCACCGATGCCTGGATCGGCAAATACATCTTTCCCAACTCCATGCTGCCCTCCGCCCGGCAGATCGCCGCGGCCGGCGAGGGGCTCCTGGTGCTCGAGGACTGGCACAGCTTCGGGCCTCACTACGACCGAACCCTGATGGCCTGGCACGCCAATTTCACCCGCAACTGGGACAGGATCAAAGACCTCTACGACGAGCGTTTCTTCCGGATGTGGACCTACTACCTGCTGTCCTGCGCCGGCAGCTTCCGCTCCCGGCGCAACCAGCTGTGGCAGATCGTGTTCTCGAAGGAAGGGCTGCGGGGGGGCCATGCCTATCGCCGGGCGGCCTGACAGGACGCGGATAAACGGCGCCTAAGGCCGAAATGCGGCGTTGCAGCCCTCGCGAAATTGCTCACAACCCTGATGGTTGCTGCGCATTTCGCATCGAGCTGCGCCTTGCCTTTCGACCTTAATGCTTGTTTATCCACGTCCTGACAGGACGCGGATAAACGGCGCCTAAGGCCGAAATGGGTTTCAGGAGGTCTTGAGGGGTTCCAGGATGCGAACGCCCACCCGGCGCACGCCTTTGTAATGGCCGTAGTCGGTATCGGTGACATGCCGGACTTCGACCCTGTACCGGCCGCTGGGCTCAGCGCCCTGCGGCGAAAGGAAATTGACTTCCAGAACCTGACCCACCTCAGTCAATTTTAGAAAGCGCGACGCCTTGTTGACCACTAGACCGGCGCCGCGGGAGGAAAGGTCGGTCAGCTTGAACTGGTAAATCGGTTCGCCCACCAGCTTGATTTCGATACGGTGGTTCCGGAGCTCCGGCTTACGGGCCTGGCGGCGTTTTTCGTCCTTTTGGCTGGAGGGTGGCTTGGCATGCATGGCGGTCAATGCTTATGGATTCAGGCGGTTGGGCGCGACAAGGCTTTGGGGCCGAACGACTCGGATATGGATAGCGTGGTTCCCGCCGTGGCGCAAGAGGAAAAATTGCTTTGCGGCCGGGGTGGATGCCTGACGACCCGATCCTCAATCGGCCAGGACCTTGATGACCACCATGGTGATGTCGTCTTCCGCTTTGCCCCCCTCCTGAAAGGCACCGACATCCTCCACGACCGCCTGGACGATGGATGCTGCATCGCCGTTGGCATGCCGGCGAACGAGATCGTAGAAACGCTGCCGTCCGAAGACGCGCCCCGCGCGATTGCGGGTTTCCCAGATGCCGTCGGTGCCGAGTACGATGACCTGCCCTTTGGCGAGCCCGGCTTGGCGGTTGGCTCGATAAGGAAAGCAAGCATCGATGCCTAAAGGAATTCCGAACCCCTTGAGCTCCACCATGCGGTTTGCCAGCGGATCATACCAGATACCCGGGTCATGGCCGGCCCGCACCCATTCCAGCGAACGGTTCGCTATATCGACACGGAGGAGGAAGAGCGTCATGAACTGCCCCCCGTCTCCAATATCGACGGCGAGGTGGTGGTTTACATCCGAAACGATTCCCGCGACACTTCCCGGAAGCGAGGCGCGCAGGCGCAGAAAGGCTCTGGCCGTCGCCATCAGAAGGGCGGCGTGGACCCCATGGTCGGAGACGTCCCCCACGGCC
>CAYMQN010000233.1:0-5577 GCA_964392545.1 uncultured Desulfobacteraceae bacterium
CTGCTATTAAATCATGCTGAAAAAGCTTTCAAAATAGTTCAAATACCGCCTTCCTATTTGCACTTTCGGCGGATTACGGGTAGCCGTTATTTGCCGATTCCCAGATCGTCTATCCAAATTTCACAAACGCCAGTCTACCTGCAGCCCGGTGCCCGTAGGCGCACTGCCGAGGCCTCGATGCGGGCATTTATGGTGTTGCCAGGGGGCTTGGCTTTTTTCCCCGGGGGATATAGGAATGATATTGATTCCTGGCGGCCTGTGACCATCCGTCATGAAGTGGTCAACCGTATGATGCAGAGGAGGAGATTGCCATGGGAAGCGATGTGGACGACGCGGCCGAAGTGCGGGACCGGGAGGTGCAATTCGCGGACGGCGCCATGCTGCGGCTGAGCCGTTTGTGGGCCGACGGGCCGCTGGTGCTGGTCTTTTTGCGCCACTACGGCTGACCGTTCTGCCGCGAGCAGGCGGCGCAGTTGCGCCGTAGAAAAGACGGGTTCGATGAATTGGGGGCGCGGGTGGTGCTGGTGGGGCTCGGTACGGTCGAGGAAACCGCGGATTTCAGGGCGAAGTTCGATATGCCCTTCGAGATGATCGCCGATCCTGGAAAAAGGCTTTACCGGGCCTTCGGCCTCAAGCAGGCTTCGACGGGCAAGCTGCTTTCGCCAGGCATGGCCGTTAAGGGTGTTGCGGCGATTCTGCGCGGTCACGGCGTCGGAAAGCCCCAGGGCGACGTCCGGCAGTTGCCCGGCGTCTTTATCATCGATACCGGCGGGAAGCTCCGCTACCGCTATTATGCCGAGGGGCCCGCCGATCACCCGGCACCCGAGGAGCTGATCGCGGTACTCCAGTCGATTCGCGGGGGATGACAAATGGATCCGCTCTCGAGCTGTAGCGAACCCAGCGTGTTTCCGCCACGTTTCAAGCGAATGCGCGGCCATGCATTTCCGACCTGAAAATCTCGTGCCCTTCGTGGCCTGGCTGCGGCACTACTCCCCCCGGCATTTGCGTGCCGACCTTCTGGCCGGCCTGACCGTGGCCGTGGTGGCCCTGCCCCAGTCCATGGCCTACGCCCTGATCGCCGGTTTGCCGGTCCAGTACGGACTGTATGCCTCCATTGTGCCCACGATTCTGGGCAGTCTCTGGGGTAGCTCGGCCCATCTGGTCACCGGACCCACCACGGCCGTTTCCCTGGTGGTCTTCAGCACCCTGAGCGATCTGGCCCCGGCGGGCAGCGGCGCCTACCTGGAACTGGCCTTTTTCCTGGCCCTGATGATCGGTGTCCTTCAAATCATCATGGGCCTGGCCCGTCTGGGCAACCTGCTCAACTTCGTCTCCCATGCTGTTCTTCTCGGTTTCACGGCCGGGGCGGCCGTGCTGATCGCCTTCAAGCAGCTCCCCGGCCTCCTGGGGATTCCGGTGGAGAAGGGCAGCCATCTGCTCTTGGCCCTATTTACGCTCGTGTCGCGCCTGCACCAAACCCATGCGGCCACCCTGCTGCTCGGTCTTCTGACCATTGCCGTGATCTTGGCCATCAAGAAATGGCGTCCCCGCTGGCCGGGAACCCTGTTGGCCATGGTCCTGGTGGGCGGGGTTGTGGCCCTTTTCGACCTGGATGCGGGCGGCGTGAAGGTGGTCGGCGCGATCCCCGGCAGTTTGCCCCCGTTTCACGTGCCCGCCCTGGAGACCATAACCCAGGCGGGCAAGTTGGCGCCCGGGGCCTTGGCTATCGCCATCCTGGGCCTGGTGGAGGCGGTGTCCATCGCCAAATCCATCGCGGACCAGACGCGCCAGCGGCTCAACGTCAACCGCGAGTTTATGGCCCAGGGCCTGGCCAATGCCGGTGCGGCCTTTTTCAGCGGCTATCCGGGCAGCGGGTCGTTCACCCGTTCGGCGGTCAACTTCCGGGCCGGTGGCCGAACCCCGGTGAGCGCGGTCGTTTCCGCCCTGGCGATTGCCCTCGTGGCCTTGACCGCCGGCCCCCTGGCGGCCAAGCTGCCCCTGGCGGCCCTGGCGGGGGTGCTCATCGTGGTGGCCTACGAGCTGATCCGGGTGCGCGACATCGCGCGCACGATCCGCACCACGCGCTCCGATGCCGCCGTGTTGGTGGTCACTTTTCTTTCCACGGTGCTTCTCAACATCGAATTCGCCATCTACATCGGCATCCTGTTGTCCATCGGTCTTCACCTGGCCCGCACCGCCCACCCGCGGATCGATGCCATGGTCCCCGGCAAGGGGACCGCCAAGCTGAAGGTGGCCGACCACGAGGACACCTGCTGCCAGATGGAAATCGTCCAGGTCGACGGCTCGCTCTTTTTCGGGTCGGCGGCCTTTGTTCTGGACGATCTCCAGCGCCGTCTGCGGCAGCATCCGGATATTGCCAACCTCCTGATGCGGATGCATCATGTCAACACCATGGACGCCAGCGGGGTGCACGTGCTGGAAATCGTCCTGGAAGAAATTCAGCGCCGGGGCGGAGGGCTCTACTTTGCCGGCGTGCACCATCAGGTGTTTTTGACCCTCAAGAATTCCGGGCTGCTGCGGGATGCCGGCGAGACCCATGTGCACCGCACCACCGGGCGCGCCATCCGGCAGGCCATGCGGGAGAATTTCTGTCCGGCGATCTGCGCGGCCTGTCCGGTATTTGTGTTTGATGAGTGCGCGGCGCTCAAGGCGGGGGACTGGACCATTTTCGGCGCCGGCGTCCAGCCCCGCATCTGCATGCGGTCCAGGCGCGAAATCCAGACGCCGAAAGAGGCCTCCCTGGGGGAAAACCCATGAAACAGACGGCGATGCCGCCGCGACGGGATGCGCGATGAAGATTCTGGTCTATACGGACGGTGGAAAGACATCGCGCCGGGCCCTGCGCTTTGCCGCCCGCTGGACGGCGCAGCTCGGTGCGGATCTGGCGGTGGCGACCGTGCGCAGCGAAACCCATGCCATGGAGACTCCGCCCCCGCTGGGCCGGGAGATCCCGGCAGGCGAATGGGAGGGCCTGTCCGGGGGCCTGCACGTGCTTACGGCGGCGACGCAACAGCTCGCGGAAGAAGGCCTCATGCCGCTGCCCGCCGGCATCACCATCCGGGAGACGCCCCACAGCCACACCTTTGCCTGCCCGGCGGCCCGGGAGCGCAAGATCGGCTTTCACGCGTGTTTCGGTTCCTTCGTCGAGGCCCTCAACCGGGAAATCGACCGCCATCGCTACGATCTCCTGATCGTCGCCCCGCCGCGGCGCAGCCGGGTGCGCCGGATGCTGCTGGGCGACACGACCCGCAAGCTGGCCCTGGACCTGCATGCCTCGGTGCTGATCGTGCGCGGAGGCGGGCCGGAGAGCCGGCCCATGGTCTGCTCCGATGGTACGGCTGCGGGCAAGCGGGCGTTTCCCTTGCTGCAGCAATTGCTGCCTGTTTTGCCCCAACCGGTGACGCTGTGCTGGGTGCGTACGCCCGGGGCGGACGACGCGGCGGCCGCCCGGGCCGACCATTGCCTCTCCCAGGCCGGAAAATGGCTCGCGAGCTGCGGCAAAACCAGCCGGATGGTGCAACTGGAGAGCGACCACCCGGCCGAGGCCATCGCCGCCGCGGCCGGCGGGGATGCCCTGCTGGTGATGGGTGCCAGCATGCGCCACGATGTCTACCGCCGCACCCGGGGCAGCCTGCCCATGCGGGTCCTGGCGCGCACCAGCGCCAGCTTGCTCTTGTCCAAAGCCCCGCCGGAGGCCGACCCGGGCACCTATGACGGCCGGTTTACCTGCTGATCTCTGGGGGCCTATGTAAATTTACTGGTCGAAGGGCGGGGCCGACGAATAAAGCGATAGAGCAGGTTGGGTTCGCTGACGATGTAGAGGTCGCCCTTGTCGTCAAGGGTGATACCCTCCGCCTGGGGGATATCCGCCTGCAGGCCGCAGGCGCCTCTCCGCAGGGACGCGTACCCGCGCAGAACGCCGTCGAGGGACATTTCGACCATGCATTTGGAGTCGTCGCTGATTAGAAATAAGATATTGGAAACATTGTCAAAATGAAGTCCGGAAATATCCTGCATCAACCAGCGGTTGGGGACAAGGTTTCCTTCCACGCAGATTTGCTGTGGCGCTTGACCTTGGCCCCAGCCGTAAACCGATCGAATCCGTCGAGGCTGTTTTTCCTGCGCGACATAAAACCTTCCCAAACGGTCATCGAAGGCGATACCCTCCAGGCCCCTATTTTTCTGCGACACCATCTCAAGCGGCAGGCAATGGAGGGCCTCCGACCGATCCACTTGGATGGTGTCGTCGTCGATAACGACAATGCTCAGGCGATGGCGCCGCTCTTCCAGAATGGCGAAACGGTTGCGTCCGATGGCAGCGATGCCCTCGGTGTCCTCGAATCCGGTCAATTCGATTTCCCGCCGGCAGGCCCCGGAAAGCGCGATCGTGTAAAGCCTGGTGGGGTGATTGCTGACGGCATAGAGCATTTGGTTCCAGCGACTATAGGTGATGCCGGATAGGTTTTGCGCGATGCAGGGTATCTCGACGGCATCGGCCAGGACCCAGTCGTTCCAGCGTATCTCGACGGAAGTGGCATCCTCCGCCGCGGGCTGCGAGAAGACCTGCTGGAACAGACCGATATCGTAGCCGGCAATGTGGAGCAAGACGGCATACAGCCCAATACTCACCAGATTGAACAAGATTCGGTTCATAGGAAGCGTTTCGTGCCGGAATGCCTGCGCCTTGAAGACAGTCGATCGCCCTGGATAAGCATCAGGCTATGGAGGTGGGGTTGGAGTCATGTTAGGATTGAACAAGAATTAGGTCAAAACGGAGCCTGCCATGCGCGTCTTGCTGATTTCGGCCAATACCGAGAAGATCAACATGCCCACGCTGCCCATGGGATTGGGCTGTGTGGCCGAGGCCCTCGCGGAGGCCGAGCATGCCGTCACGCTTCTCGATCTCATGGGGGTCGAGGATTGGCGACCCAACCTGGAAAACGCCCTGCTTGAAGCCAAGCCCCAGGTGATCGGGATCTCCATTCGCAATATCGACGATCAGGACAGTCTCCATCCGCGCTTTCTGGTGGCAGAGGCCCGTGACGTGGTGATGGTTTGTCAAACGCTTCGCCCGGTTCCCGTCGTGCTGGGAGGCGCCGGCTACAGCATCTTTCCAGAGCGCCTGCTGGACTACACCGGCGCCGATATGGGAATTCAGGGGGAGGGGGAAACCGCTTTCACCATGCTGTTGGCGCGTCTCGAGGCGCGAAAAGCGCTTGCCGACGTTCCAGGTCTCCACGTGAAGGGACAGGGGCTCCAGGCGCCGCGGTGGCTCGATCCGGACCTGGAGCGTTTCCGGCTGCCGGATCCGGGCTGGTTCGATGCCCGGCTGGCCGAGGATCCGACCTTCTATGTGCCGGTGCAGACCCGTCGGGGATGCCCGCTGGCTTGCAGCTACTGTTCCACGCCCACCATCGAGGGATCCCGCATCCGCAAACGGGCCCCGGAAAAGGTCGTCGCCGCCCTGAAGCGCTGGCGAGCGGCCGGTTTCCGCCGGGTCTACTTCGTGGACAACACCTTCAACCTGCCCGAGGGCTATGCCCGGGAGCTGTGCGA
>CAYMQN010000234.1:0-5500 GCA_964392545.1 uncultured Desulfobacteraceae bacterium
CGGCTGGAAGGTCATCATCGGCGGATCGGCCATGTCGCGCGGCCTGTGCAAGGCATGCCTCGATTTAGGCATCAACGTGACCTCGGCCTATGGGATGTCCGAAACCTGTCCCATTCTAACCGCGGCCAACATGAAGCCCCACATGCTGGCGTGGGATGCTGAAAAGCAGGTCGACATTCGCTGCAAGACCGGACTGCCGGTACCCAACGTACTCCTCGAAGTGCTGGATGCCAACGGCAAGCCCCTGCCCCATGACGGTCAGTCGGCCGGTGAAGTGGTGGTGCGCACCCCCTGGCTGACCCAGGGCTACGTCAAGGACCCCGAGAAAAGCGAGGAACTCTGGAAGGACGGCTGGCTGCACACCGGCGACGTGGGCATCATCGACGCGGAGGGCTATCTGCAGATCACCGACCGCATGAAGGACGTCATCAAGACGGGCGGGGAATGGATTTCTTCCCTGGAATTGGAGGACATCATCAGCCGCCACGATGCGGTCAGCGAGGCTGCCGTGATCGGGGTTGCGGACGACAAATGGGGCGAGCGGCCCCTGACCCTGGTGGTGCTCAAACCCGATTATGTGGGCAAGGTGTCCGAAGAGGAGTTGAAAAGCTTCTACATGACCTTTGTCGACAGCGGCACGATCCCCAAATACGGCGTGCCCGACCGGGTGATCATCACCGATCAGATCGCCAAGACGAGCGTCGGGAAAATCAACAAAAAGGAACTGCGCGTCCAGTACAAGTAAGGCTGGATGCCGGTCTCGTGATATTGGATACAGCACGCCGGATGCGGGCCCGCCTCGCATCCGGCTTTTTCGTCAGCCTATCGCACACGCATCTGTTTCCACCACTGACCGATGGCCAATGACCAACGACCGGTTTTATCGCGGCGGCACAACCGCCAATAGGACCCCAGGCGGTAGAGGTGAACGGCCACAAGGGCCGCCACCAGCCGCGGCACCCACAGCCAGAGAGCGGGAATGCCGAGGGCCAGAAAAATGGCGGGGTCCTCGATCAGGGCGTGGTTGATGCCGATGGAAAGCTGCAGCCCTTCGATCTCGCGCTTTTCGAAATCGCCTTCCCGGGCTTCTTCCACGATCACAGCCGCACCGTAGGACAGCCCGAAGACCGCCGCCGTAAGCCACAGGATGCCCACCCGCCGGCTCAACCCCATCAGGGTCAACAGGGGCTGGAGCAGGCGCGCCAGCACCGGGATGACACGCGCGGCCCGCAGCACTTCCATTAGGATCATCATGGCGGTAATGATGGCCAGGATTTGCAGGCTGAGCAGGGCCGTGTCCCACAGCCAGGCCCCCAGCAACCCCTGCCAGCCGCTCGCGGCCGGGGGGGCGGCCAGATCGGCCGCGTCCGCAATGGCCCCGCCCGAGGGCAGCAGGCGGGCCAGACACAGCACGGTCACCACCGAGGCCGTCAGCCGGGCCAGGGTGGCCTTGAAAAAATTGAGGCCGGAGCGGGCCTGCACAATGCCTTCCTGGATGATATTGTGGGAAATGAGCAGGAAAACCGCAATCAGTATGGCCTCGGTCATACTGAAATCCAGCACGGCCATGGCCGCCACGGCCCCGTAAATGCCGGCCAGAAGACCGGCCGTAAGCGGCAAGGCGGCCTCCGGCGGCAGGCTCAGCAGCCCCATGACCGGTGTGAGCACGAATTCGAGGTGCGCCAGCAACCCACTGACATCGATCAAAAACGTCAGAAAGGAACAGGGGACCAGGATTTTAAGCATCCACAGGGTCCCTCGCAGCCCCCTTAGCAGCCCTTTCTGCAGCGCAACCCGCAGGTTGGCGGTGGTGATCATGGTCGCTCCCTTATCTTAAAACGCGTCGGTCAGCATCACCCCGACCGGCGTCCATTGTCTCTTCTTCGCGTCGCTGGGTCTGTGGGTTCAGACGATTTCGAATCCCGGCCCGAACCGGATACAGCCGGCCCCGGGGATAGGGGGGAAATCCAATGAAGCGAGGGGCGGGCCCGGGAACCTCTGCCCGCCGGTGGGGGATCACATCAAGTAGAAGCCTATCGCCTTATCGGAAGCATTGCCCGCATCGACGGATGTAAATTCCGTCCCCAGATCGTATCCCACGATTTTGCGAATCACGACCTCCTTGCGGATCGGCGACCGCTTGTTGTCGTCGAGCTTGAATTCGACCTCCAGGATATCGCCGGCCTTCATATAGCTGGAATCGTTGACCCTGATCTGCAGCCCGTTGCGGGAGACGTCCTTGACCACCATGGTACCGTTGCCGGCTCTTCGATCATTGAAGATGCGGGAGAAGGTACCGGGCAGGCTGACGACTTTGCGAAACTGTTTGCGGCGCTCGATCATGACCGGATAGTCATGCCCGCAGGGGCAGCGGACCTTGATCTTGACGGCCTTTTCCAGGGCTTTGTACTTGGTCACATCCACCGTCCGCATGCCTTTGCACTGGGGGCAGGAAAACGTAACCTTGTTGTCACGGGTAATAAAGGCTTTTTGCATGATGACGCTCCCTGGCCCGCCGATCCTCGCCGCTTGGGTCGGCCGTCACGGCTTCCTTCATCGGAGGATTAAACGACCCTTACACCATACGCATCCCCTAATGCCAGATGACCCTGAAATTACCGATAGTTATCTTTTAATATAAAATCACTTGAATTGCAACGAAACCAAGATCGAGGGCAAAGAGGTGATTTTAAAAAGCTCCGATCCGCATTCACCCATTGCGGCGGGCGAATTCCTGCATGAACTGCGTCAGGGCTTCCACCGCTTCCAGAGACACGGCATTGTAGATCGAGGCCCGGCAACCGCCCACCGAACGGTGGCCTTTCAGGCCCCCCAAGCCGCTGGCCAGGGCTTCCGCGACGAAGCGCTTTTCAAGGTCCTCGCCGGGCAGCCTGAAGGTCACATTCATCATGGAGCGGCTGCCCGCCGCGGCGGTGCCGCGGTAAAAATCGCCCCCGTCCAATACCTCATAGATCAGCGCGGCCTTTTTGCGATTGAAGGCCTCCATGGCCACCAGGCCCCCCATGGTCTCCTCGATCCATTTGAGGACGAGCTGCATCGTATAAACGGCAAAGCACGGCGGGGTGTTGAACATGGAATTCTTGGCGCTGAAGGTGGTGTACTTCAACATACTGGGCAGGGCTTCCGGCACCCGCGCCAACATATCGTCGCGAATGATCACCAGGCAGACACCGGCCGGGCCGATATTCTTCTGCGCGCCGGCATAGATGATCCCGAAAGGGGCCGGATCGAAAGGCCGGCTCATGATATCGGAAGACATGTCGGCCACCAGCGGAACGCTGCCGGTTTCGGGAAAACGGTCCCACTGGGTGCCCTTGATGGTGTTGTTGGAGGTGATGTGGACGTAGGCGGCCTGAGGATCCAGGGTCAGCACTTCAGGAATATAGCTGTAATTTTTGTCTTCCGATGATGCCGCCACCTTCACGGTTTTTCCCAGCGTGCGGGCCTCTTTGACGGCCTTGGTCGACCATGTGCCGGTGTCGATGTAATCCGCCGAGGCGTCGTCCGGAAGAACGTTCATGGGCACCATGCAGAATTGGAGGCTGGCACCGCCCTGCACGAAAAGCACATGGTAGCGCTGGTCCAACTGCAGCAGCCGGCGAACGCGCTCCACGGTGTCGTTGATCACCTCGTCGAACCCCTTGGAACGGTGGCTGACTTCAGTGATCGACATGCCCGACCCCTTGAAGTTCAGAAAGCCTTCCTGAATTTCTTCGAGGACGGGCAGCGGCAGGGCCGCGGGCCCGGGATTGAAATTGAAGATGCGCTGGCTGCTCATAAAGACCTCCGGATTCAGTGTTGTCCATATTAAAAAAAGAAAAATAGTTAAATGACCAAATCTGGCAGGAGATGTCAATGGAAATATGGCGCCGTACCTCTATCTTTTGACAGTGCGCGCCAAAGCGTTTATAGGAAAGGCTCGATCGCCCGGACCGTTGTCCGGCAGTCATCGATGCGGCATCTTCTTTTTCCATTTCGGGAGACCGTCACATGCGCATATACCGCTATCCGTCCCAGGCCGCTGAAAAAAAGCTGACAGCCATCGGCCGCCGCAGTGTGTCCTTTCGGAAAAAAGACATCCAGGCCGTCACGCGCATCATCGATGCCGTGCGCCGCAAAGGGGACGCGGCCCTGCTGGCCTATTCCCGCCAATTCGACGCTCCGGGCATGACGCAGGAGGCTCTCGAAGTGCCCCCGGATGCCATGCGCGCCGCCGCCAAGTCGGTGGACCGGCGTTTCCAACGCGCCCTCAAGCGCGCCGTGCGCCAAGTGGAAGCCTTCCATCGCCAGCAGTTTCGCAAATCCTGGATCGACACCCCCCGGGACGGCGTTCTCCTGGGCCAGATGTTCCGCCCGGTCGATGCGGCAGGGATCTACGTCCCCGGTGGTCAAGGGGGGCAGACTCCCCTGGTTTCCTCGGTGCTCATGGGGGCCCTGCCGGCCCGCATCGCCGGCGTGCCCCGCCGTGTCATGGTCACGCCTCCCACCCGCGAGGGTGAGGTCAATCCCCACCTTCTCGCCGCCGCGCAGGCCTGCGGCATCCAAACCGTCTACCGCGCCGGCAGCGCCTGGGCCATTGCGGCCCTGGCCTACGGCACCGATACCATCCCCCCCGTGGATGTCATTGTCGGTCCCGGCAACCTATACGTAACCCTCGCCAAAAAGCTGGTGGCCGGCACGGTGGGCATCGATATGGTGGCCGGCCCCAGCGAAATCCTGGTCGTCGCCGACGAAACCGCCGATCCCGATTTTATCGCCGCCGACATGCTCTCCCAGGCCGAACACGACCCGCTGGCATCGGCCGTTCTGCTGACCACCTCCACCAAAACCGCGCAAGCCGTGCGCCGGGCGCTGGAAAACCAGATGGCGCATTTGAGCCGGCGCGAGATAGCCGCCGCCAGTCTGCGCGACTTCGGGCTCATCATGGTGGTCCCCGATCTCGCCACGGCCGTCGCGCTGGCCAACCGCATCGCCCCGGAGCACCTGGAAGTCATGACGGACCGCCCCATGGATCTGGTGGGCCATATCCGCAATGCCGGGGCCGTCTTCCTCGGCCCCCACACCCCCGAGCCGGTGGGGGACTACATTGCCGGCCCCAACCACGTTCTGCCCACGGCGGGCACGGCCCGTTTCTCGTCCGCGCTATCGGTGGACAACTTCATCAAGAAGACCAGCCTGATCCGCTACACGGCCGGGGCCCTGAAGCGAGAGGCGTCCGACATCATAGAACTTGCGGAAATCGAGGGGTTGGAGGCGCATGCCAGGGCCGTCCGCCTGCGCGTCGAGTCTTTCCGGAAATAGTCTTTTTAGCCCTGATCGGCGTCGGGGCGGTATCGGGATCGGCATTTTTATCGATCCCGCTTAGAATTCCCCATATTTTCAGGGGATGGGACCGAACTAAAGAAGAAAAGACCGGCGCCCCGATATCGCCGGGACGCCGGTCTTTTTTATGGTGCAGACCGTCCGGAATGTCCGCTTC
>CAYMQN010000235.1:0-5494 GCA_964392545.1 uncultured Desulfobacteraceae bacterium
CGGCCATCCTGGAGGCAGACGGCGATCACGACGTCACCATGACGGCCATCAAGGACGGCACGGCGGCGGCCGATGTCTTCAAGGCTTTCTACGAGGCCGAGAAGAAGAAGAAGGCCGACGGGCTGGCCGGTCTGGCCGGAGAGGCCACACCGCCCCAGGGGCAGGATGGCGATCCGGCGGATGTTTCCGGCACGGCCGACCGTCAACTGGTGGTCAAGGCCAAGGAAATGATGGCCGCCGATCCGTCTTTGACCATCGGACAGGCCCTGGCCAAAGTCGAGGCCTCGGACAAGGCCCTGGCGGAGCGCTACCGGGGGCAGTGCACGGTTAATTAGGCCGCGCCCACAACGGCTTCGACACCCGTTTTTTAAGCCGGCAACCATTTTGAATAGGAGAATTTATCATGGCTAAAGAATTCAGCGGCTTGGACATCAGCTTTGTTGCGGCCGAGGATCTTTCCTCGCACCAGTACTGCTTCGTCCACCAGGCGTCCGATTCAACGGTCGACCTGATGGACAGCGCAACGGAGTTTCCCATTGGCATTCTGCAGAACGCCCCCGAAAGCGGCGAGGTGGCCGTGGTCCGCGTTTCCGGCACCAGCAAGCTGGTGATGAACGACGCGGTGGCCGTCGGCGCGCAGGTGAAGGCCGAATACGTCGGCGCAACCGACAACGGCAAGGGCGATGCGGCCGACACCGAGGGCGATATTGCCCGCGGGGTTTGCATCCAGGCATCCGGCGCCGAAGACGATGTCGGTGCCGTGCTGCTCATTGTCAACGAATGGAGCGTGCCGGCGGGTTGATGAATTGACCGAAGCGCCCACCCAAACATCATAATTTTCATAGACAAGGAGAATCGATATGGATCCGACCCCCAAAAGTGCACACCAGGATGCGGCGCTTACGGCGATTTCCATCATGCACCGCAACCCCATGTACATCGCGGACCGGGTTTTCCCGAACGTCCCGGTGCCGAAGCAGTCGGACGTCTTCTACAAGTTTTTGAAGGCGGCCTGGTTCCGCATGGCCAACAAGCGCGGCCCAGGCGCCAAGGCCGGGCGCAGCGGCTACAAGGTCACCACGGATTCCTACCAGTGCCTGGAGACGGCCGAAGGCCACCCGGTGCCCATCGAGCTGCTGAACAACGCCGACGCGGCCCTCAACCCCATGGCCGCCGCTGCGCGGTTCGCCACCAACGCGGTCATGCTGACCAAGGAATACGACCTCAGCACGCTGATCATGAACACCAGCAACTGGACCACGACGGACGACGTTGCGGGCGGTTGGGTCGGCGACACCTCCAGCACGTTCTACGAAGACATCATCGACAACAAGGAAACCGTCCGCAAGCTTATCGGACGCTACCCGAACCGGCTGATGATCGAGGCCAAGACCTTCAAGGAGGTCAAGAAAACCCCCGAGCTGCTGGACCGCATCAAGTACACCGGCACCCAGGGCAACCCGGCCGAAGTCACGGCCAAGACCCTGGCCGCCCTCTTCGAGCTGGAAGAGGTCCTGATCGGCGCCTCGATCTACACCGACGCCGAGGAGACCGTGGCCGGCACCGAGTGGAACGCCGTGGACCTGTGGGAAGTGACTGCCACCAAGGGATCCGCCCTGCTCTACTACGCGCCCATGCAGCCCGCGCTGGAAGAGCCGGCCGCCGGGTACACCTTCAACTGGAAGGGTGCCGCCGGCGACATGGCCGAACTGCTGGAGAGCGACGTCTACCGCGCGGTGCGCCGCTACTACGAAGAGGCGGAAAAGCAGTGGGTCGTGGAGTGCAGCGAGTACTTCGATCCCAAGATCACCAGTGCGGACGCCGGCTGCCTGTTCTACGACACCATCCTGACCTAAAGCTCCACAATTTGGAGCCTAAAGTGGTTCCTCCCCGGGTGCCGGACCGGCCCGGGGAGGGCTTCCAAGCAAGGGTGCCATGGGATTCAACGACGACATCGCCAGCGGCCTGGCCGACATCTTCACCGCGGCCGGCACGGCGGCCACCTACACGCCCACCGGCGGGGGCGACCCGGTTTCCTGCTCCATCCTGGTGGACAGCGAGCGGGTGATCCAGCCGGGCGGCTTCGACTATGCGGCGGCCGGGCAGGTGCTGACGCTGGAAGTCCAGGTGTCCGAGGTGGCGGCGGTGTCCGAGGGCGACACGTTCGTGACGGCGACGACAACCTACACCGTGATGGAAGAGTTGGAAAACGACGGCATCACGATTCAGGCGGCGGTGCGATAGCCATGCAGGTGAACATCAGCCAGCGCGACATCCTGGACATCGAGGCGACTTTGCTCGGCATCCGCAACGGCGCCACCAAGGCCCTCGCCCGCGCCATCAACAAGACGCTCACGGGCGTGCGCACGGACAAGACCAACGAGGCCGCCAAGGTGCTCAATTTGAAAAAGACCGACATCCGCAACGCGGTGAAGATCAACAAGGCCACCTGGAGCAACATGTCGGCATCCGTCAAACGCACGGGCAAGCCGGTGGCCCTGTCCAAATTCAAGGGCACGCGGCAGACGAAAAAAGGCGTGTCCGTGCTGGTCAAGACCGGCGGGCAGCGCACCATCCTGCCGCATGCTTTTATCGCCACAATGACTTCGGGCCATGTGGGGGTCTTCTGGCGCAAGGATGACGACTGGGTTGGCTATGCGGACAGGCCCAAGCTGCCGCCGGCGGCCTACGGTCGGCTCCCGAAACACTACCGCCTGCCCATCAAGGAACTCTACGGCCCCCGCGTGGAAGACATCCTGGCCAACCCGGACACGATGAAACGGCTTATCGAGCTGGCCAACGAGCGGTTGGACAAGCACCTCGACCACGAGGTGAAATATCTCCTCGACCAGGCGGGCCGCGCATGAGCACCACCATCCGCACCCAGATCATCGCCGGGTTTTACGTCCGCGCCGGCGAGATCCTCACCACCGCCGGGTTCGAGACCAACATCGGCCAGAACGCCTACCAGGGCAAGGCCGTTGGCAAGAACCTGCCCGGCGTCGCCGTGGGCCCCGGACGCGAGGACTCCGAGAAGGGCAACGCCACGGTGGAGAACACCATGGAGGTCACCGTCTCCGGGTTCGTGGCCTACGGCGCGAGCGACCCCACGGTGGTTTCGGAGCAGATCCTGGCCGACATCATCGAGGCGTTCACCGGCACGGAGTGGACGCTCACCTTTTCCGGCGGGTCCGAGGAAGTCGAGGTGGGCGATACCATCACCGGCGCCACCTCCGGGGCCACGGGCTACGTGGTGGACGTGGACCTCACCTCCGGGAGCTGGTTGGGCGGGGACGCGGCCGGCACGCTCACGATCCGGCGGGCCAGCGGCGATATCCAGGGCGGCTTTACCAGCGGCGAGGTGATCAGCGAGGCCGGCGCGGCTTCCGAAATCACGGCCATCAGCGCCGAGAACGCCGAAACCGTCGTCACCGGCGGGATGGCAACATCGATTGTCTATAAATCGGGCGGGGCGGAGGAATATCCCGACGGCGGGCAGACCGTCGCGGGCTCCGCCGCCACGTTCGAGGTTGTCTACAGAACCAAGGCCGGGAACCCTTACGCCCAGGCCTAAACCAAGGAGGCGTTATCATGTCCGATCCTATTCTCCAGTTCGAAGCGGGACAAAGCCCGGCCGGCTACACCGCACTCACCGACGCGGGCGACAACAAGACGTTCAACTCCGCCGTGGCCCTGTGGAGCAAGCGCAGCGGCTATGCCCCGGTGGTGCGGCCCAACGGTGTGATTTCCGGCCTGGTGGTCTCGGCCGCGGCCAGCGGGTCCAGCGATGTCGTCGACGTATCGGCCGGCAAGGTCTACCTGGCCGGCGTGGAAACCGAAGTCGCCGCCGATGCCGACCTTTCGATCCCCCGGCCCGCAGCTTCCGACTATCAGAAGCTGTCCATCACCGTGAACAGCAGCGGGGCCCTGGCCGTGGTCGAGGGTGCCGAGCACACGGCCTTCTCGACCACCCGCGGCGCCGACGGCGGCCCGCCCTGGATCCCCACCACCTCCATCGAGATCGCCCAGATCTGGTATTCGGACGGCGCCTCGGCGGTCGTTACGGCCGACGAGATCAAGCAGATCGTCGGCTCCCAGCGCGAGATGTACAACTCGCCGGTCTGGACGGAATACCCCTTCAGCGTGGCCGCCGGCGTGGCGGGCTATGCCCACGTGGTCTTCGGCAGCGCCATGGACGAAATCCACTCCGACGATGCCGGCAGCACCACGGCCACCAAGGAGGTCTACTGCAGCTATGCCGTGCCGAGCTTCTCGTCCGTGCAGATCAGCAAGGACTTCACCCGGCCGGCGGAGAGCAAGACGGTCAACTCCGAGGAATACTACGGCGCGGCCGTGGGCTCGGTGGCCACCTCGCTCGGCGCGGGCAGCTTCACCGCCAAGGTCTCCGGGCTCAACGACCCTCTGCTGTCCATGGAGGGCGAGAGCCTGTTCTTTAAGTTCTTCCCGGATCGCCTGGCCGACCCCTACGTGCTGTGCCAGGGGTATCTCGGCGTCAACGAGACCTTTGAGACCGACGGCTCCATTGTCGCCGACTGCACCATTGCCGCCGAGCTGGCCGGCGAGAGGATCTACTCCTGATGCCGGGCTTTGACGTTGGCAAGTTCATGGCGGAGCGGTTCGCGTTGCGGACCGCTTCCGTCAAGGTGCCCGAGCTGGCCGCCATGTTCGGCGATGGCGAGGACCCCGTCTTCGCCGTGCGCGGCCTGGACGGCAACGAGTGGGGCCTGGCCCAGGAGGCCGTCAAGAAGCGGCGGGATCTGGCCAAGGTCATGGGGCAGATCGCCTCGGGCAACGCCGAGAAGGTGGGCGAGGCCGTCAAGGAGACCCTGGGGCTCAACGACAAGCTGGCCGTGGAGGACGCCCTGCGCATGGAGGCCTTCATCCACGGCGTGGTCACGCCCGCGATGACCGACACCGAGCGCCTGGACGTGGCCAAGCGCATGCACCGCTACTTCTACGATGCGTTCAAGCGGGTCACGGACAAGATCCTGACGCTTACCGGGGCCAGCGACCAGGGGGAAGCGAGCGACTCTGGGCCAACCCCGACGTCAGGGTCGCGCTAAGTCTCTGCTACAAGACGGGGCAATTTCTGTTCCAGGCCTTTCCCCAGTTCAACCCGCACGGCTACTGCACCGACACCGAGATGGCGCTCTGGGGGAAGTTTTACGAGGACATGAACCAGCGGCAGAAGCGCAAGGGGCGGCATGGCTGATCTCGAAAAAACCGTAGCCATCATCTTCCAGGGCGACGACCGGCTGAGCAAGACCGTGCGGGACATCAACCGCCAGTTCGGCCAGTTCGGCGACGTGGCCCAGACCGTGGCGGCGCCCCTGGCCAGCGTGGCCGAGGGCATCCTGAAGGCGGATGCGGCCCTCGGGGCCCTGGCGGTCGGCGGGCTGATCTACGCCTTCAACGAGGCCAAGAATTTCGAGTCGGCCATGGTCGAGCTGGAGAAGGTCGTGGGCGACCAACC
>CAYMQN010000236.1:0-5439 GCA_964392545.1 uncultured Desulfobacteraceae bacterium
TTTAGTTGGCACGTCCGGCATGACACTCACAAACAACCAACAACCGTCAGGCAAAACGCGACCATGAACCTCAAGCTTCAGTTACTTCTAATGAACCGACGGCGACTCATCCCGGCACTGCTGGCCATACTCCTGCTTCTGGCCCCCGCGATGGTGCCGGCCCAGACAACAGACGGCGCTGCCCCGCCGGCCGGCGCCGACGCCCGGGAAGTCGCCATCGATTTCAGCGACGTGGAGATCGGCGTTTTCATCAAGTTCATCAGCGAACTCACCGGCCGCAACTTCATCATCGACCAGAAGGTCAAGGGGCGGGTGACCGTGATCTCCCCCTCGCGCATCAGCGTGGCCGAAGCCTACCAGGTCTTCCAGTCGGTGCTGGAGGTGCACGGGTTCACCACCGTGGACGCGGGCCGGGTCACCAAGATCGTGCCGGCCGGCGAGGCCCGCACCAAGCGCGTGGACACCCTTTCCCCCGGTGCCGAAACGGCCTCCGGGGATCGCCTGATCACCCAGATCGTGCCCCTGCGCTTCGCCAATTCAGTCGAATTGCAGAAGCTCCTCAAGCCCCTGGTTGCCCCGGCCAGCGTGGTTCTGGGCTACGGCCCCTCGAACACGCTGATCATCACCGACACGGCTTCCAACATCCAGCGGCTGCTCACCATCATCGAGGCCGTGGATGTCATCGGCGCCGGCCAGATCGTGGCCGTGGTGCCCCTGAAGCACGCCCTGGCCAAGGACATGGAGGCCACCCTCAGGGCCGTCTTCCAGACGGATGCCCCACCTCGTGGGGGCGGCAGCACCAGCGGCATCACCTTCGTGCGCGACGAACGCACCAACACCATCGTGGTGGTGGGCAGCGAGGAGCATATCGAGCGGGCCCGCAGCCTGATCGATTCCCTGGATCGCATGCTGCCCGAAGGAGGGGACCGCATCCACGTGGTCTACCTGGAATACGCCAAGGCCGAGGAACTGGCGTCAGTGCTGCAGAACGTCCAGCAGCAGGGGCAGGAGGGCAAGGCGGCCCAGCCGGGCGCTTCGGTCATCTCCGAGAATGTGACCATCACCGCCGACCAGGCGACCAACAGCCTGGTGGTCAACGCCGACCGCAGCGACTTCCAGGCCGTGGAAGCCATCATCGCCAAGCTGGATATCCCCCGGGCCATGGTCTACATCGAAAGCGTGATCCTGGAGGTGGACGTGAGCAAGGACTTCGAGCTGGGGGTCCAGTGGCAGGGCGCCGGCTCGCTCACCATCGACGGCAAGCCCGGTGCCGTGGGAGGCGGCTACAGCGGCGGCGACCGCGGCACCCAGTTCGGTGATCTCGACAATTTCGCCAATTTCGGGGGCGAGGCCGGCCTGCCGGCGGGCGCCGCCATCGGCATCTTCACCGAGGAGGTGGAGATCGCCGGGGTGCGCTTCACCAACCTCTCCGCCATCGTCAATGCTTTTAAAAAGGACAAGGACGTCCACATCATCTCCACCCCCCAGATCCTGACCACCGACAATACGGAGGCGGAGATCTTCGTGGGCAAGAATGTCCCCTTCCAGACCACCACCTCCACCACCGACAACGACACCTTCAACTCCTTCGAGTACCGGGATGTGGGCACCACCCTCAAGATCACGCCCCAGATCACCAAGGAAAGCCTCGTGCGCCTGGCCATCGAGCAGGAGATCTCGGCTCTGGAGTCCACCACCGACTTCCGCCCCACCACCCTCAACCGTTCCCTCAGCACCACGGTGCTGGTGCGGGACCGGAGCACCGTGGTGATCGGCGGTCTGATCGGGGAAAACAGCTCCGTAACCGAGTACAAAATCCCCTTCCTCGGGGATATCCCCATGCTCGGCTGGCTCTTCCGGTCCGAGGGCAAGACCAGCGAACGCACCAACCTGTATGTCTTCCTGCGTCCCCGGGTGGTGGCACAGCCCCTGGACGCCCAGGCCCTCTACGAGGAAAAGCAGCAGGCCATCGATACCATAAACGAGGGGCGCATCAAGCTCTTCGACGACCCTGAACACCGGCCGACGCCGCCGGCCACGCCCGCGCCGGACGACCGGCCGGCCTCGGATGCCGGCCCCGAACCCTACTCGAATCTACCGGAACCAGCACCGTCGCCCCAATCGACAGCCGAGGGACCACCGCCGCCGGCGCTGCGCGATCTCGCGGTCGAAGCGCCGCTGGTGGGCGGTTTCGGCTATGGGATCCCGGCTGAAAGGAAACCCTGATGAAAACGCTCCTCGAAACCCTGGCCAAGGTAAAGCACCGTGAAATCAGCCTCGGCTACCGCACGCTGACCCTTTTCGACGCCTCGGAAATCGAGGCGCGGCATCAGAACCGTGCGCGCGCGCATGCAACGCTGAAATTGCACCCGGGGGAATGGCCGTCCTCGTGGGTGATCATCGGCCATGAAGATCTCACCGGGGACCCCATCTTCGTGGATGTGAGCGCCAAGGCCCCCCCGGTCATGACGGCCATGCACGATGTTCACCCCTGGGAGCCCCAGGTCCTGGCCCGATCCCTGCCGGGCTTTCTGCAGGCCCTGGAGGAAGTGCGGCGGTTGGCGCCGAACCGCGGCAACCCCGAAGATCTGGAAATGAACCCGATCCCTCCCAAGGAAGCCGCGGCCGCATTGAAACGCATCCGGCGGCACACGGACGCGGCGTACCTGGAGTTCTGGGAAAGCTGGCTGGAGATGGATTGAGGAACGTTTTCCTATCCCGGCGCTAATATTGCTCAAACCCCGTTCCGTAAAGTTGGCAGGCTGCCGCGTCGACGAACGCCCGGGCCATGCCAACGGGGCCATTCATTTGCCATTCGCCGGGGCCGCAACCGCTTGCCGGAAGGGCGATTGAAAGGCTGCCGCGTAACGCCTTTTCCTTGCACTTCTGTTAATTTTATTGTAATGACAGTATGTTGTAATATGGTGGGCGCAGAATCCACCAGGCGGAGCTGTGGCTGGAGGCGGCTACCGCGTCGCACATGGTGGAACCCCGGCATCCGTGATGCCGGCCTCTTGGCGACCATGCTCGGCTGAGCGTAAAACAAGGCCGCGTACGAATGTCGTTTCGGAGGCGATCAAAACAAGACCCAACGGCAACGTGATGAAAAAGTTCCAGAAGCACCAGAACGAAATTCAGGCGACTTTGGGTTTAAAACCATCGATTTCGATACCGATCCCGATTTCGATTTCGAAAAAGCCAAAAAGAAAATCGGGTTTTCGATGTTTCCTTTCAGCTTGACGCTTTGAGCTTGGCGCTTTTTTCCTAAGAGCTCCGCCGAAGGCGGCTGTGAATATATGGATGAACGTCCCCATAAAGATCCCAAAGCCGTCATTCCGGACCCCGATCCGGAATCCAGGTCTTCCCGAAAAATCCGCATCGTGGTCGACTCCAATGCCGAAAAGCGATTTCGATGACCGGATTTGCTTTTATAGCCTTTTCGGCTTTTCGGCCGCCAACCTGACTTGGCCGAAGGCCAAGCCTCCAACCTCCAACGAGCCGGAGGCTCCGGTTTTTCCCTTTCAGCTTTGAGCTTGACGCTTGACGCTGCTGCCGCAGGCAGCTCAGCTTGACCCTCACCCCTTGTTGTTATAATTTATGGTATAACAAAAAGGAGGCGAACCCATGCGTGCGACCGTAACACAAATCGGCAATTCGACCGGCGTCATCTTGCCCAAGGAAGCCGTTGCCCGGCTCAAGGTGCAAAAGGGTGACAGCGTTTTTTTAACGGAAACGCCGGATGGCTATTCAATCTCACCCTACGACCCGGAGTTCGAGGCCCAAATGGAGGCGGCAAGGCGTGGCATGGCTAAATATCGCAATGCCTTGCGTGAGCTTGCCCGGAAGTGACCTGGTATTGGTTGAGACAAGACGTTGTCGTAGCCATTCACGACGAGCAGATCGCCGCACATGGTGGAAGCCGTGGTATCCGTGATGCCGGTCTATTGGAATCCGCGCTCGCCCGAGCGCAGAATAAGGCGGCGTATGGCGTATCCTCACTGTTCGATCTCGCTGCTGCATATGCCTACGGCATCATCATGGACCACCCGTTCGTGGATGGCAACAAGCGTACGGGTTTCCTTGCCGCCTATGTTTTTCTCGATCTCCATGGATGGCATCTGGAGGCCCCCGAAGCAGAAGCGGTCGGCGCCGTATTGGCATTGGCAACAAGGCAAATGGATGAGGCTGAATTCTCGCAATGGCTGAAGCGATACGCCACCGAGCAGGCGCTTTCCTGAAATCGGCGTCTCAGCGATTTCAGATAAATCAATCCCACCGTCTCTGAGCTCCCTGTGTCTCGAGCAAAGCGGGTGGTGAGAAGGTTCCGCCCCCAGCCGAACTTGGCCAGAGGCCAAGCCGCCAACCTCCAACGAGCCGGAGGCTCCGGTTTTCCCTTTCAGCTTGATGCTTGACACTGCTGCCGCAGGCAGCCCCTTTCAACTTGACGTTTTTAGCTTGGCGCTTTTTTCATAAGAGCTCCGCCGAAGGCGGTTGTGAGTATATGAATGGGCCCCATAAAGATCCCTCTTCTCTCATTTTTATTTGCGGCCCTTCCCTTCCGGCCTCGAGCTTCTCTTGGACACCATGATGATTATCACCATTACGATCCTTTCGGCATGTGCCCTTTTCTGCGGGCTGCTCTTCGGCTTGAACCGGCTGAGCTACGGGATTTTGAAACAGCGGATCTTCAATGCGCGCGCCTGGGACCTGAACGTGGGCTGTGGCCGCACCGACGGCGGCGGCATCAACACCGACATCGTGGCCCACGAAGCCGTCCCGAACCTCGTCATCGCCGATCCCCTGCACCTGCCCTTCCGGGACCGGGCCTTCAGAAGCGTGGTCTGCTCCCATGTGGCGGAGCACCTCCAGGACCCCGAGGCACTGATGGCGGAGCTCCACCGCGTGGGCGGTGACGTCACCCTGATCGTCCCGCCCCTCTGGGACATCGCCGCCGCCTGGAATTTCTTGGAGCACCGCTGGATCTTCATCACCTTCCGCAAGATCTACCGCAACAGCCTGCCGCCGCATATCCGGCTGCCCCTGGCCGGAGCGCTGCAGCATTTCATCGGACAGAAGATAAAAGCTTAGGTGCCCGGGGCCCCCTGTTTTCGAGAGCGCTATTTCCCAATATCCGTCTCTACCAATGGTTTCCTATCCCGCCGCTAACACGCATCAAATCCCATCCGGCGAAGGTGGCCCACGCTGCCGCGGACGGCTCTGGATCAAGCAGACGAAAGGGCTCTCCCCGCAAGGTCCGATACCACGTCCGCGGCGGCTATTTTTGTGCCTTATGCGTACTAATTCGGGCCTTTATGGACAACTTGGGTTGGAACCCAAAAGGCGGAGCTATCTACGCAAGCGTCAAGCTGAAGGCTCAAAGCGGCAAGGAAAACCCTGGAAAAAGCATCATCACCATGAAGAACATGAAGGCCATGAAGA
>CAYMQN010000237.1:0-5435 GCA_964392545.1 uncultured Desulfobacteraceae bacterium
CGCCCGCCCTGCCGGCCCCCGCTGCCGCAGATGAAGCGGACGCCGCCTCCATCCAGCAAATGCTCGCAGAAAAGCAGACGGGGTTCGGGGAAAGCCTGGGCATCCGTGTTCCCGACGAGATCTACACCCTGCTGGTGGAATACGCGTTTTCCCAGAACATCGCCGACCGCATGATCCAGATTCTCTACGAAATTTTCAAAACCGGGGTGGTCTCCAACAAGGAAATTCTTCTGCGCGAATCGGAGAAGGGCATCCTCCTGCACACCGTCGGCACGGACAAGGAGCGGGTGGTCTACAACCTTCGCCAGTTCTACGACCTGGAAGAGGCCCAGATGATGGCGCGCATCATGGGCCAGCCCATGTTGAAGGAGCTCGGCTATACCGACGCCGACCGGATCGTCGACCTGATCCAGGGCCTGCTGCAGCCCAATATCACCCTCAACCGCAACGAAACCCAGAAGCGGCGGGAGGCCGCGATTGCCGAAATCAAACCGGTCTTCCACAAAATCAAGGCGGGCGAAATGCTGCTGCGTGAAGGCGAGCGCGTCACCGCCGTGCAGGCCCTCAAATTGCGCGCCCTACAGGAGGAACAGCGCAACCAGCGCATCGCCCGCAGCAGTCTGGGCGCCGCCCTGATCATGCTCTGCGTGCTGCTGTCGGCTTATCTTCTGCGGTTTCACAAACAGCAGATGCGTGTCGAGGCGATCAACAAGGATATCGTTTTCCTCGCGGTGGTGCTGTGCACCTTTTTCGTCACCGCCGAGGTGGCCGGTTCCCTTTCGCGCACCCTGGCCCAAACCACGCCGTTTTCCTTCGAGGCCACATCGCTGTTCTATGCCACCCCCTTGAGCGCCGCCGCCATGCTGGTGTGCCTGTTCCTCGGCCTGCAAACGGCCGTCATGGTCGCGGTGATCCTGGCCATCGGGGCCGCCATCGTCCTCCACGGCAGCCTCGAAGCGTTGATCTTCTTTCTGGTCAGCGGGGCCATGGCCGCCTATTGGATCCAGGACTGCCGCGAGCGCCGGGTTTTCATCAAGGCCGGGTTGATGACCGGGCTGCTCAATATGGCCCTTGCCGTGGCCATCGGGGTTTACGCCGGCTTCGAATCCTGGACCACGATCCTGTGGGGCTGCGGTTTCGCTTTTCTGGGCGGCATGCTCTCCGCCATCATCGCCACCGGCCTGGTGCCGTTGATCGAAATGCTCTTCGAATACAGCTCCGACATCAAGCTGCTGGAACTGGCCAACCTGGACCAGCCCCTCATGCGGCGGCTGATGATCGAAGCCCCGGGCTCCTATCACCACTCGGTCATCGTCGGCAACCTGGTGGAAGCCGCCGCCTCCGAAATCGGCGCCAACCCCCTGCTCGCCAAGGTTTGCGGCTACTACCACGACATCGGCAAGATTCGCAAACCGGCCTATTTCATCGAAAACCAGAAAGAGGGCCGCAACCGGCATGACAAACTGGCCCCCTCCATGTCGGCCCTTATCCTGATCGCCCACATCAAGGACGGCACCGACCTGGCCCGGCAGTATAAGTTGGGCGAAGCCATTACCGACACCATCCGCCAGCACCACGGCACCAGCCTGATTCATTATTTCTATGACAAGGCCAAACAGCTCAGAGGCGAGGCTGCCGTCAAAATCGACGACTTCCGCTATCCCGGCCCCAAACCCCAAACCCGCGAAGCAGGGCTCGTCATGCTGGCCGATGTCGTCGAAGCGGCCTCCCGGGTGCTGGACAACCCGACCCCCTCGCGGATCCAGGGGCTTGTCCAGCGACTGATCAACCGCATCTTCTCCGACGGACAGTTGGACAACTGCGAGTTGACGCTGCGGGATCTCCACAACATCGCCAAATCCTTCAACACCATTTTGAACGGCATCCATCACCACCGCATCGAATACCCGGAAAGGCGAAGCGGGGCCGTCGTCCCAAAAAAGGCGCGCAATGGAAATTCTGATCGAAAATCAGCAGCAACTGCGAGCGATCCCCAACGAGAGGCTGAAGAAAACGGCCGCGGCCATCTTAGACGCCTTGGATTGTCCTGAGGGCGAGCTGTCCCTGCTGATCGTCGACGACGCGCAGATCGCGGCCCTCAACCAGCAGTACCGCCAACGCACCGGGCCGACCAACGTGCTGGCCTTCGCCTTGCAGGAGGGGGCCTTCACCGAAATCGCCCCCCACCTGCTGGGCGACGTGGTCATCTCGGTGGAAACCTGCGCCCGGGAAGCCCGGGCCGCCGGCATCGGTTTCGACCGGCATTTCGACGAACTGCTGGTGCATGGTATCCTGCATCTTTTCGGCTACGATCACGAACGATCCGAGGAAGACGACCGACGCATGCGGGCGCAAACCGAAGCACTGCTGCAAACGCTGGCGAGCGCCAGCGGGGCCTGAACGCCGCCCGGCCGGACGGCTTGCGTGAGAAAGGGGAACCGCTATGCCGGAACTCATTGTGAGTGTGAACCATGTGGCGTCGCTGCGCCGCCGGCACAACGATCACCAGCCGGACCCGGCCGCGGCCGCGGTTCTGGCTGAACTGGCGGGGGCGGGCGGCATTGCAGTGCGCTTTACCGCAGACCGGCGCTTCGTCAATGACCGGGATGTCCGGGTTCTCAGAGAAATCGTGCAGGGGCGTTTCGTGCTGGGGATGCCGCCCTCGTCGGAAATGATGGGCATGGCGCTGGATGTCAAACCCGACGAGGTGGTGTTGATTCCCGACCGTCCCGACGAGGCCACCCCCGATGGCGGACTGGACCTCGTGCTGGACCACGCCGATATCCGCGATACCATCGCGACCCTGCGCGACAGCGGCATACCGGTCTTTCTGTTGACGGACCCCGATCCCGAGCATATCAAGCTGGCCCACCGCCTGAACGTCGACGGTGTGCAAATCCACACCGCCGCCTATGCCGGCCACGCCCTGCCGGCCACCCGGGAGCGGCTGAAGGACCGGCTGCTGGACGCCACCAAGATCGCCGCCAAGCTCAAGCTGCGGATCGCCGCCGGGGCCGGCCTGGGGTATGCCACGGCCCGCGCCATCGGCCGGATGCGCGAGGTGGAAACCTGCATCATCGGCCACAGCATCATGGCCCGCGCCCTGCTGGTGGGCATGGAAACCGCCGTGCGGGAAATGATCATCCTGCTCGAGGGCACCTAGCATGTAGTCCATTGAAACAAGTGCCGGGCGAGACCTGCCATCGGTATCGGTATCGATACCGATGATAGCGCCGCTTGTACTTGCCCCGTCGCCTGAAGGACCCATTCCATGACCACCACGACCGCCCACACCATCGTCACCGATTCCCCTGAAGCCACCCGTGCGGCGGCGGCCCGCATCGGACGCCTGGCCCAGGCCCATCTCGTCCTCACCCTCACCGGGGATCTGGGCAGCGGCAAGACCTGCTTCGTGCAGGGGCTGGCCCGGGGGCTGGGGGTGCCCGCCGACACCTACGTGACCAGCCCCAGCTACACCCTGGTCAACACCTATCAGGGACGTCTGCCGCTCCATCACGTCGATCTCTACCGCCTGGCCGGGGCGGACGCCGCCGATATCGGGCTGGACGAACTCATGGACGCGCCGGCCGTCACGGCCATCGAGTGGCCCGAGCGGCTGCCCGGGGAAATGCCCGCAGACCGGCTGGCCATCGACATCCGCTTCCTCGACGACACCCGCCGCCGGCTGGCGCTGACGGCATATGGACTTGCGCCCTCGATTTTGCTACAAGAGCTCCAACATGTCATCTGAGAGGACGCTATGGCTCTAATTGTACAGAAGTTCGGCGGCACCTCGGTCGCCGACCTCGACCGCATCCGCAACGTCGCCCGACGCGTGACCCGGACCTACGACGCCGGCAACGACGTCGTGGTCATCCTCTCGGCCATGGCCGGGGTCACCGATAATTTGATCCGCATGGCGCACCAGGTCACCGACACGCCGGAAAAGCGCGAGTTGGACGTCCTCCTGGCCACCGGCGAACAGACCACGGCCGCCCTGCTGGCCATGACCTTGCGGTCCATGAACTATGCCGCCGAATCCATTCTGGGCCATCAGGCCAAGGTGGTCACCGACTGCGCCTTCGGCAACGCCCGCATCCTGAACATCGGCGCGGACGCCATCAAGGCGCTCGTCGATCGGCACAGGATCGCCGTGGTGGCCGGCTTCCAGGGGTGCGACATCAACGGCAACATCACCACCCTGGGCCGCGGGGGGTCGGACACCTCGGCCGTGGCGATTGCCGCCGCCATCAAGGCGGATACCTGCGAGATCTACACGGATGTGGACGGCATCTACACCACCGACCCCAACATCTGCCCCAAGGCCCGCAAAATGGACCGTGTGAGCTACGACGAGATGCTCGAAATGGCCAGCCTGGGCGCCAAGGTGTTGCAGATCCGTTCGGTGGCCTTTGCCAAAAAGTACGACGTGGCGGTGCACGTGCGATCGTCATTCAGTGATGAGGAGGGAACAATGGTGGTCAATGAAGACGCCAGCATGGAAAAGGTGTTGGTCTCCGGCGTGACCTGCGACAAGAACCAGGCCCGCATCACCCTCAAAAAGGTCCCGGATCAGCCGGGGGTGGCCGCCAAAGTCTTCTCCCCCATCGCGCAAGCCGGCATCGTGGTGGACATGATCATCCAGAATATGCGCTCCGGCGGTCAGACCGACCTGACCTTCACCGTGCCGGAAACCGATTTCACCCAGGCCATGGCCATCGGCGAGCAGGTGGCCCGGGAGATCGGCGCCGAAGAGGTTCTGGGGGACCAGAACATCGCCAAGGTTTCGGTCATCGGAGTGGGCATGAAAAACCACTCCGGCATCGCCACGCGCATGTTCGAAACCCTGGCCAGCGAAAATATCAACATCCGGCTCATCGCCACCTCGGAAATCCGCATCTCCTGCGTGGTGACCGAAAAATACGCCGAGCTGGCGGTGCGCGTCCTGCACAGCGCCTTCGATCTGGACAAAGCCTAGACCACCCCCCGCCGCCCTGGCCGGGAAACCGCAAGCAATGCCGGAGGGCGGCGGACCGTTCACGGGCCGAGGTCCGGCAACACCCTACCGGCCCGGATGCCACAATTTTGATGCGAGGCGCCCCCCGATGCGATCCTTCACCCCTGCGCATTTGGTTCTCATCCTGCTCCTGGCAGGGGTGATCATCGGCCTCACGGTGGCCCGCTACCTCAAATGGTATTGAAGTGTCCGTCCAGAAGCGGCATCTTTGGGCCCCTGGCGGCGTTCTCACCTCCGGGCGGTCCTCGACGTAGCCCGGCTACGCCTCCGGGCGCCCGTCGGCTGCGGCCTTGCCAGGAACCAAAAGCTACCCCTTCTGGACGGACACTCTCTCTACGATTCAGAGAAGCGGCATCTTTTGGCCCCTGGCGGCAAACTTGATGGAAGCGTAAAAGGCTATGCGCCGTCACTCCCGCGG
>CAYMQN010000238.1:0-5434 GCA_964392545.1 uncultured Desulfobacteraceae bacterium
CTCGGCCTGGCCGGAGGGGCGACCACCGACTCCATGGATCCGGCCACCATCACGGACATGATGATGCAGGTCATCAACCAGGGCCAGATCCGCAATACGCTGGTGGAGATCGATCACGCGAACAATCCCATCCCCGAGCTGGCCGAAAGCTGGGAGGCCACGCCGGACGCCAAACAATGGGTCTTCGAGCTGCGCAAGGGCGTCGAGTTCCACAACGGCAAGACCATGGATGCGGCGGATGTGGTCTACTCCATCAACCACCACCGGGGCGAGAACACCAAATCCGCCGCCAAGGGCATTGTCGAACCCATCGCCGATATCAAGGCCGACGGCAAAGGGACGGTGGTTTTCACCCTCACCGGCGGCAATGCCGATTTCCCCTATATTCTCAGCGACTACCATCTGACGATTTCCCCCGCCGGGAGCAACTTCCTGGACGGCATGGGCACCGGGGGCTACATCCTGAAGGATTACGAGCCGGGTGTGCGTTGCTTCGTGGTGCGCAACCCCAACTACTTCAAGCCCGACCGGGCCCATTTCGACGAGGTGGAAACCCTCGGCATTGCGGACGTCAACGCCCGCACCAATGCCCTCAAGACCGGCCAGATCGATGTCATGAACCGCTGCGAATTGAAGACCGTCCATCTGCTGCAACGCTCGCCCGGTATTCAGGTCATGCAGCAGAACGGCTTCAAGCACTATACCTTCGCCATGCTTTGCAATACCCCGCCCTACGACGACAACGACGTGCGGCTGGCCATGAAATACGCCATCGACCGGGAGCAGATGGTCAAGACCATCCTGCGCGGCTACGGCACCGTGGGCAACGACCATCCCATCAGCCCTGCCAACCGCTACCATGCCGACGATTTGCCCCAGCGCACCTATGACCCGGACAAAGCCAAATTTCACTTGAAAAAGGCTGGCATGGAACAGGCCGTTTTCCATCTGCACTGCGCGGATGCCGCCTTCGAGGGGGCCCTCGATGCCGGGGTGCTGTACAAAGAGCAGGCCGCCAAGGCGGGTGTCACCATCGAGGTGGTCCGGGAACCCAACGACGGCTATTGGAGCAACGTCTGGATGAAAAAGCCCTGGTGCGCAGTCTTTTGGGGCGGCCGGCCCACCGAGGATATGATGTTCAGCACGGCCTATGCCGAAGACGCTTCCTGGAACGACACATTCTGGAAAAACAAGCGCTTCAACGAGCTGTTGGTCGCCGCCCGGGCCGAACTGGACGAAACCAGGCGTGGAGCGATGTACAAGGAAATGCAGCAGATCGTGCGCGACGACGGCGGCGTGGTGGTGCCCATGTTTGCCGCCGATCTCTCAGCGGCCACGGACAGGATCGAACACGGGCCCCTGGCCGCCAACTGGGAGCTGGACGGCTTCCGCTGCGCCGAGCGCTGGTGGTTTAAATCTTGAGGTGAAACCGTCCGCCGCCCCTCGCTCCCCGCGGTGGGCGGCGGCAAGGTGGGAAAGACACGATGAACCCCCTTGTTTCCTTGCTGATCAAACGCTTGTCGATGGGCCTTGGGACCCTCCTGGTGATCTCCATGCTGATCTTCATCGGCGTCGAGGCGCTTCCGGGCGACCTGGCGGAAGCCATTCTGGGCCAGAACGCCCTGCCGGAAACCGTGGCGGCTTTTCGCAAGGAGCTCAAACTCGATCTGCCGCCCCACATCCGCTACTTCGCCTGGCTGGGAGACTTTGTGCAGGGCGACTTCGGCAATTCCCTGGCCAACGGACGCCCCATCGCCGATCTGATCGGGTGGCGTTTTTCCAACACGCTATTCCTGGCCGCCATGGCGGCGGCAATCGCGGTGCCCCTGGCCGTGGGCCTGGGGATCCTGGCGGCGCTGTTCCGCAACACCCTTTTCGACCGCACGATATCCATGGTGACCCTGAGCACCATCTCGTTCCCCGAGTTTTTCGTGGCCTACATTCTGATTGCGCTTCTTTCGGTGCAACTGGTGATCTTTCCGAGCATCTCCAATATCAACGACCAGATGACGTTGTGGCAGAAGATCTATGCCAGCATGCTGCCCTGTCTGACCCTGACCATGGTGGTGGTGGCCCACATGATGCGCCAGACCCGGGCGGCCATCATCAACATTCTTTCCAGCCCGTTTATCGAGATGGCCAATCTCAAGGGCCTGGGGCGGGCGCGCATCGTGGTGCTGCACGCCTTCCCCAACGCCCTCTCCCCCGTGATCAACGTGATCGCCCTCAACCTGGCCTACCTGGTGGTGGGGGTGGTGATCGTGGAGGTGGTTTTTGTCTACCCCGGCTTGGGGCAGCTTCTGGTGGACTCGGTGTCCAAACGGGATATTCCCGTGGTCCAGGCCAGCGGGCTCATTTTCGCAGGCACCTATGTACTGCTCAATCTGCTGGCCGACATCCTGTCGATTCTGAGCAACCCGCGGTTGCGCAACCCCCGGTGAGGTAATCCCCATGGCGTCATGGCATTTCATCCGACAAGCACCGGTCAGCGCCAAGGTGGGGATCGGTATGGTCCTGATCATGGTGGCCGCGGCGATTCTGGCCCCCATCCTCAGCCCTTACAGCGAAACCGAGGTGGTGGGCGATGTATGGGCGCCGGCCAGTGCCGACCACTGGATCGGCACCGACAATCTGGGACGCGATCTTTTGACCCGGCTGGTATACGGCGCCCGCAACACTATCGCGTTGGCCTTCGCCATCACGCTGCTCTCCTTTCTCTTCGGGACGGTGTGGGGCTTTTTCGCCGCCACGCTCAAGGGCTGGGTGGACCAGATCCTGAGCCGCGTCGTGGACATTCTGATGGCCTTCCCGACCCTGATCTTCGCCCTGATGGTGCTTTCCGTGGTGGGCACCTCGATACCGGCCCTGATCATCGTCATTGCCCTTCTGGATTCCACCCGGGTCTACCGCTTGTCGCGCGCGGTGGCCATGGACATCGAGGTCATGGAATTCGTCGAGGCGGCCCGCCTGCGAGGCGAAGGCACCTGGTGGCTGATGCGCCACGAGATTCTACCCAATGCCCTGCCGCCCCTGGTGGCGGAATTCGGTCTGCGGTTCTGTTTCGTCTTCCTGTTCATCGCCGCCTTGAGCTTCCTGGGGCTGGGGATCCAGCCCCCCACGGCGGACTGGGGGAGCATGGTGCGCGAGAATGCCGGGGCGATCACCTTCGGGATCTATACCCCGCTCTGGCCGGCCGGGGCCATCGCCTTTCTGACGGTGGGCGTCAACCTGGTTGTGGACTGGTTTCTACACATCGCCAGCGGTCTGGAAGATTGACGACTTCGTAAAACGCCCAATATCGGCGTTGTGCGGCGGTTTTCGTCGCTGCGGCGTACCTGGCGTACGCCTCACTCCTCTAACCTTGCACGCCTTGATCTTGAACGTTTTACGAAGCCGTCCCGCAATCTATATTCAGACAGCGTCCGTCGGCGGCACATGACCCCTTCCGCCGCCGGGTTTGGATGACGGAAATATTTCGAAGGTCTGTTGGCATCAAAGGATCGAACAATGTCGCAAAAGCCGATTCTGGTCATGAAGCAACTGGTGATCGAGGGACTCAGCGGGCGCCGCTGGAAACCGATCGTCAAGGGCGTCGATCTGACGCTTTTCAAAGGGCAGGTTTTGGGCCTGATCGGCGAGTCGGGGGCCGGCAAATCCACCATCGGCCTGGCGGCCATGGGCTATACCAGACAGGGCTGCCGCATCGCTTCGGGATCGGTGGTCTTCGACGGGCAGGAACTGGTGGGTGCCTCCGAAACCGTCCTGCGCCGCGTCAAGGGCGCCCGGATCGCCTACGTGGCGCAGAGTGCCGCGGCGTTCTTCAATCCCGCCCACCGCCTCATTCGTCAGTATACCGAGGGGCCGGTCCAGCATGGTTTGATGAAGTGTGAGGAAGCCGAACAACAGGCGATTGCCCTCTATCGGCAGCTTCTGCTCCCGGATCCGGAACGCATCGGCTACCGCTTCCCCCACCAGGTTTCCGGCGGGCAGCTCCAACGGGCCATGGTGGCCATGGCCATGAGCTGCCGTCCGGACATCATCGTCTTCGACGAACCGACCACCGCGCTGGATGTCACCACCCAGATCGAAGTGCTGGCGGCGATCAAAGAAGTCACCGAATCGTTCGATACGGCGGCGCTTTACATCACCCACGATTTGGCCGTGGTGGCCCAGCTGGCCGATCGCATCATGGTGCTGCGCTACGGCGAAACGGTGGAAGAAAACGATGCCCGGGAGCTCCTGGCCAATCCCCGGGAAGCCTATACCCGCGACCTGCTCTCGGTGCGGAGCCTGGACGAGGGAAAACTGCCCGTCCCCTATGAAAAGGACCTGGTTTTAAAGGTCGAGAATGTCTCGGCCAGCTACACGGGCGGGGAGTTGGTTCTTCGAGACATCGATCTCTCCGTCAAGCGGGCGCTTACGATCGCCCTGGTGGGGGAATCGGGCAGCGGCAAGAGCACCCTGGCCCGGGTCATTACCGGTCTGCTGCCCCCTGTGGAAGGGCGCATTCTCTTCAAAGGGGAAGCATTGGCCGGGGCGCTTGCCGCGCGCCGGAAGGAAAGCATGCGCCAACTGCAAATGATCTACCAGATGCCCGACACGGCCTTGAATCCCCGGCAAAAGATCCGCAAAATCATTGGCCGCCCCCTGCAGTTTTATTTCGACATGGATGCCAAGGCCCGGGAAAAACGGGTGTTGGAGCTCCTGGACCAGATCGAACTGCCGGCAAGTTACATCAACCGCTATCCCACCGAACTTTCCGGGGGTGAAAAGCAGCGCATCTGCATCGCCCGCGCGCTGGCCGCCGATCCCGAGCTCATCATCTGCGACGAGGTCACCTCGGCCCTCGACCAATTGGTGGCCGAAGGCATCCTGAAACTGCTGCAGGATCTACAGAACGCCCTCAAGGTCTCCTATCTCTTCATCACCCACGATCTGGCCACCGTGAAGGCCATCGCCGACGAGATTGTCGTCATGTTCCAGGGGCGGGTCGTGGAAAAGGGCAACAAGAAGGACGTCTTGAGCCCTCCCCATCACGCCTACACCGAGCGGCTGCTGGCCTCGGTGCCCGAAATGGATCCCGACTGGCTCGACAACCTGCTGGAGGAACGCACCTGATCCGCCTCCGCCAAGGCTTCCGCCTCCGCCAAGGCTTCGGCGGATAAATCCGCTTGCACCCTTCACTGCAACCATCCTGACCGAGTGCGACTTTATCCTGGCCGCCGAAATCGGCCATCTCTGATTATCAATCCGCTGAAAATACACACTTGAGCCCATTTGAAGGATGCTCGGGGGTGCTTAGTGTTTGGTAGTGCCCTTCCAGAAATGGCATCTTTCGGCCCCTGGCGGCGTTCTCGCCTCCGGTCGATCCTCGGCGTAGCCGGGCTACGCCTGTGGGCGCCCGTCGGCTGCGGCCTTGCCAGGAACCAAAAGC
>CAYMQN010000239.1:0-3574 GCA_964392545.1 uncultured Desulfobacteraceae bacterium
GGTCAGCCTGCTCAAGGAGATCGGGGAACCGGCGTTCGGGAATTTCAGGTTTTGACCCTTGAACCCTCGACCCCTCGGGCCCTCTATTTATATCTGCTTCAACCGACAACGGGCACGTTGCCAAATCCGGCCAATGCCCCCAGGACCAAACGATAGGAGGCACTAATGACCGAATACGATTATTGGAAAATCTTCCCGCGCATGCCGCGCAAGGTGACCATCGGCGACATTACGGTGCGCGACGGCTTTCAGCATCTGGAGAAATTCATCTCCACCCGTGCCAAAATCTTCTACGCCGAGGAAATGATTTTCGCGGGATGCCGCAACATCGAGGTGACCAACCTGGGCAACCCCTACCTGATGCCCCAGTTCAGCGACGCGGAGGAGGTCTTGGGCTACCTGCGCGACGACCGTTTTCGCAAGAAATGCGCCAAACGCGGCATCAACTATGACGACATCTGCATCACGGCGGTCACCATCCGTGAGAAATCCGTGGATCGGGCCATCGAGCTGCACCAACGGGGCATCGGCCCCGACCGCTGCCTGATGATGGTTTCCACCGAGGAGCAGCACCATTTTGCCAACTCGGGAACCTCGCTGCCGGACTACTGGAAGGAGTGCGAGCGCGCCATCCGCAAGTGCCGGGAGGCCGGCATGCAAATGTGCGGCACGGTGAGCACCATCTGGGGCAGCCCGATCATGGGCGCCACCAGGCTCGAGGATGCGGTGGAATTCACCAAGCGATTCCTGGAAATCGGCGCGTCGGACATCGAACACGCCGACCACGACGGCAGCGCCTCGGCGCCCGAGGTCTACCGCTACTTTTCCATGATCTTGGACGCGATTCCGGACACCAGCGTCCACATTGGCCATTTTCACGAAACCAAGCGCGTGGCGGCGGCTTCGGTGCTCGCGGCCCTGCAGGCCGGGATCACCCATTTCGAGGCGGTGCTGGGTGGAATGGGGGGCCAGCCGGCCAATTTTCTCGACGACTGTCCAGTGCCCGGCACGGGGGACTACTATTACAACGATCCACGCTACGTGGGGCTGGTCTGTCTCGAGGACACCCTGGTGCAGATCGACGAGATGGGCATCGAACACGGCTACGACGTGGACCGGGTGCTCTGGCTGGGCCGCCAGATCGAGCGCACCGCCGGGCAGCGCCTGCGCAGCGAAGCAGTGATCAACGGGCGCACCCAGAAGGAGGGGCATCCCAAGTTCGCCCGGCCCGGACTGGCCAAGGTCAAGGAGCGCTTCGGCGAAGCCCCGGATCAGAAGCTGCCCGCCGACTGGGCGGACAAGGCGGTGCTTCCCGATCACCTGCGTCCCAAGGCCTAGGTCGTGTCCGTCCGGAAAGGGCATCTTTTGGCCTCTGGCCCGCCGCCGGTGATGGTGAACCACCTATGGCGGACAAGCGGCGTTCTCGCCTCCGGTCGGTCCTCGGCGCAGCCGGGCTACGCATCGCTGCCGCTCCCACGGCTGCGCCGTCCGGCGCCCGTCGGCTGCGGCCTTGCCAGGAACCAAAATCTACCCTTTCCGGACGGACACTGGTTCAGCTTCCAGTCCGACCACCCATAAGGAGCATTTCATGACACCCAAGGAAGAGAAACCGCACATCAACGTGGATTATTTCGAAGATCTGACCGGGGATATCGATACCCCGGCCCAGGAGGGTCTGGAGGAGATCGGCACCCGTATCCGGCGCCTGAGGGAATCCAAGGGGCTCAGCCTGGCGGACCTCTCCAAACTGACCGGTTTCGACGAGGACCTGCTGGCGCGGATCGAAAAAAGGGAAGTCTATCCTCAACTGGGAACCGCCATCAAATTGTCCAAGGCCCTGGAGAGCGCCTTCGGCCGGCTGGTTTCCGGCCGGGGCGATCGGCTCTATTCCATTACACGACGCCAGGAGCAGAAAGTCGTCTCCCGCTCCACCGGACGGTCCGGTGCCCAGAAACTCTACACTTATAAAAGTCTGGCTCCGGAGGTGAAAGGGCGCCACATGGAAGCCCTGATGGTGCAGTTGGAGGAAAATCCGGAGGGCGATCTTTCGGTGCACGACGGCGAAGAGTTTATCTATGTCCTGGACGGCACGGTCGCCATGCAGATCGGCGACGACCGATTCGAGCTGAACCCCGGCGACAGCGTCTATTACCTGTCGACGACCCCGCATCTGATCGCCGCCAAGAGCGGGCAGGCGCGGATACTGGCGGTGCTCTACGGACAATAGTGTCCATCCAGAAATGGTCTTTTTGATCCTGATCCGCGTTCTCCGCGGAGTTATGGGCTGCGGCGTACCTGCGTACGCCTCACCCAAACTCCTTGTGCGGCCTTGATCAGAATCAAAAATCCTCATTTCTGAATCGGACACCGTATCTGCAGATCGAGACTGGAAAAATTTGGAGAAGGTTTTTCGTTGTCGTTGTCAGCGACGCATAGCGGAGCGGTTGTCGTTATCGACGGTTTTTTATAGTGGAACAGACGATTACGACCACGATTACGACAAAGACCACGTGGAGACTGGAATCCTGTAGGGGATTGTAAAAGTTTTCGATACCGGTAAAACCTTCATCGGCACGAAGGGAGAGGCTTATGGGCAAGCTGCTCTGGCAACCGACGGAAGAACGGATCCAGCAGAGCAACATGTATCGCTACATGCAGTTCGTCAACGAGCGTTATGGCAAGGCGTTCACCACGTATGACGAACTGTACCGGTGGTCGGTGACGGCCATTGCGGATTTCTGGGCGTCCATCTGGGACTTTATGGAGATCCGGGCCGCCCGCGGCTGGGACCGGGTGGTGGACGACGCCACCAAGATGCCCGGGGCCCGGTGGTTCGAGGGCGCCCGGCTCAATTTCGCCGAAAACCTGCTGCGCTATCGGGACGACCGCACGGCCCTGGTTTTCAAGGGCGAAGACCAGCCGCTGCGGCGCATGTCCTACGCCGAGCTCTATCAGGCCGTTTCCCGGGTCGCCGCGGCCCTGCGGGCCGGCGGCGTCACGGTGGGCGACCGCGTGGTGGGATTCATGCCCAACATGCCCGAGACGATGATCGCCATGCTCGCGGCCGCCTCCCTGGGCGCCACCTGGTCGTCCTGCTCGCCGGATTTCGGCATCAAGGGGGTCCTGGACCGCTTCGGCCAGATCCAGCCCAAGGTGCTCTTTACCGCCAACGGCTACTATTTCAAAGGCAAGGCCATCGACAGCCTGGAGCGCATCCAGCGCATCCTGGCGGAGCTGCCGACCATTGCGAAGGTGGTCGTGGTGCCTTATACCGAGCCGGCGCCGGACATTGCCGCGGTGCCCAAGGCCGTGCTCTGGGACGATTTTATCAGCGGGCATGGGGGCGGCGACATCGTCTTCGCCCCGCTGCCCTTCGAGCATCCCCTCTACATCATGTACTCCTCGGGCACCACCGGACTGCCCAAGTGCATGGTGCAAAGCGCCGGCGGAATCCTGCTGCACCAGATGAAGGAGCTGGTGCTGCACACCGACCTGACCCGCGAGGACGCCATTTTCTACTTTACGACCTGCGGCTGGATGATGTGGAATTGGCTTATAGATACGGTTACCACCG
>CAYMQN010000239.1:3584-5380 GCA_964392545.1 uncultured Desulfobacteraceae bacterium
CTGGCTGACCTGTTCCCTTGCCACCGGGGCCACCCTGGTCCTTTTCGACGGCAATCCCTTCCATCCGCATCCGGGGGCGCTCTGGGAGCTGGCGGAAGAAGTGGGCATAACGGTCTTCGGCACCAGCGCGGGCTACATCGCCGCGCTGCAGGCCTCCGGTGTGAAGCCGGGCGAAACCTACGACCTGCACCGCCTGCGGGCCGTGCTTTCCACGGGGTCGCCCCTTTCCGATGAGGGCTTCGAATTTGTCTACACGCATGTCAAGCCGGACCTCCAGCTGGCTTCCATATCGGGCGGCACCGACTTGAACGGCTGCTTCGCCCTGGGCAACCCCATGCTGCCGGTTTACGCCGGCGAACTGCAGTGCCGGGGCCTGGGTATGAAAGTGGAGGCCTTCGACGAAACCGGACAGCCCGTGATCGGCCGTCAGGGCGAGCTGGTCTGCACGGCACCCTTTCCCTCCATGCCGATCTATTTTTGGAACGATCCGGATATGAAGAAATATCACGACGCCTATTTTGACATGTATCCGGGCGTGTGGCGGCATGGCGACTACATCACGATCACCGAACGGGGCGGGGTGATCATGTACGGCCGTTCGGACGCCACCCTCAACCCCGGTGGGGTGCGCATCGGCACCGCCGAAATCTACCGCCAGATGGACGCCATCGAGGAGATCGCCGATTGCGTTGTGGTGGGACAGAACTGGAAGAACGACGTGCGCGTGGTCCTTTTCGTGCAGATGGCGCCCGGGCAGGCATTGACCGAGGACCTCAAGCAGAAGATCCGCGCCACCATCCGGGCCAACGCCTCGCCCCGGCACGTGCCGGCCAAGATCGTGGCGGTTCCGGACGTGCCCTATACCTTGAATATGAAAAAGGTGGAACTGGCCGTGCGCAAGGTGATCCACGGCCAACCGGTCAGCAACAAGGACGCCCTGCGAAACCCCGAAGCGCTGGATCACTACGCTGATCTGGCCGAACTCCAGGAGGAATGACCCTTAAAATGAGATCGAACACGGTATCCGGCATCGACGATCTGACCCAAAAGGACAAAGCACGCCTCGTGATGGACTACATCCACCGCACCATCATGCATTATGCCATGTGGTTCGGCGAGGTGCGTCACCAACTCCCCAACGATCTGGCCTATGACGTGCTGGCCGAGGCCTCCCAGCGCAGCCTGGGCATTCAACTCAAGCGCCTGGGCAAGACCCTGGACTTCGAGGTGGAGGACGGGATCCCCAAACCCCTGCTGGATTTGCCCGGGGACACCCTGGAGGCCCTGCTGGACAACGTCGCCTTCAACTGGCTGGCCAACGACGGGGTCTGGTTCCAGGCTGTGGAGTTCAAGCATGGGATGAACGATGCCAAGCGCTGCAACGATTCCTGCTGGGCGCAGTTTTCGCCCTTCGAGGCCTGGTCCATCCGCCGCTTCCTGGGCGACGATCTGGCCCCGGGGCTGGAGGGGCTCAAGCAGGCCCTCAATCTCAGGGTGTATGGCCGCATCAACCGCCAATCCTTCGAAGACGACGGTCCCCGGGCCTTCATCTTCCGGATGGACGAGTGCCGGGTCCAATCCGCCCGCAAGCGCAAGGGCCTGGACGACTACCCCTGCAAATCGGCCGGGTTGGTGGAATATGCCTATTTTGCCCGGGCCTTCGACCCGCGCATCCACACCGAGTGCATCGGCTGCCCGCCGGATCCGCATCCGGAGGATTGGTACTGTGCCTGGCGGTTTTCCCTCGGGGAAGATTGAGGCCTTCGGGGATCGCAGCGCATGACGATCGAAAGCAA
>CAYMQN010000240.1:0-5374 GCA_964392545.1 uncultured Desulfobacteraceae bacterium
ACAAACAAGCATCGGGTCGCAAGGCAAGGCGCCGCCCGATGCGAAATGCGCAGCAACCACAGGGGTTGTGAGCAGTTTCGCGAGGGAGGCAACGCCGCATTGCGGCCCGAGGCGCCATTTGTCCACGGCCTGTTAAAGGAGATCCGCGACATCGCCATGCACGACATCATCACGACGATCCTCGAAGACAGCATCCGCATCAAGCGCCAGGCCGTGACGGAGCAGGTCGAGGCGCTGACCGCGGCCGCCGATCTGCTGACCACCTGCCTGGCCTCCGGCCACAAGATTCTTTTGTTCGGCAACGGCGGCAGCGCCGCCGATGCCCAGCATCTGGCCGCCGAATTCGTCAACCGTTTCCAGATCGAGCGCCATCCTCTGGGGGCCCTGGCCCTGACCACGGACACCTCCGTCATCACCAGTATCGGCAACGATTACGCCTTCGAGCAGATCTTCGCCAAGCAGGTCCAGGCCCTCGGCCGGCGCGACGACGTGGCCTGGGGCCTGAGCACCAGCGGCAACTCGGCCAACGTGGTGGCCGGCCTCGCAGCCGCCCGGGAACTGGGGCTGCACTGTCTGGCCATGACGGGCCGGGGCGGGGCCCTGGGCGAGACCGGGGACCTGGTGCTGCGGGTGGCCGCGGATACCACCGCCCGCATCCAGGAGACCCATATCCTCATGGGCCATATCCTCTGTCAGCTTGTGGAGCAAATGCTCTTCCCCCAACAGGCGGAGCCCTTGCCGGACGCATGAGCGCCGGGCGTCCGGTTGCGTGGAAGCGCCTTGCCAAATGCGGCAAAGGCGTGTAAAAAAAGCGCCCGAAGCCATTATCGGCGCGAAGGGCCGCGCGCCCTTTCGCCCTTTGTCAAGGAGAAGAACGCTATGCCGATTTATGAATACTGCTGCCAGGATTGCGGCAAGACCTTCGAATATCTGGTCATCGGAAAGCCGGAGCCGGAGTGCACGGCGTGCCAGAGCAAAAACGTGTGCCGCCTGTTGTCCGCCTGCGGTTTTTTCAGCAAGGGCGCCGGCGGCGAAACGGTCAAAGCCGCGGCCTCCACCTCCTCCTGCGGGGGGTGCAGCGCCTCGAGCTGCGCGGGCTGCGGACACTGATGGCGCCCACGGTCACCATCGGCACCCGCGGCAGCAAGCTGGCCCTCTGGCAGGCCGACTTCGTCAAGCAGCGGCTGGAAATGTTGCATCCCGGCACCCGCGTCGCGCTGGAGATCATCAAAACCAAGGGCGACAAGATTCTCGACGTGCCCCTGGCCAAGGTGGGCGGCAAGGGGCTCTTCGTCAAGGAAATCGAAGAGGCCCTGCTGGACGGGCGCATCGACATCGCCGTCCACAGCATGAAGGACATGCCGGCCGAAATCCCGACGGGGCTGTGCATCGGCGCCGTACCGGAACGGGAGGCGCCGGGGGATGTGCTCATCGCCCGCCAGGGCCGTTCCTTGAAGGCGTTGGGGCCCGCCCCTAGGATCGGGACCAGCAGCCTGCGCCGTGCAGCCCAGTTGCGCCACGTGCGCCCGGACACCCGCATCGTCCCCCTGCGCGGCAACCTGGACACCCGCCTGCGCAAGCTGGCCGAAGAGGGACTGGATGCCATCGTGCTGGCCGCGGCCGGCGTCATACGCCTCGGCATGACCGAGCGCATCACCGAGTATCTGGCCCCCGAGGTCATGCTCCCGGCGGTGGGCCAGGGCGCCCTGTGCGTCGAAACCCGGCGGGAGGATCCCGTGATCAGCCCCTTGATCGCACCGTTGGACCATGCCGCAACCCGCCATACCGTTCTGGCCGAGCGGGCCTTTCTGGCCCGTCTGGAAGGCGGCTGCCAGGTGCCCATCGCCGGCCACGCCACCTTGACCGGCACGACCCTCACCCTGACCGGTCTGGTGGCCGGGCTGGAGGGCACCCCCATCATCAAGGAAACCCTGACCGGACCGTCCGATCAGGCATCGGCCATCGGCCTGCAGCTGGCCGAAAGGCTTCTCGACAAAGGGGCCCGCACCATTCTCGACACACTACAGACGGACATGACCCCATGACACCCGGCAAAGTCTATCTTATCGGGGCCGGCCCCGGCGACCCGGGATTGCTTACCCTCAAGGGCCAGGCCTGCATCGCCAATGCCGACGTGGTCATTTACGATTACCTGGCGGCCCCGGCGCTTTTGGCCCACGCCGCCCCCGATGCCGAAATGATCTATGTGGGCAAGAAGGGCGGCGCCCACACCCTGCCCCAGGGCGGCATCAACCAACTGATCATCGACAAGTCCCGCCAGGGTCTCGTGGTGGCCCGCCTGAAAGGGGGCGACCCCTACATTTTCGGGCGCGGCGGCGAGGAAGCCGAAGAGCTCGTGGCGGCCGGGATCCCCTTCGAGGTGGTGCCGGGGGTGACCTCCGCGGTGGCCGGGGCGGCTTATGCCGGCATCCCCCTGACCCATCGCGACTACACCTCCACCCTGGCCTTTGTCACCGGCCATGAAGATCCCACCAAGGAAAGTTCGAGCATCGACTGGCCGTCCCTGGCCACCGGCATCGGAACCCTGGTCTTCTTCATGGGGGTCAAAAACCTGCCCCTGATCACCGAAAAGCTGCAGACCCACGGTATGGCGGCGGAAACGCCGACGGCCCTCATCCGCTGGGGCACCACCCCCCGCCAGGAGACCGTCACCGGCACCCTGGCCACGATTGTCGACGCCGCCTGCGAGGCCGGCATCAAGGCACCGGCCATCATCGTCATCGGCAAGGTGGTCGCCCTGCGCGAACGTCTGCAATGGTTTGAAACCCGGCCCCTCTTCGGCCGCACCATCGTGGTCACCCGGGCCCGGGCCCAGGCCAGCGATCTGGTGGAGCGGCTGAACGACCTGGGCGCCAACTGTCTCGAATACCCCACCATCGAGGTGGTGCCACCGCAAGACAACGCTCCCCTGGAAGCGGCGATCCAGGACCTGGCCGCTTACGACTGGCTGATCTTCACCAGCGTCAACGGCGTCCACTATTTCTTCGAACGCCTTTTCGCCCTGGGCAAGGACGTTCGGGCCCTGCACCGGGTGCGCACGGCCGTTATCGGCCCGGCCACGGCCGAGGCCCTGCGCCGCCACGGGCTGCGCAGCGACATCCTGCCGGCCAGCTACCGGGCCGAAGCGGTCATCGAAGCCTTTGCCGACCAGGATGTGGCCGGCCGACGCATCCTGCTGCCGCGGGCGGCCGAGGCCCGGCCGATCCTGCCCCAGGAGCTTCGCCGGATGGGCGCCGATGTGGACGAAATCGCCGCCTACCGCACCCGCCCGGTGGCCGTCGGCGCCGACCGGTTGGAGGAGGATTTGGCGGCGGGCCGGGTGGATCTGGTCACTTTCACCAGTTCCTCCACGGTTCAGAACTTCTATGACATGCTCCCCGCCGGGCGCCGGGAAGCGCTGATCCGCGAGCTGCGCACGGCCAGCATCGGACCCATTACCACCGCAACCGCCGAAAAACTGGGGTTTACAGTCTCGGTTACCGCCGATGAATACACCATTCCGGGTCTCTGTGACGCTGTTCAGGCTTATTTTTCCCAGCCCTGAGCAGGCTTGCATCCGGCACGCAAGCCCCTTACTTTGGGATAGTCCGGGCCGGCGCCCGGCGCCCGGCGCACATCGCCGAGGGAACGATTCCAGGCGCTTCCGCAAAGCTTCAGGCATTGCCGGATCAAGCCTGGCGCATGAAAGGATATGGCGTTGTTCGAAACCGCCTTACAGGATCAATTCTGCCGGAAACTGACCTACCTGCGCGTATCGGTGACGGACCGCTGCAACCTGCGCTGCGTCTACTGCGTGCCCCGCGAAAGCATCCCGCGCATGGACCACCACGACATTCTGCGCTACGAGGAAATCCTGCGCCTGGTGCGCATCGGGGTCACTTTGGGCATCAACAAGCTGCGCATCACCGGCGGCGAACCCCTGGTGCGCCGCGATCTGCTTCCTTTCCTGGAACAGCTCAACCGGTTGGAGCGCCTGCGGGAAATCACCTTGACCACGAACGGTGTTCTCCTGTCCCCCCTTCTCAAGGACCTCCAGGAAGCCGGCATCCGGCGACTCAACATCAGTCTCGACACCCTGCAGCGGGAGCGCTTCGCCCGGTTGACCGGCAGCGACCGTTTCGATCGGGTCTGGGACGCCGTCCAAACCGCCCATGCCATGGGCTTTCGCCCCATCAAGCTCAATGTGGTGGCCATGCAGGGCATCAATGACGACGAGTTCCATGAGATCGCCGCCTTGACCCTCGAGCGCCCGTTTCACGTGCGCTTCATCGAATACATGCCCATGGGCAACCCCAATCTGCCCGGCGATCCCTATATGTCCAACGATGCCGTGCGGCAGCGCCTGGAGGAGCGGATCGCCCCCCTGGAGCCTGTGGCGCGCAATTGCCAGGACGGCCCCGCCCAGCGGTTCCGCTTCCCCGGGGCACCGGGGGAAGTGGGGTTCATCAGCCCCCTGAGCCACCATTTCTGTGAAAGCTGCAATCGCCTGCGCCTGACGGCCGCCGGCCGACTGCGCCCCTGCCTGCTGTCCAACCGGGAGTTCGATTTGATCACCCCCCTGCGCGCAGGGGCCTCGGATGCCGAACTGGCCGCCGTTTTTCTGGAAGGCGCCCGCCTCAAACCCATGGCCCACGGTCTGGTCGCCGGGCACGGCAAGGTCGAAGCCAGGATGTCGTCTATCGGCGGCTAACAGGCTGGGGATAAACGGCGCCTCAGGCCGAAATGCGGCGTTGCAGCCCTCGCGAAACTGCTCACAACCCTGATGGTTGCTGCGCTTTTCGCTTCGGACTGCGCCTTGCCTTTCGACCTGATGCTTGTTTCTCCCCAGCCTGTTATCCAATGTCCGTTTTAGGAACGGTCTTTTTAGCCCTGAGCGGCGTTCTCCGCGGGTTTACGGCTGCGGCGTACCTGAGTACGCCTCACCCTAAACCCTTGTGCGGCCTTGCTCAGAACTAAAAATCCTCAATTCTGGAGCGGACACATTTTTGCTTGGTCTTTTTGCGCGCGGACCTACTTCCGCTCCCCTTTTCTCATGAATCCCCAAAAAAAGGGAATCCGAACCGTTCCGTGGAAGGCTACCCATTACTGGCACAGGTCGAAAAAAACGGTTCGGGCTCACAGGGCGGGAAGCGCCGTCCGGCCCAAGGCCCGGCGTCGCCATCACCGTCTTGAAAACAGCGCCCCTTCTGTCAAACGGGTCCGATCCCCCGTAAGCCTTTTTGGAGATATGGTATCGTGTCCGTCCAGAAAGGGTGGATTTCGGTTCAGGCCAAGGCCGCAGCGATTCTGAAACCGCAGGCGTAGCTGGGCTACGTCGAGGATTTCAGGAGAGCGAGAACGCCGCCAGGGGCCG
>CAYMQN010000241.1:0-5364 GCA_964392545.1 uncultured Desulfobacteraceae bacterium
ACCCTTGTCGATGGGCGCCCAGTAGACGCTGTTGCCGTGGATCGGGCTGCAGGGAATGTAGATGTAGTGCAGTTCGGCGCCGGCGCCGCGCAGCAGGCTGAACAGACGGACCAGTTCGGGGCCCCGATCGTTGCAGCCGTTGAGAAAGGGTGTCTGGACGTACACCGCGATCCCGTTTTGAACCAGCTCGGTGATGATCTGCAGACTCTGGGGCGAGATTTCATCGGGATGGATGAAATGGGTGGCCACCTCCATGCGTTTGCCGTGCTCCTGGAGCTCGAGATTCTTGCGCTTGAGGTAGGTCAGGAGGCCCGCGTCGTCGGAGAGAAACATGTGCGGATAGTAGGCGATGGAGCGGGTCGCCAGCCGCAGGGTCTGGACATGGTCGACGGCCATCAGGCCGTCGATGGCCGCGGCCATGTTGGCCCGGTTCATGAAGGGATCGCCGCCGGTGATCACGATTTCCTTGATGGAAGGGGAGGCGGCCACGTGGGCCACGGCCCGTTCCACCTCGGCCGGCGTGGGGTTGGTTTCGTTGCGGGATTCCTTGTGCTTGCGGAAGCAGAACCGGCAGTAGACCGGACAGCTCATGTTGAGCAGGAAAATGACCCGGTTCTGGTACATCTGTTCGAGCAGACCCTGGTGAAACTGGCCGATCCAGGTGTTGGTGTGGCCCACCGGATCCAACTCCTCGACGAAGGGCAGATACTGGTAGGACACGTTGCCCGAAACGCGCATCTGGCGGATGGTATGCATGGACAGGCGCACCGGATAAGTGTCGATGACCTTCTGCATGGCCTCCCGGTCCGCTTCCGGCACGGCAACGTTGGTCAGCTTTTCGAGCTGAGCGGTAGATTTGATCGAGATGAACGTGTTGCCGGGCAGGACGACTTCCAGCACCGCCATCAGCAGCAGGTGGGGCATTTCGATGCCGTTGACGGCAATTTTTCCGCTGCCGTCGGCGATGCCCAGCCGGGTCAGCAGGTTGCTGAAAAAGCCTCGGGGGTCGTCCCTATACCCGCAGGCCGCGAGCAGCCGCGCAAGACGGGTGGGTTCCGGGCCCGTCTCGATGATGTCGAACAGGCGTTCCCCCACCCAGGCCTTCACGCCGGCCTGATCCAGAAAGCCGGCCAGCGCATCGACCAGCGCGGCGAGGGGGACATGGTTCTCCTCGGCCGAATGCGTGAATTCGATCCCTACCAGGGCTTCATCTTGCAGCATGGGGCATCCTCAATCGCTGAATGGAAATTAGGAATTGACATCAGGTTTGCAACCTGTCATTTAACTATTATAGTAATATTTTTCCTATAATAGTGCGCATTATTAGATCACCCCAAATCTTAATGTCAAAAGGAAAATACTATTTCTCGAAATCCCTCGAAAAGGGACTGAGCATTCTGACCCTTTTCAACCGGGACACCCCCGCACTGACCCAGAGTGAAATCGCCAAAACCCTGGGCCTTAACATGACCTCGACGTACCGCTACATCAACACCCTGGTGGAGCTGGGATACCTTGAAAAAAATGTGAAAACCAAGGAGATCCGGCCCGCGCTTTTGTCCATCGTGCTGTGCACCAATTTGATGCGGGCCTCCGACCAGTTGGCGTTGATCGAAGAGCTGGTGGACCGGATTCACCGCGAGAGCAACATCAGCATCGACATGGCCCTGGTGGTCAACGATGCCCTGGTGCGCATCTATCACCGGGAGGCGCAAGAAACGCTGACCTACCGATTGCCGGACGTCTCCCCCAACTGCCTGCACAATACGGCATTGGGCAAGGCCTATCTGGCCAGTCTTCCCGAGGACCAGGCGGTCGCCAAGATCGCATCCCTCGACCTGGTCGGCCGCACCGCCAAGACGATCACCGACAAGGATCGTCTGCTGACTGAAATACAACGCGCGAAGGCCCGCGGCTACGCCATGAGTGCGGAAGAATATCTATCCGGTCTGTTGGCGATCGGGGCGGCATTGCGCGACCCCGTCAACGGCGACGGCGTCGGGGCGGTTTCCTTCGATTTTTCGGTACTGCAGCAAAACCCTTCGCGGATCGAGGCGACCTATGCCGACCTGATCCAGGAGACCGCCCGGAAACTGTCCGCACTCCTGCCGCCTGAAGGCCGGCACCGCTAGCCGAACGCTTTTTCTTCCAGTGGGGTTTGCCAAAAGGCGGCTGCATCCGGCCTGCCGCACGCGGCCCCTCGGCGCGCCTTGACCTTTGAGGAGTAATTCGATAAGAGGATGAAAACCATTCACGACCATCCACCCCACACCCCAGGGCGGCACCCATGAAATCTGACAGCTGGAAACCATGGGCGCTTCTGGCCCCGTCCATGAGCGCTGTTTTTCTTCTTCTGGTGATTCCGGTGTGCTTCGTGGTCGTCTACAGCTTCTGGCTGCGGGCGCCCAGCGGCGCCGACATACCGGCTTTCCAATTCGGCAATTATGCCAAATTCTTCGAAGATTTCTTCTACCCCAAGATTCTGATCCGCACGATCCGCATCGCCTTCGAAACGGTTTTTCTATGCGTGGTGATGGGCTATATCCCGGCCTATTTCTTCTATCGCAGCACCAGCCGTTTTAAACAGGTCTACCTGCTCCTTATCATGCTGCCGTTCTGGATCAGCTTCATCATCCGCACCATGAGCTGGATCAACATCATGGGGGATTCGGGCCTGATCAACCATTTTCTGCTCAAGATCGGCCTGATCGAAACCCCCATTTCCATGCTCTACAACGAGTTCACGGTGCTCATGGGGCTGATCATGTACCTGCTGCCCTTCATGGTGCTGAACATCTACGTCAGCCTGGAAGGCATCGACAAGAGCCTGCTCGAAGCCGCCCGCTGCATGGGCTGCACCGAGTGGCAGGCCTTCCGGGAGGTGACCCTGCCCTTGAGCCTGCCCGGCGTCAGCGCCGGCTGCCTGCTGGTCTTCGTCCTGACCGCCGGCACCTATCTTCCGCCCATGATTTTGGGGGGGCCCGGCAACGACATGATCGCCAATCTCATTTTCAAGCGGGTCATCGGTACGCTGGACTGGCCCTTCGGCTCGGCCATCAGCACCATCCTGCTCTCCCTGCTGTTCGTGATCGTCTGGACCTACAACCGCTATCTGGGCATCAACCAGATTTTCAAAAGCTTCCAGGGAAACTGAGCCATGCGCCGCCTTTCACTTGGATGGACCTTGATCCGTCTCTACACCTTTCTGGTCTATGTCTTCATGTTCGCGCCCATCGTGGTGGTCATCGTGCTGGCCTTCAACCCCAAGCAGTTCGGCATCTTCCCCATGGAGGGCTTCAGTTTCCGCTGGTTCATCCGGCTGGCGCAGAACGATTCCATCATCGACGCCTTTCGGAATTCGCTCGTCCTGGGATCGATGACCGCCGTTATCACGACCTTCATCGGCATCCTGGCCGCCACGGCCTTCATCCGTTTCGAGTTTCCCGGCAAGAACACCCTCAACACCCTGCTGCTGTCTCCCATCATGATCCCGGAAGTGGTGCTGGGCGTGGCGCTGCTGCTCTTTCTGCGCTGGCTCCAGCAGCCCAAGAGTTTCGCCCTGCTGCTGATGGGGCATGTGGTGCTGACCCTGCCCTATGTGCTGCTCATCGTTCAGGCCCGGCTGGTGGGCATCAAAAAGGAATACGAAGAGGCGGCCAAGGTGCTGGGGGCCAATGCCTTTCAGACCTTCAAGGAGGTGACCTTCCCACTGCTGCTGCCGGCGGTGCTGGCCGGGGCCCTGTTTTCCTTCACAATTTCCTTCGACGACATCACGGCCACCCTCTTTTGGGCCACGGCCCAAAACCAGACCGTGCCGGTCAAGATTTTCAGCATGCTGCGCAATTCCATCAGCCCCGAGATCAACGCCCTGGGGGCGGTCATGATCGTCCTGACCGTGGCCACCCCGCTCTTGGCCGGTTATCTCTCCCGCAAATTTTCCAAGGTGAAACCATGACCCAACAACCAACAGGCGAAAGGAGCAACCCATGGCCACTGTAACGAAAGACAAACTGGATCGGGTATACGAGGCGTATCGCAGCGGCAAGATCAGCCGGCGGCATTTCCTCAAATACCTCGGACTTGCCGGAGCCTCCCTCGGACTGATGGGATCGCCCTTCGCCGGTGCCGTGCGGGAGGCCTGGGCCGCCGAGTCCATCCGCTTCGACGGTTGGGGGGGCGTGGTTTCCGAAGCGTTTCGCCAAAACGCTTTCGAACCGTTTACCAAGGCGACCGGCATCGAGGTCATCGACGGTGAATTCGGCGATATGAATTCCTATTTGACCCGCGTAAAAGCCTCGTTCCCACCCGGCGGTGAATTCAATATCGCCCATCTCAGCGCGGTTTTCGATTACGCGCGCTACGCCGATTTGGGATTTGACACCGCGTTGGACGAATCCAAGATTCCCAACCTGGATCTGGTCATGAAAGCCATGATCCAACCGCTGCGGGACATCACCAACGGAACGCTTTCCGCCGTGCCCTACGATCTGGGACAGACCGGCATCGCCTACAACACCAACCACGTCAGCAAGGAGAAGGCCGAGAAGCTTGGGGCCGCCCTCCTCTGGGACAAGGACCTCAAAGGCCAACTCGGCAGCTGGGGCGGGGATTTCCGGACCAACATGTGGTATGCGGCCCTCTATACCGGTCAGAGCCCCAACAACATGACCGATCTGGACGCAATCTGGGGCGCCCTGCGCGAGCAGCGGGAGCTGATTAAAAAATACTGGGCCTCCGGCGCCGAGCTGATGAGCCTGCTGGCCAACGAGGAGATCTCTGCCACCGTGGCCTGGTCCGGACGGGTGGCGGCGTTGCAGCAGGAGGGGCATCCCATCGGCTACCTCTCCCCCAAGGGAACCTACTCCTGGATGGAATACCTCTACGTGCTCAAAGGCACGGACCTCGAGGTGGCCCAGAAACTGCTCAACTTCATGCTCGAGCCCGACTGCGCCATTGCCGTTGCCGAAGCACAGAACTATCCACCCAGCCTGGATCCCACCAAAGTCAAGTTGACCGAGAAAATCAAACAGATGCCGTCCTTCGATCCCACCGGCAAACTGGACGGCTATCTGTTCGCCGTGCCATCCTATTGGAATTCGCATCAGGTGGAGTGGACCGAGAAATGGGATCGGATCATGGCCGGCAGTTGAGCGTATCGATGAGCCGCTAACAGGATGTCGGCCCACCGGGGCCGGAGATGCATGACGCGATGTTTTCCGGCCTTGGTGCCGCATCGATTGCGCCGGCAACCCAATTCCCCGAATAGCTCATTCCGGCGGAGGCCGGGATCGCTTCAATACGGACGGGGATTGAGGCGGAACCCTCCCGGACGCGCGTCGGGATCCGCCGGGAGGGCGTGGAGCG
>CAYMQN010000242.1:0-5336 GCA_964392545.1 uncultured Desulfobacteraceae bacterium
ACCCCTCCAGGAGGGCCAGTTTGCCCCGGGCCACATCGGCCTCGCGTCCGGTCTCGGCGAACAGTGGGCAGACGGCCTGGCACATGCCGCATTTCATGCAAACCACCAGCTGGTCCTCCAGCGACCGCATCAAGCGGGCCAGTTCCTCCATACGCGTCATGGGCGTTCTCCTATAATTTTGCCGGGGTTGAGGATGTTGTTCGGATCCAGCGCGGCTTTGATTTTATGGGAGTAGCGGATCGTCGCCCGGCTGGTCTCCTTTTCCATGAAACAGGACTTGGCCGTCCCGATGCCGTGCTCGCCGGAAAGGGTGCCCCCCAGGGCCAGGGCCTGTTCGAAGATGTCCGCGATGGCCGCTTCCACGCGCTCCCACTCCTTGGCGTCCCGGCGATCCGTGAGAATCGTGGGATGCAGGTTGCCGTCGCCGGCATGGCCGAAGGTGCCGATGGTCAGGTCGTATTTGCGGCTGATCTCCTCCAGGGCCCGGATCATGGCCGGAATCTTGCTGCGGGGCACGGTGGCGTCTTCCAGCACCGTCGTCGGCTTGACCTTGGCCAGGGCCGAGAGGGCCGCCCGCCGGGCTTCCCATACCTTGTCGCGTTCGGCGTCGTCCCGGGCCACGCGGATCGAGGTGGCGCCCAGTTGCCCGCAGATGGCCTCGACTTTGGCCGCCTCTTCCTCCACCTGGCCGCGGTGGCCGTCGCACTCCACCAGCAGCAGGGCCCCGGCATCCAGCGGGAGGCCCGCCTGACTGTAGGATTCCACGGCCCGGATGGTGAAGTTGTCCATGAACTCGAGGGTCGCCGGCACCACCCGCTGGGCGATGACGGCCGCCACGGCCTCGGAGGCCTGGCCCATGGTGCCGAAGACCGCCATCATGGATTTGCGATAGGCGGGCAGGGGGATCAGTTTGAGCGTCATTTCGTTGAAAACGCCCAGGGTGCCCTCGGAGGCCACCATCAGACCGGTCAGGTTGTAGCCGCTGACGCACTTGACCGTGCGCCCGCCGGTTTTCACCAGCCCGCCGTCCACATCGAAGAAGTCCAGCCCCATCACGTAGTCGCGGGTCACCCCATACTTGAGGCCGCGCAGCCCGCCCGCATTCTCGGCCACGTTGCCGCCCAGGGTCGACACGGCCTGACTGCCGGGATCGGGCGGATAAAACAAGCCTTGCGCTTCCACGGCCGCCGCCAGCCTGGCCGTGACCACACCGGGCTGGACCCGGGCATACAAATCCTCGGTGTTGATTTCCAGAATCCGGTTGAGGCCGTTGGTCACCACCACCACCCCCCCCGGCAGCGGAATCGTGCCGCCGCTCAGATTCGTTCCGGCACCGCGCACGGTCAGGGCCAGCCGGTTTGCATTGCAAAGGCCCACCACCCGCCCCAGCGCTTCACTGGTGGTGGGGCGCACCACGATCGCCGGCATGACCTTGTCCAGGACCGCGGCATCGTAAGCGTAGGTTGCCAGATCGGCCTTGTCGGTCAAAACATTCTCGTTGCCAGCGATTCTCCGGAGTTCTTTTACAACCGTCTTGCGGCTCATCGCAGCCTCCTGCCTTTGCGGTTAATTTTATATTGGTATTACCAATATTTAAGTACCATTAAACCATTTTTATTTCTCAGCTTACCTTGTTACCTATCAAAATGTCTAATTTAAATCAATATTTTTTATTGACAGGATTTGCCACAATCCTATATGAAATTGGTCATACCCTTTTTATTTGCTGAAAGCCCGCAACCGAAACCGGGGGGCCGGAGCGCCCGTCCCACCGACACATCGAAAAAGGAGACACATTATGAGCCTGGGTCTGCAATCCTTCTTTGCCGTCATGCCCATCCTGACCGCGGCCGTTCTGCTCGTGGGATTCCGCTGGCCGGCCAAACGCGCCATGCCCATCTGTTACGTGGTGGCGGCCGTCATCGCGGTCACGCTCTGGAAAGTGGATGTCACGCGGGTGCTCGCCTCCACCATCCAGGGCCTGTTTATCACCGCCAGCATCCTGTTCATCATTTTCGGCGCCATCCTGCTGCTCAACACGCTCAAACACTCGGGCGCCATCACCGCCATCCGCTCCGGTTTTGCCAGCATCAGCGCCGACCGGCGGGTGCAGGTGGTGCTGATCGCCTGGCTCTTCGGCGCCTTTATCGAAGGCGCCTCGGGCTTCGGAACGCCGGCCGCCATCGCCGCGCCGCTGATGGTGGCGGTGGGCTTCCCGGCGCTGTGCGCCGTCATGATCGGCATGATGATCCAGAGCACGCCGGTCACCTTCGGGGCCGTGGGCACGCCCATCCTGATCGGGGTCAAGGGAGGGCTCGAAAACCCGCAACTGACTGCCCAGCTGGCCCAGGCCGGCCTCGATTTTCACCAGTACCTGATGCTGATCACGGCCCAGAGCGCCGCCCTGCACGCCGTGGCCGGCACCTTCATCCCCCTTTTCATGACCGTCATGATGACGCGCTTCTTCGGGCGCAACAAAAGCTGGAGCGAGGGGCTTTCCATTGCGCCCTTCGCCCTTTTGGGCGGCGTGGCCTTCACCGTGCCCTATCTGCTCACCGGCATTTTCCTGGGCCCCGAATTCCCCTCCCTGCTGGGTGCGCTTATCGGCCTGGCCATCATGTCCACGGCCGCCAAAAAAGGATTTTTGCTGCCCAAGGACACCTGGGACTTCCCGCCCAAGTCCGAATGGGAGTCGAACTGGGTCAGTGCCCTGGAAATCAAACTCGAAGCCCTGACCACCAAAAAGCCCATGAATCTTGTCTTGGCCTGGACGCCCTATGTGCTGGTGGCCATCGTCCTGGTGCTGACGCGCCTGCCCCAACTGCCGGTGGGCGCTTGGCTCAAAAGCGTCACCTTGTCCTGGAGCGATATTTTCGGCACCGGCATCAGCGGCGCCTTCCAGCCGCTCTATCTGCCGGGCGCCATCCTGGTCTTCGTCGTGGTGGTCACCTTCTTCCTGCACCGCATGAGCGCCAGGGAACTTTCCCTGGCCATTCGGGAATCCAGCGCCATTCTGCTCGGCGCCGGATTTGTCTTGATTTTTACCATCCCCATGGTACGGGTCTATATCAACTCCGGCATCAACGCCGGCGGCTATGCCAGCATGCCCCTGGCCATGGCCCAGTGGGTGGCCGCCAACGTGGGCGGCGTCTGGCCGTTCTTCGCGCCGTTTATCGGTGGCCTGGGGGCTTTCATCGCCGGCAGCAACACCGTCAGCAACCTGATGTTCAGCCTGTTCCAAAACGGCGTGGCCCAGAGCCTGCAGATCCCCGGTTCCCTGGTGGTTTCCCTCCAGGCCGTGGGCGCGGCGGCCGGCAACATGTTCTGTATCCACAATGTCGTGGCGGCCTCGGCCACCGTCGGTCTGCTGGGGCAGGAAGGCATCACCCTGCGCCGCACGGTCATCCCCACCGTCTATTATTGCGCCCTGGCGGGCCTGATCGGCCTGATCGTCATTTATGGGTTCGATTACCAGGACCCCTTGAGCAAGCTGCTGGCCGCCGGCGGATGACCCGCCCCGTCGGCGACCGATGCCCCGGCGTCCGCCGGCGACCGGGGCATGCGTCCCGCACCCCGCGACCGTCCGGGTGCCGTCATGCACGCGTTGCCGATGAACCTTCACGTTCGACTTTTCGTCGTCCAGCACCGCCGGCCAACCGTGCGGCTGGATAGGGAGATTCGTAAAATGATGCCCCACCGTGACTTGCTGCAACGGTTCCGGGAAAACGCCGAGGCCGTATCCGCCGTCGTCCGGACCGTGGCCTCACCCCGGGAGGCCATGGCCTATGCCGTCGATCTGTGCGACCGCAAGGAGGCCTGCCAACTGCTCGCGGCCGGCTGCGAGGAAAGTCTATCCCCGCCGGCGGCGGACCTGTGCGAAACCAAGCAGGCCAAAACCATTGCGGCCCCGGGGCTGGCGGCCCCCGAACAGGAGATCTTGTCCGGCCTGAGCGATGCCCGCGGCATCCGCCTCGTGGACCATGCCCTGCGCCGCCACCTGGCCGGCATCGACATCGGCCTGACCTATGCCGATTTCGGGATCGCCGAAACCGGCACCCTGGTGATCGATTCGCGCAGCGAAGATCTCCGGCTGGCCACCATGATCAGTGAGATTCACATTGCCGTCCTGCCCCTGTCCCGTCTGCGCGAATCCTCCTACGAGGTGGAAGCCGAGCTGCGCGCGCGCATGGGGCGGGCCCCCGACTACACCGCCTTTATCACCGGCGCCAGCCGGACCGCGGATATCGAGCGGGTTCTGGCCTTGGGGGTCCACGGCCCCCTCGAACTTCACATTCTGATCCGGGAGGATGCCTGATGCAAACGGCACGCAACCTGAAAGGCTACAAGCAAGAGGTCCGGGGGGCCCTGGAGAACCGCTTCCTGCGCGAAACCCTCGACAAATTCGCCGTGGCCTATCGCACCGGCCGGGCCAATGCCTTCCGGGACATGGACGTGGCGACCCTGGTGGCCGAAATCGCCGCCGCCAAGGACCGCTCGATCCGCCAGTTGGATGCGCTTTTCGAGACCTTCAAGACCAACGCGCAGAAAGCCGGCATCACCGTGCACCTGGCCCGCACCGGCGACGAGGCCAACCGCATCATTGCCGGCATCGCCCGGCGCAGCGGCTGCCGGCGCATCGTCAAATCCAAGTCCATGACCGCCGAGGAGACGCTGCTCAACCACCACCTGGAAGCCGAAGGCCTCGAAGTCACGGAAACGGATCTCGGCGAGTGGATCGTCCAACTGCGCCACGAAGGCCCGTCCCACATGGTGATGCCGGCCATTCATCTGTCCCGCTACCAGGTGGCGGATCTGTTTGCGGACGTCACCGGCAAGCCGCAGGAAAGCGAGATCGAGCGTCTCGTCAAGGTGGCCCGCCGGGAGCTGCGCCGCAAATATGTGGAAGCCGACATGGGCATCACCGGCGCCAATTTCGCCATCGCCGACAGCGCCACGATCGGTCTGACCACCAACGAGGGCAATGCCCGCCTGGTGACCACCCTGCCCCGGGTGCACGTGGCCCTGATCGGGCTGGACAAGCTCATGCCCAGCCTGCACGATGCCCTGCGCATCAATCGCGTCCTGCCGCGCAACGCCACCGGCCAGGCCATCACCTCCTACGTCACCTGGATTACCGGCCCCAATGCGTGTGCCGCCGCCCCGGACGGCCGCAAGGAGATGCACATCGTCTTCCTGGACAACGGCCGGCGGGAATTGGCCCGGGACCCCGAGTTCGCCCAGGTCCTGCGCTGTGTGCGCTGCGGCGCCTGCGCCAACGTCTGCCCGGTCTACCGCATGGTGGGCGGCCACCAGTACGGCCATATCTACATCGGGGC
>CAYMQN010000243.1:0-5182 GCA_964392545.1 uncultured Desulfobacteraceae bacterium
AAACATCGAAATTGATTTCGCCGATCCTGCTTCCGAGGGTGTCCTCCGGGTTTTAGACCAACGCCCAACTGATGCCTTTAGCTATCTCGACGACGATCAATTCAGGCATTTCGTTAATGGTGTTTTCGTGAGCCTAAAGAAGAATTTAATCGAATTCCTTTCTGCATAGCTGTTCCGAAGCCTCACTTTGAATTGTCTTCCCCATTGCTGAAACCCGCCAGGAATCGCACATCCAATATAGGGGCTAAACTCTACTGCGGCCATCTGAACATATTTAAATCATTGACAAATAAATAGGCATCTGGATAGAAGGCAAAATCCCCTTGGAAATGCCTTCAACCACCACCGTGGAGCCGTGTCTATGTCCCTCACCAAAGCTGGAATTATCCAGCAGATAGACCAGGAAACGGGATTGCCGAAACACGAAGCCTCCCACGCTGTCGAACGTCTATTGGAAATCATGAAAAACAAATTGGCCGATGGTGATGATCTGCTGATCAGCGGCTTCGGGAAATTCTGTGTACGCGAGAAATCCGAGCGCCAGGGAAGAAATCCGGCCACCGGCAACGCGATGACGCTGTCGGCAAGGCGGGTGGTGACGTTTAAATGTTCGGGCAAGCTGCGGAGGCGCTGCAATGGGGTAGGGTGCAGGGGCGGTGATTAGGTGCCCTAACATGCAGTATTACCGCATTCCGGACAGTGGCACGTAATCTCAACTATTGGCACGTTCTATTTCGCTGAGTTTATCTCAATATATCCATAATTTTATTTTTAGTTGATCTGATCTGATTCCCGGCGGAAGCCGACCGGCGCTTTATCGATGCCCGCGGCAATATGGCCGTCGGGCACGCCGATCTCCGGTGGCGACGCATCGCGCCGACCGAACCGCAACCCTTTTTATCAACGCGATAGGCGGGGCTCTATAACGAGCGGTGTGCCGGCAGGATTCCTGCCGCCGGCCGCCGCTGGCGGGGCGAGGCCACTACAGCCCCAGTTTCATGCTCACGCAGGCATATACCATGAGAAGCAGGCACAACACCTGGATGAACAGCCGGCGATGGGCGGTGATACGCCAGGGCGGCAACATGTATGCGGTCATATATCCGGAGCCGACAAAAAACATCGTGAACAACCCTGCGTTGCCCGGCGTCCAGGCGGGGATCAGGCCCGCCAGATAGGCATACCCGGCCAGAGACACCGCGACCGCCTTGAGGCGACGCGGCCCCCGGACCATGGCCACGATCCATGCGGGCACCACCAGCAGGAAGCTAAGCGGCCCGAACCATGCATTGGCGGGCCCTTGGAGATTGGCCCCGAGAAACGCTTCGGCAGTTCCGCGCTGCCCGAAAAGCGGCTCCAATACGGTGGTGTTCATGGTGCTGACAATCGCTTCGGGCGAAAAACCAAAAAGGTGATCGATGACGGCGTCAATAGCCGGAGGCAGGTGAAGCCCCTCGTGGAAATACCGCGCCAGGTTGGCAATGCCGCCGACAATACCGGCGTCGTTGGGGACATAATGTGCCCGTTGGGCGCCAGTACCCGCCATCATCGGCAGGAGCTGTGAAAACACGCCGATCGGTCCCACGGCCAGCAAAGCCGCCCACGGCTTTTCTTTGACCAGGCGCCACCATATCCGGCCACCGTGACGGCGAATCAGCACCAATGCGGAAAGCCCCACCAAAATCGCGGGATAGGCGAAGCCGATGGGGTTGCCCGAGACCGCAAAGCTGATCCCCACCCACAAGAGAAAAAAATCGGCGGCAGTGGCCCTTTCCAGTGTCCGGTAAAGGGCCACCAGTGCGAACATCACGGCGGCAGCAGGGATCATCTCCATTCCCGGGGTCACCGCATGGTATACCAGCCGGGGGGCGCTGAGCACCACCATCGCCGATGTCAGGGCCGTTTCCGGCCAGGCATAGCGCCGGGCCAGGGCATAGGTGCCTGCGCCGATGGCACCGTACGAAAGCCACCCGAAGATCCCGAAACCAAACCATCCGGAATGGCGCAGCAGCAGATGCGACAGCGCGCTGTGATTGATCGAGGGGCCCACAGTGGACATTTGTCCGGAGGCTTCCATCGAAATGACCGGCCATAGAAAAGACCACTGGGGGGCATCCGGCAGACGGGTCAGCGCGGTCCAGCCAAGCCAGGTACCCATGGCCATGAGTCCGGTCAGGGCCGCCGGATTTTGCCATACAAAACGTCTCAACGCGCGGTAAGCACCTTTGAGCTTACCGGCATGCAGGCAAAGATATCCGGCAGCGGCGGCAACAAGGAGGATTTCGGCAGCGATGCCAAGGGTTGACAGGTGAGTGGCAAACGACACCTGGTAGATAAACGACAGCGCCATCATGGTGCAGACGATGCCATAGACAATGGCTTCCGCCAATGTCAGCTCGCTTTCCAGGCTGAGCACCACGCCGGCCAATATCAGCAAACACAATTCTCCCGCGGCCGCGCCGCAGGCAATGAACGGCCCCGGTGGTGCCATCATGTCACCCGGACCGTTTCCGGTAACGATGCCGCCATGACGGACAACTCGTGAAATGTGCTTCGGGCATCAGGGCTCCTCAGCATCCGGTTTCGGGGAATCGGCCGCCGAGCTGGCCTTCGGGTCGCGCTTTCTTTCCCGCTCGGCCTTCATGTGGTCGACGATCTCAATCATGTAGTCGCGCATGGCCGTGGCCAGTCGAAGACACTCGGGGCAGTAGACCTTGCGCCGTATTTTATCGTGCTCCTCGATGTGGTGCCAATACCAGTCCGGGTAGGGCGATCCCTTGCAGAATTTTTTCCCGGTGTACTCGGCAATGGGGCATCCAAAACATACCAGTGCATAGAAGATTCGGCATGGGGGACAGTCGATGATGCCGCCGTCGGAGCGTTTTCCCGCGATAATGCGGTTCCATTTCTCAACCGAGGCCTCCATGATCTTTATTCGGTCCACGACAACTCCGTTTCGCGGCTGCCGGGCGAAAGGGGCGCGCCGCCGCTAATTTTTCCAATACCGTCGATGCACATGCCCGGATCGCGTCACCGCATACCGGACTTTCTTTTGGTTCGCGGTGTCCGTCCATTCGCTGACACGGTGATGGGTCTGGTCGGACAATTCAAGCAGCACGCCGGTCACGCAACGGGCCAGGCTGTCGATATGGTATCCGCCTTCCAGCACCATGGCCAGGCGTCCGTTGCATGATTGGTCCGCCAGATTCATCACACAGCGGGTCAGCACGGCAAAACCGTCGTCGCTCATGCACATGGCACCCATCGGGTCCAGCCGGTGGGTGTCGAAACCGGCGGACACCAGAATCAGCTCGGGCCGGAAGGCCTCCACCAGCGGTGGCAACAGCGTGTCGTAAATGGCGGCGTACTCGCCGTCACCGTATCCTTTGGGCAGCGGCACGTTCACGGTATAGCCTTCACCGGGCCCCCTGCCGGTTGAGGTAAAGGAGCCGGTGCCGGGAAAATGAGGATACTGGTGAGTTGAAAAGAAACATACGGTCGGGTCGCGTTCAAACGCGTGTTGCGTGCCATTGCCGTGATGCACATCCCAATCGATGATGAGAACGCGCTGGATGCCGCAGACCTGGCGCGCGTAAGCGGCCCCGACCGCGACATTGTTAAAGAGACAAAATCCCATGGCACGGCTGCGTTCGGCGTGATGCCCGGGGGGGCGGATCAGCGCAAAGGCATTGTCCACGCCTCCTTCAACAACAGCCTTAACGGCCGCACAGAAGCCGCCGGCGGCCGCCATGGCAGCGGTAAACGAACCGCTGGAGGTCATGGTGTCGGGGGTGAGCACGACCTGCTCTCGGCCGTGGGTGTCGGAAAGCCGCTGGAGGTATTCCGGGGTGTGCACCCGGAGAATGTCTGCGGGCGTGGCCAACGCTGCCGGCACATGAACCAGGTGGTCCATCCGACGGTTTTCAGCAAGCGCTTCGTATAACCGTTTCAGGCGGCTTGGCTGCTCGGGGACATTCGCCTCCGGCATGTGGTCCAGATAACTTGTATCGGTCACGACGCCGGTTTTTCGCATAATGGCAGTCATTCACAGTCGTTTTCACCGGCACACCGCTAAGCGGGCACCGGAATGGTCAGCACCGCACAAGGCGCCTTGCGCAGCAGGGCATCGGTGGTTGATCCCACAAACGATTTATGGACAGCCCCATGGCGTCGGACGCCCACAACAACAAGATCGGCCTTGTGCCGCCGGGCGTACTGGATGAGCACCTCATTGGGCGCACCCGGCTCCACGGCGGTCTCTATCGCGTCCAGATGCCGCGTCACATCCGAAAGCGCGTCCATCAGGCGCCACCGAATCCGCCGCCGAAGTTCTTCCTGTACCTGCGCGTAAGGGCCGGCGGTCGGATCCAGAATATCCTCATCAACGGGGCGTTCCAGCGCATGAACCAGATGCAGCCGCGCCTGAAACCGAAGGGCCATATCCCACGCAAACAACGGGATCTCATCGGGCTGTAGGTTCGGACCGCAGGCCGCCACAAGGCAGCGAATGCGGTCTGGGTCCGCGACGGCACAACCGCCCCGGTTCGGCTGTAAGACCATAATGGGACAGGAGATCTTTCGCACGACACGCTCGATCACCGTACCCATCAGGATTCGTTGAAAACCGGAAAGTCCATGACTGGCCGCCACGACGAAGTCGGTGCCGGTTTCAGCGACGGCCTTTTCCAGGGCCTCCACCGGATCTCCCCAGGCCACCAGCACTTCAGGCTTGACCGGTGCGTCATCCAATAGTGTCTGCAGGCGCGCTTCGGCGTCCCGGGTCATTTTCCGGCGTTTACCGGCTCGTTCGTGGGCATCCGAGTTGTGAAGGGTATCGCTGGGAAAGTTGACGGAATGAAACAGGATCAGCCGCGCTTTAAATCCTTCCGCCAGTCGTTTGCCCATTTCAACAACCGCATCGGTATGCTTGCTGAAATCGATCGTGCACAGGATGTTGCGGGGTGGCGGCATGGCGGCGCTTTCCATTGATGAGTCCAACTATTCCAATGTCCGGTGCGCCGTGTCAAGGTTTAATGGATGCTCGCACCGACCCGGCAGAGGCCCTTGCAGCCTGAGCGTTGCGGCTGCGGCCACAGCGACTTTAAGGGGTGCCGGCTCGAGCCCTTTTACACGCATCAGCACATCGAGCTCCCCGATATCAAGATAGATGTCACCCATCTGA
>CAYMQN010000244.1:0-5172 GCA_964392545.1 uncultured Desulfobacteraceae bacterium
GGGCTACGTCGAGGACCGCCCGGAGGCGAGAACGCCGGCCTGGGCCAAAAGATGCTGTTTTCGAACAAGACCTAAAGACAGTGTCCGTGCAGAGCGGGTAGATTTTGGTTCAGGCCAAGGCCGCAGCCGACGGGCGCCCGCAGACGTAGCCGGGCTACGTCGAGGACCGCCCGGAGGCGAGAACGCCGGCCTGGGCCAAAAGATGCCCGCTCTGCACGGACACTAGAAGGCGGCCTTGGCCTCATCAATCGAAAAATGAATCGGAATGTTCCCGGTCTCCTGGAATTCCTTGAGTTCCTTGCCCAAATTGGCGCTGGCCACGGTAAGCACCTTGACGCCGGCCGCCTGGCAATTGTCGAGGATCGTGATGATCAATTTGATCAGGGAGACATTGGTCTCCTTGGTCTTGGACAAGTCCAGAATCATCTTCTTGATGCCGCCGCTGCTCATCTCCTTGAGTTTGGGCTTGAGCTGGGTTTCCACTTCGACGATGGTGGGGCGCAGAATCTTGGTCGGGACGGAGAGGAGCTGGATATCGCCGTCCAGGTTGAAGTACTTGCTGCCGTGTTCCTCGTCGGCCGGGGCCTCGGCCTTTTTCTCGGGCAGCGCCATGATCTTGGTCACACGCTCGATGAGTTGTTCGCCCTTGAACGGTTTGACCATGTAGTCCTTGACGCCCATCTGGACGATTTTCATGACATTGTCCTTGCCCGCCTCCGCCGTCAGCATGATCACCGGAATGCTCTTGAGATCGGCGTCTTCCTTCATTTTGGTGAGCATTTCGGCCCCGTTCATCACCGGCATGGTGATGTCGAGAATGATCAGGTCCGGCTTTTCCTTGGACGCCAGGGCCAGTCCTTCCACCCCGTTTTCACCTTCAATAATCTGGCAATCGTAAGGGCGAAAGGCTTTTTTGACAATCATGCGGATCGTCTTGCTGTCATCGACCGTTAGAATTTTCAATCCCATCGTTTATCCTCCTCGCGCGCGGATCAACCGCCATTCTTGATAAAAGCTTCAACCAAGGCGAAGTGGTCTCCATGTTGGAAACACACGACTTCATTTACGGCCCAGCCCTTCGATTCGATGTTGAAATCCTTGCCGGACGTAATGGACGGTATGGAGAGTTCGCAGTCGAAACCGGCATCGCACAAGCGCGATTTGAGATCGCCGCCGATCATGTTGCTCAATTCACCGATGACATCGTGAACTTCTTCGTCACTGTCGATTTCATCCGGTTCCATGCCCAGCATGTTGGCGGTAATCTGGCAGGCGAAGGCATTGCTCACATGGATGTTCACGGTGCCGGAAACGCTGCCGGCCACGCTGACCGACCCGACAATGCGATCCACGCCGGCAAACCCGCCGCCCTCCTTTTCGGCCAATGCCATCGACAACATCGTATCGAAAACCTCCTGGGTCGCTCCGCGAAGGAACTTCGGCAAATCAAAAGCTGCTAAATCCATGGGGTGGTATCCTCTCGTCTTGTGTCACGCTGCTGAGATATTCTGTACCCCATATCGGCCCGGGGTCCATAAACTTTAGTAGAATTCCGCACGGGTTGCCCCGTGCGCAATGATATGAAAAGAAGGTGCCAAGTGCATGGAGGATCGGCGTCGGGGTCGGCATCGGGATCGGGATCGATCTCCTTCACTTGTTTTTATCCGTTAGAACTGTCTGGATCGCCCTCCAAGGGAAGGCGCACGGAAAAAACGGTTCCTTCCGTTGGGGAGCTTTCGAAGGCGAGGGTGCCGCCCATGGCGCACACCAGGGCATAGCTGACGGCCAGGCTGAGCCCTGTTCCTTCTCCGATCTCCTTGGTGCTGAAAAACGGATCGAATACCTTGTGGATGTCGCTTGCCTCGATGCCGCGGCCATTGTCGGCGACGGTGATCTCAACCAGGGGCGGTCTGCCGGTCTCGGTGGGTGCGCCATCGCAGACCCGTGCCCCCAGGGTCAGCAAGCCGCCCTGGGGCATGGCGTCACAGGCATTGTCCACCAGATTGGCCAGAACGGTCTTCAAATCCTTGGCATTGACCGAGAGCGGCGGCAGGTCGTTGCCTAGGGCCAAGCGCACCGTGATGCTACCCTCCGATCGCGGCCCCATTCTTTCCTGGACCACCTCGTGCAGCAGGTCGGCTATGGCGATGGTCTGGCGGCGCTTGGAGCGCTTGGCCGAAAAACGCAGCAGACTGTTGACGATGAAGGCGATGCGGTCCGCGGCGCTCTTCATGGCGGGAAGGTAGTCCCTGAAAGGCGCTTTGACCTCATCGGCCATCATCATGAGTTGGAGGTGGCCCGAAATGACGTTGAGGGGATTCAACAGTTCGTGAAACGCCCCGGAGGTAAGGCGGCCGATGGACGCGAACTTTTCCGCCTGAATGATTTGGGCCTGGGCCGCTTGAAGTGCTTCGTGCTCCGTCTTCAGATGGTCGTAGAGAAGGGTGTTTTCCATGACCAGGGCACATTGCTTCGATAGGATGCCAAGCAGACGCAGGCGTTCGTGGGTCACCGCTTGTTCTTCGATGGCCGCCACGATCATGGCCACGCCGAGTGTCCGGGAGTGGGTCGTCAGGGGCAGCATGACCAGGTTTTGAGCGCCACGGAATACCAAGGAGGGAATGATGGCCGGCTGGCGGCGGTTGACGATCCAGGCGAATGTGCCGCACTCGATCTGGGCCTCGATTTCCCGGCGGCAGTCCGCCCCGCAATCCTCCGGCGTCCACTGGTTCAACTCGAAGGCGTGGCTCTGGGGATCGACCAGATAAAGGGCGCTGGCCTTCGACGTGACCAGCCGCGCGGCCTCTTCCTGAAAGGCGGCCCATACCTGGGGGATGCGGGCGGGCTTGGTGATCCGGTCCTGGAACAGGCTCAGCGCTTCCACCCGTTCGACGAATTCGAGGACCTCCCGGCCGAATTCGTTCGGGGGTTGGGCGGGTTTGATATCGGATAGCTTTGTTGAATGTTCCGTGGGGCCCATAGATTTTCTTGCCCGTGATAGAAAAATGAATTCGTAAAACGCCCATAGGGTGTCACTCCCGCGCACGCGGGAGTCCAGAACCCATTGAAATGCTGGATCCCCGCATGCGCAGGGATGACAAAATCTATACTTTTCCGATGAATCCCTTCGTGTCCTTCGTACTATTATCTTCGTGGTTCAAGCTGTTGCCCTTAACGGATAACCGCAAAGCATAAATGAAGCCTCTCTCCGTGGGCTACCGGATACCTCCCGCCACGCGGGAGGACACTCACGCCACCGGGGCGGCGGTGACGGCCTCGGTGAAGGGGCGAATATCAGCGAAACCGGATTCCAACTCGCGCAGGATCGGATCGATGTCGCGGGCTGCGATCCCCAACGCTTCCCAGGCCGCTGCATTCAGCGCCGGTATGCGATCGTCGCCGCCCGAACCATGGGCCAGCGCCCGGCAGAAGATATCCGCCAAATGGACCACGGCTGCTTCGCGCACGTAATCGCCTGCCGTGTCCGGCGTGTGGTGGGCATAAATCACCTCGGCCACCATGGTCGGCAGGTTCCAGCGCTCGGCCAGCAGGCGCCCCGTCTCGACATGCGTGTACCCCAACAGCTCGTCCTCGGCCTCGATCAAAAGCCCGCCGCGCTGCGCCGCCAGGCGGGTGACGGCCTCGTAATCCTCCGGTGCGTAGACCATCAGGACGATCTTGCCGATGTCGTGCAGCAGGGCGCAGACGAACAGCTCCTCGATCTTGTCGTGACGGATGTGCTTGCCGATCACCTTGGCCGCCACGGCGCAGCCCAGCGAGTGGTCCCACAGGTTTTCCCTCGCAGCCGTCAGGTCCTTGTTGTGGTCGGAGAAAATGTCGAACACCGAGGTGGTCAGCAGGAGGTGGCGGATGGCGTCGAACCCCAGCAGCACGATGGCCCGGGTGACCGTGGTGATCCGCTGGGGGAACCCGTAAAACGACGAGTTGACCAGCCGCAGCAGACGGGCCGTCAGAACCTGGTCGTCGGTGATGACCTGGGCCAGGTCGCGGGCCGACGAGCGCGGATTGTTGACCATTTCCGTGATGCGGAAAACCGTCCGGGGCAGGGTGGGCAGGTCGTCGATGCGCCGGATGATGGCTTTGAGTTTGGGGTTCTGCATGAATGGTCCCACCTCTGGAGGCAGCCCGGATGCACGCTTGGTTAACTGGAAACCTGCAATAAAAAGCCTTCACCACGAAGGGCACGAAGGACACGAAGAGATTCATCTCTCATCCCGAGCGAACCCTCTTCACGTTCCTCGTGGTAAACCCGTGTCGAATGGAGCTTTACAGAGAACCGTTTTGGCTAATATTTATTTTCTTTCATGTGAAAGAAAATATATGGCATAGAAAAAAATTCCTTGCCGTCACTCCCGCGTAGGCGGGAGTCCAGACCCATTGAAATGACTGGATCCCCGCATGCGCGGGGATGAGAAAGGCACGTAGCGTTTCTTTCTGGATGTGTGTTACTCCTCCATTGCCTGTCTCTCGGAGACGATTTGGATGGCGGAGCGGCAGATCGTTTCCATAATCGGGTCCGCCAGGGTATCGCCGAAGCGGTGTTTGATTGCCTGCTCTTGATCAGGGCGTCCCTCGGCGGCGTATGCGGTCCGTTCCGCGTCCGCTTCCGGCTGGGAGACCCATACCACTTCCACACCCCAGGATTTCAAGGTGCGCAGCGAATTTCCCGTCAGCTCGGCCCCTTTTTTCAGCAGCAGCATCTGCTGGGCATTGACCGCGTCGGCCGCCAGGGTCATGCCGGGCTGCGCTTCGCTCAAAGCGATGCGGCGCGCCATCAGGCCGCCTCCTTGAGATGCTGATGGAGTGCCTCGAGCTGCTTTTTCAGTTCCATCAGTTCCATGGGCTTCTGGATGTAGCAGTAAGCCCCCCTGTCCAGCGCCTCCTGGATGGTCTGATCGTCCCCGTAGGCGGACAGCATGATGACGCCGCAGTCGGCCTTCCTGGATTTCATCTCCTGCAGGACGTCGATCCCGCGCATGCCGGGCATGCTGATGTCCAGCAGCACCATGTCGGGCGCCTCCTCATTGAAAAGCGCGATGGCCTCTTCCCCGGAATTGACGGTTCTGACCTCATACCCGATCTGCTTCAGGAAAACGTTCATCATGCTGCAGATCGTCGGTTCGTCGTCCACCACCAGAATTTTCGCGCGAT
>CAYMQN010000245.1:0-5162 GCA_964392545.1 uncultured Desulfobacteraceae bacterium
TCGCGAGGGTGGCCGTACGGTCGGTGCCGGGGTTGTCAGTGAAATCGTGGGGTAATGGTTAAAGGAGCTTTCAGGTGCGAATTATTGTGACCCTTGCCTGCCAAGAGTGCAAGCAGCGTAACTATACGACGACGAAGAACAAGCGAACGACGCCGGACAAGTTGGCATTCAGCAAGTATTGCCGCTTTTGCGGCAAACATACGAACCATCGCGAGACCAAATAGCCGATTGTCTCGCCGGCGGTGCCCGAGCGCTTGTTCGACGAGGATGGGAAAGGTTTGCAGGCCAGTAGCTCTAACGGTAGAGCATCGGACTCCAAATCCGGGTGTTGGGGGTTCGAATCCCTCCTGGCCTGCCACCTTTCCCGCCTTGTTGAGAGGATTTAACTGCAGGGGCTTCCCACCCTACCGGGTGGGACGGATAACTTAGGAGATTCATGGCTCGGTTACAACGCAAGAAATCCGAAAGTGCCAAAAAGAAGAAAAAGGGCGGCGATGCCGGAGCTGCGGAAGAAGCTGCAGCATCTTCGATCAAGTCGGTGCCGCCCCCGGCCCAAAAACCGGCCCAGAAAAAGGTTGCCCCGCCTGCCAAGCGGGGCGACGGAACGGCTAAAAGCGCGTCGCCGGGCAAGGTCAAGGGGATTGTCGACCAGTCGCTCCAGTTCCTGCGAGAGGTCAAGGTCGAACTGAAAAAAGTGGCATGGCCGTCCAAAAAGCAAACCATGGGTTCAACGGCCGTGGTTCTGATCTTGGTTTTCATTATCTCGGCCTTTCTGGGGATAGTGGATATGGGATTGTCGAGCCTCGTGCGGTTGGTCTTGCAATAACGAGAGGCAACCAAAGTGGCCCAAAAAAAATGGTATATCGTTCACGTTTACTCCGGGTTTGAAAACAAGGTCAAAAAAGCCTTGGAGGATCGTATCGCCTCTTCACCGCATCCGGAGAAATTCGGCGAGGTCGTCGTACCAACCGAAGAGGTCGTCGAACTCGTCAAGGGGAAACGCAAGACCTCGGCGCGCAAGTTTTACCCCGGCTACATCCTTGTCAAATTGGTGTTGGACGACGAAACCTGGCATATCGTCAACAACACCGCAAAAGTCACTGGTTTTCTGGGCGGACGGGAAAAACCGGCACCGATTTCGGACGAGGAAGCGAATCAAATATTGAGCCGCATGGAAGCCGGCAAGGAAAAACCCCAGCCCAAATACTATTTTGATGCCGGCGATGAAATTCGTGTCATCGACGGACCCTTTACCAATTTCAACGGTATTGTCGACGAGGTCAATCCAGAGAAGGGCAAAATCAGAGTGCTGGTGAGCATCTTTGGTCGATCGACGCCGGTCGAATTGGACTTTGTCCAGGTCTCCAAGATCTGAGCGACACTTCGAACATCAGAACCGCAAACGATTAGGAACTACGATGGCAAAAAAAGTAATGGCGATGATCAAGTTGCAGGTGGAAGCAGGCAAAGCCAATCCATCGCCGCCGATCGGCCCGGCACTGGGTCAGCACGGTGTCAACATCATGGATTTTTGCAAAGCCTTCAATGCGCGGACCGCGAACGATGCCGGCATGATCATACCGGTGGTCATTACCGTCTATCAGGACCGTTCATTTACCTTTATCACCAAAACACCGCCGGCGGCCGTACTGCTCAAGAAAGCAGCCCAAGTGGCCAAGGGCGCCGGTGATCCGAAGCGCGACCGCGTTGGGAAAGTGACCCGAGCGCAGGTGGAAGAGATCGCCAAGCTGAAAATGCCGGATCTCAATGCGAACGATCTGGACGGCGCTTGTCGGATTATCGCAGGAACCGCCCGCAGCATGGGAATCGAGGTTGTTTAGAACAAGGGAGTGAGGAAACGAAGATGCCGAAGCGGGGAAAAAAATACGTTGCGTCCAAGGCCAGAACGTTGAACGAACCCTCCTCGAGCTTTGAGGAGGCGGTGAAGATCTCGTTGGAATCGGCCTACGCGAAATTCGACGAAACAGTGGATGTGGCGGTACGACTCGGCGTTGATCCGCGCCATGCCGACCAGATGGTGCGGGGCACGGTCGTATTGCCGAATGGCCTCGGCAAGGAAGTCAAAGTACTTGTCTTTGCCAAGGGCGAAAAGGAGAAGGAGGCCCAGGAAGCCGGGGCGGATTTTGTCGGCAACGACGATCTCATCGAGAAGATCAAGGAGGGTTGGTATGGCTTCGACAAGGCGATCGCCACCCCGGACATGATGGGTACGGTGGGGAAGATCGGCAAGCTGCTGGGGCCGCGGGGCTTGATGCCCAATGCCAAAACCGGAACGGTCACCTTCGATGTCGCACGCGCCATCAGCGAATTGAAAGCCGGGAAAATCGATTTTCGCGTGGAAAAGGCCGGTATCGTCCATGCGCCCATGGGCAAGGTCTCGTTTGGCGCGGAAAAAATCGTGCAGAATATCACCGCGTTTCTTGAAACCATCATGCGCCTCAAACCTTCTTCCAGCAAAGGGACCTATCTGAGAGGATTGGCGATTTCCACCACCATGGGCCCCGGCGTTAAAGTCGACGCAGCTCTCGTAAAGGATTTGCTGAAGTAATGAACCCAGAAGCTCGGGTTTCTGCGACGGTCATTGGGCGGCGGGGTCGTTCCGCCCGCCGTCTTTGACCGGGATGCCCGCAGGACGTCTCACAAGCACATTTCCATTAACACAATAACAATCCTGTCAAAGACCGTAGGTTCACGATCTATGTGTATAATCGGCACGGCCGGCCTACCTAGGCAGCTTCGTTGTAAGGACGCTGTACCTCCGGTTTTTAGGATTCTGGAAAGGGGGTGTTGATTACTCGTGAAAATTGATGACAAACGAAAAGTTGTCGAGGAGTTGAAGGAAAAATTCGCAACGACCAAGGTGGTCATCGCTACGGATTACAAGGGGCTGAACGTGGCCCAGATGACCGAGCTGCGGCGGAAATTGAGCGAAGCCAGCGTGGAATACAAGGTTGTAAAGAACACGTTGCTGACGCGGGCCGCCAAGGATACCGCTGTCGAAGTGCTGGCGGACGTATTCGAAGGCCCCAGTGCGATTGCCTTTTCCTTCGACGATCCCGTCGCCCCGGCGAAGGTCCTGACCGAGTTTGCCAAGGACAACAAAAGTCTGGAAATCAAAGCCGGTGTGATGGACGGAAAGCGAATGGACGTGGAGGCGATAACGGCCTTGTCCAAGCTGCCGTCCCGGGAGGAGCTGCTCGCACAGGTTCTTTCGGCCATGAACGCCGTACCGTCCGGGTTTGTCCGGGCACTGGCGGACGTTCCCAGGCGTATGCTGAACGTGCTGAACGCTGTCAAGGACCAGAAGGAAGCGGCTTGAGGTATCAGAATCCTATGGGCTTAAGCCCGTTTCAGAATCAAGTATCGATAATCGGAGGTATTATTTAAGATGGCTGATATTACAAAAGAAGATGTCATTGAGTTTATCGCGAACATGTCGGTTTTGGAACTCTCCGAGCTGGTCAAAGAGCTCGAGGAGAAATTCGGAGTCTCCGCCGCGGCGCCGGTCGCCATGATGGCCGGTGCTCCGGCAGGCGGTGAGGCAGGTGCTGCCGAAGAGAAAACCGAATTCGATGTCATTATGACCGCCTTCGGCGACAAGAAGATTCAGGTGATCAAGGAAGTGCGCGCCATTACCGGTCTGGGCCTCAAAGAAGCCAAAGAATTGGTCGAAGGTGTGCCCAAGGCGGTGAAAGAAGGCGTGGTCAAGGAAGAAGCGGAAAAGATCAAAGCCCAGCTCGAAGAAGCCGGGGCCCAGGTCGAGATCAAGTAATCATCCGCCCAGCCTGCAGTATGCGTCGGGAGGAAGGTCACTTCCTCCCGACAGCAAGTTCGGCAACCCCCGTCACCGTGTGGAGAAGCCATGTCGGAAAAGCCATTGATCAAGCAACGCATTCGCAAAAACTTCGGCAAAATTCCCCAAATCGTGGAAATCCCCGATCTCATCGGGGTCCAGCGGGAATCTTACAGCCGTTTCCTGCAGATGGACGTCCCCGTCGAAGAGCGGGAGGACATCGGTCTGCAGTCGGTTTTCAAGTCCGTATTCCCGATCAAGGATTTTACCGGGAGTGCTTCTCTGGAATTTGTTTCCTACCGGTTCGCCGAAGTCAAACACAGCGTTGAAGAGTGTATTCATCGGGGGATGACCTACGAGATCCCTTTGCGCATCACGGCCCGTCTGGTGGTCTACGACGTCGATTCCGAAACGGGCGTCTCCAACATCCGGGACATCAAAGAACAAGAAATTTATTTCGGTACGATTCCGTTGATGACCGAAAAGGGCACCTTTATCATCAACGGCACCGAGCGTGTGGTGGTCAGCCAGTTGCACCGCTCCTCCGGGGTTTTCTTCGATCACGATAAAGGCAAATCCCACTCCTCGGGCAAGATTATCTACAGCTCGCGCATCATTCCCGTCCGGGGGTCCTGGATTGATCTCGAGATCGATCCCAAGGACATCGTTCATATCCGTATCGATCGGCGCCGCAAGTTTCCGGTCAGTATCCTCTTCAAGGCCTTCGGATACAGCGCGGAAGATTTGCTGAACTATTTTTACACGACCGACATCTACCACATCAAGGGCAAGCGCTTCTACAAGGCGTTCAACCCGGAGACCTTGAAAGGCCAGCGGGCGACGCGGGATGTCAAGGATCCGGCGTCGGGGGATATGCTGGTCAAAAAAGGACGTATTTTCACCCTGCGCGCCATCCGCCGCCTGAAAGCCGCCGACGCGACGGAGGTTCCCGTCAGCACCGAAGAAATCATGGGCAAAGTATTCGCACGCCCGGTTGTCGACAGCGATGCGGGGGATGTGCTTTTCAGCGCCAACGAAGCCATTGACGAAGATATTCTGGAAAAATTGATCGAAAGCGGCACCAAGCGTTTTGAAGTGCTTTTTATCGACGGCATGACGTCCAGCGATGCCATGCGCAAAACGCTGCTGCTCGACAAGGTGGACTCCAAGGAGGAAGCCTTGATCGAAATCTACCGCCGCCTGCGGCCGGGCAACCCGGCAACTCCCGAAGTCGCCCAGGATTTCATCGACAACCTCTTTTTCAAGTCGACCTATTATGATCTTTCCGGCGTCGGGCGCATGAAGATCAACCAGCGGCTGGGGATCAACAGCGACATCAGGGAGCAGC
>CAYMQN010000246.1:0-4456 GCA_964392545.1 uncultured Desulfobacteraceae bacterium
ACGCTGGTGGTCACGCTGACCGGAATCCGCTTGTTGTCGGCCCGCACGATGTAGAGCGGCCGGTTCTGGCAGGGCTGGCCGGTCTCCATGGTCGTTTTGATGCAGCAGGCCGACTCGCACATCTCGCCGCGCATGACATCGAAGCATTTGCGGCCGATGGCCTCCTCCCGGGGCACCCGGGTGATCTGTTGCGCCGAGCGGTTGAAAGCCGTGACCACCATGTCGTTGTTCACCGTGAGCACCCCGTCGGCAATGCTGTCGAGAATCACTGCAAAGTAATGTTGGGTCTCCATCCTGCCTGCCGTCATAGCGGCCCTCCCCTGTCTGCCAACCTGAAGGCTTCGATGTGCACCGCTTTTGGGACTGGGTGCATAATGCACCCTCTGTCCCATGTCCGCCGTTGGTTGTCAATCCGCATTTCCGATGATTTTTTCTGCAAAAGCAGACCGATAGGTCACAAGCCGCAATGCTAGGCGACGCGTGGCACGACTTTTGTCTAGACACTGGGCAGCGGGCACCCCATCCCCGGTGGGGGCCCATCGAGGCGGCTTATGGAACGCATTGCCCTTCCGATATTTCAGGCACGCATTTCACCGGTTCTGGATGCTTGCCGGGACTTGATGGTGGTCGATATCGAAGACGGCAAGGCCGTGCACTGCATGACCGTTTCGCTGGCGGAGATGACCCGTGAGGAACGCTGCGCAACGATCGCACGGCGGGACATCGACACGGTTATCTGCGCCGGCATCAGCGACCGGATGAGCTGCTATCTTGAAAACCGGGGAATTCATCTCGTCAGCGGCATCGCCGGAAGCGCCGATCGCATCGTCGCGGCCTATTGCCAGGGTCGCCTCTGCGAGGAGCGCTACCTGATGCCGGGCAAACGTCGGCCCTATCCGTCGGAAGGGCCTTGATCCATACCCACTATAGCCATCGAGGAGGTAAACTGTGGCACAAATTATGGCTTTCGATCCCGATCCCGAAATGCGCTGGGATGAAGTGGCGACCCTGGGACACGATGTTACGTCGTTCAGCGATCCCGGGGAAGCCGTCGATTACGCAAACGATCACAAGGTGGATATCGCCCTGCTGGCGGGCACCGAAGGCATCGACATGATCAAGCCCTTGCGGGAAATCTCACCGAATTTCAAGGTGGTTCTGTTCAGCGGCGCGCCGGAGATCATGGAAATCCGCCGGGCCCTGCGCTGGGCGCCCTGTTCGGTGCTCTTCAAACCCGTCGTCATCGAGGAGTTGGATGCCTGTCTCAAGCGCGCCCTGCTCAAAGGCAAGAGCACCATCAAGGGCAGCCTCAATCTGTAAATGAGCAATCCTGAACGGGAGATCATGATGGAAGCAAAAAAACTGGCAGCGGCCAAATGCATCATTCAGCGTTTTTTGGCAACGGTCTTTGCAGATGAAATCTCCGAGGCGCTTTTCAAGGCCTTGAAGGACGAGGATTTCCTGCGCAACCTGAAAGATGTTTCGCATTCCCTGTACACCAAGGAGATGGCCCGCGGCGCCAAGGTGCTGTTTGAATTTTTGGACGGCGCCGGTGTCGACACCCACCGCACCCTGCGATTCGAATATGCGGATCTCTTTCTCAATGCCGGCGAAAACCCGGTTTTGCCCTACGAGTCGTTTTACCTCGACCGGGAACCGACGCTCTATGGCGAGCCCGTGTTCCAGATGCGCGAGCTCCTGCGCAAGCAGGGCCTCCACAAGGACCCGGCCTTTCCCGAGCCCGAGGACCATGTCGCCGTGGAATTCGATTTTCTGGCGGAAATGAACCGGCGTGAAGCCGCCGGGGACAGTTCCGTGGCTTCGGTCCGCTCCGATTTCGGACGCCGCCACATGGCCTGGCGCACCGAATTCTGCGCCGTGCTCCACAGCTCAGATACATCCGGTTTTTACAAGGCTCTGGCCGAATTCACCCTGGGCTATCTGTTTGTGGCCCACCTGGCCTCGCTGCCGCCCGAAGCAGTCTCGCCGTCGGATCCCGCCGCCGACCTCGCCGCCATCGCCGGGGTCCTGGAAGCGCTTCCCCTGGCCAGGGAGTCCTTTCTGCTCAAGCCCGGCGCCATCGACCCGACGCCGGCCCGCGCCATCCCGACCCATTGCTACGCCTGCGGCGCCCTGTGCGGCATGACCGCCAAAACCAAGGACGGGGTCCTCATGTCCACCGCCGGACTCCAGGGCGACATCAAGGGCGGGGGACGACTCTGCATCAAGGGCGCCAACGCCAAACATCACGTCTATTCGGCCTACCGTCTCAAGTCCCCCCTCATCAAGGAGGACGGCCGCTTCCGCAAGGCCTCCTGGGACGAGGCCCTCGACAAGGTGGTGAACGACTTCAAGCGGCACGACCCCACCAAAATCGGCTACATGCGCGGCAACGATTTTACCAATTGGGTGCACGAGGCCCTTTTCGACCACCTGGGCTGCCCCAAAACCACCCACCGGCCCATGTGCGACAACGCCAACCGCATGTCCAACGAGCACAACCTGAGCGACAAGCGCCCCTGGATCAATTACCAGGAGGCCGACTACATCCTCCATTTCGGGATGAACGAGGTGGCCACCTCCTACGGCCAGCGCAAGACGGCTCAGCTTAAAGCCGCGGTCGATCGCGGCGCCAAACTGGTGGTGCTGGATCCGCGCCGCTCGGAAACGGCCGCCCTGGCCGCGGAGTGGATTCCCATCAAGCCGTCCACCGATGCCGCCGTGGCCTTGGCCATGTGCCACGTGATCATCAAAAACGGCCTCTACGACAAGGAATTCGTGGCCAACTGGACCACCGGCTTCGAGGAATTCAAGAAACGGGTCATGGGCGAAGACGACGATCTTCCCAAAACCCCGCGCTGGGCGTCCAGCATCAGCGGGGTGCCGGCCGAGACCATCGAACGCATCGCGTTGGAATTCGCCAAGGCCAGGGCCAAGGGCGCCATGTCCTGGACGGGGCTGGCCCAGGTGCCCAACGGCATGTACGCCACGGCCGCCCTCCAGGCCTTGAACGGCCTGTGCGGCACCTTCGACGCCCCCGGCGGCCCGTCCCTGCCCTTCAAGCGCAAACTCAAGCCCGCCTGGGGCAACGGCCAGGAAAAGCCCCCCAAGGGGAATGCCCCGAAGTTGAACAAGCTGCGCATGTGGGCCGGTTGGGCGCCCGCCTACCTTCTGGACGACGTCGAATCCGGCAAGCTGGAGGGCATGATCTGCTACTTTGGCGACCCTGTCTTGAGCTGGGGCAACCAGGCGGCCATCACCGAAGCCATCGAAAAAATGCAGTTCAAGGTCTGCATCGACGCCTTCATGTGCAATACGGCCCTCCTGTGCGACGTGGTGCTGCCGGACAGCACCTGGCTCGAGCAGAGCCAGATCAAGCCCGACTGGCTCTACGAGGCCCAGATCAGCTACTGGGCCGAGGTCGTGGAGCCGCTCTACGAATCGCGCTCCATGTACTGGATCACCCTGGAGCTGGCCCGTCGCCTGGAACTGGGGCACCATTTCCCCTGGAAGACCATCGAGGAGGCCTTCGAGAACCAGCTGCGGGGGCTGCCCTGCACCCTGGATCAACTCAAAGCCCAGGGCTATGTCGTCACCGACCCGGCCGAATACTACAAATACCGCAAGTGGGGATCCCTCAACCCGCCGGAGGGCTACGGCTCATCCGGCACTACCAAGACCGGCAAATACAACTTCCTGAACGTGGTGGCCCAGGAGAAGGGGGTCGATCCGCTGCCCAACCATCACGACGGTCCGCCGGATCTGGCCACCGATGCCACCTACCCCTTCCTGTTCGGCAACTTCCGCATCCTGGAGCACGAGCATTCCTCCACCTTCAACGATTTCGGTCTGATGAAAAACAGCGGCACCAACACCCTGTGGATCAACAAAATGGATGCCCACGACCTGGGCATCGCCGAAGGCGATCTCGTCAACCTCAAATCCCCCTGGGGCGAAATCGCGATCAAGGCCCATCCCACCTGGGACATCATGCCCGGCATCCTGGGCGCCCCCGGGGGCTACGGCCACAAACGGGGCCTCGAAGGCGACCCCAAATTCCCCCAATTCGGCGGAAACAACCCGCCGGGCATCCAGAAGCCCAACATAACGGAAGACATGGGCGGAACCCCCCTCCTGAAATACATCAAAACCAGGATCGAAAAAGTAGCCTGAAAAAATACGGCGCCCCTCGCAAGCTGCGAGGGGCGCCGTATTTTTAAAGGGTGCGTTTTGGTTCCCACCAAGGCCCGAGCCGACTGGGAACCACAGGCGTAGCTTACGCTACGCCGAGGACGCACAGGAGGCGAGAACGCCGGTGGGGGCCAAAAGGCGCCCCTTCCCGCCAACAAGTCTTGCGTGGGAAGGGGTGAATTTTGGTTCCCACCAAGGCCCGAGCCGACCGGGAACCACAGGCGTAGCTTACGCTACGCCGAGGACGCACAGGAGGCGAGAACGC
>CAYMQN010000246.1:4556-5141 GCA_964392545.1 uncultured Desulfobacteraceae bacterium
CGGTGGGGGCCAAAAGGCGCCCCTTCCCGCGCAAGACTACCAGCCCCAGACGAGGTAGTCATGCATCGAATCCGCCGCCTTCCTTCCCGCCCCCATGGCCAGAATCACGGTGGCGGCCCCGGTCACGATGTCGCCCCCGGCCCAGACGCCCTTCTTGCTGGTCTTGCCGGTTTCCGGATCGGTCTCGATGTAGCCCCAGCGGTTGAGCTTGAGATCGGGGGTCGACTGGGTCAGGAGGGGATTGGCGCCGGAGCCCACGGCCACGATCACCAGGTCGCAGTCCATCTGGAACTCCGATCCCTCCTTGGGCACGGGACGCCGCCGGCCGGATTCGTCCGGCGCGCCCAGTTCCATCTGGAGGCATTCCATGCCGGTCAACCGGCCCTTCTCGTTGCCCAGAAACCGGGTGGGGGCGGTGAGCAGGAACATCTCGATGCCTTCCTCCTCGGCATGGTGGATCTCCGCTGCCCGGGCGGGCATCTCCTCGCGGGAGCGCCGGTAGACGATCTTGACGCTCTCCGCGCCCAGGCGCATGGCCGTACGGGCGGAGTCCATGGCCACATTGCCGGCGCCCAGCACCACCAC
>CAYMQN010000247.1:0-5081 GCA_964392545.1 uncultured Desulfobacteraceae bacterium
CTGCGGCACCGGGGCGGCCTACAACGTCTCCATGAACCACATGGGCCACCCCATCGCCAGCAACATCCGCGACTGCTACCTCAATCTGACCAAAGTGGGCATGCAGAACGAGATCCCCCTCATCGCCGGGGGCGGCATCGGCAAGACCGGCAACCTGGCGGCCAACGCCGCCGCCCTGATCATGCTGGGGGCCAGTGCGGTTCAGATCGGCAAGTACATCATGCAGGCCGCGGCCGGCTGCCTGGGATCCGAAAGCGACCGCTGCAACATCTGCAACATCGGCCTGTGCCCCAAGGGCATCACCTCCCAGGACCCGCGGCTGTATCGCCGGCTGGATGTGGCGCAGGTGGCCGAGCGGGTGGTGGACGTCTTCGTGACCTTCGACACCGAACTGAGGAAGATCCTGGCCCCGCTCGGGCGCTCGACGTCCCTGCCCATCGGCATGTCCGACGCCCTGGGAATCGCCGACAAGAGCGCGGCCGATCGGCTGCAGATCAATTACGTGGTCTGAGCGCCCCGCCTGCTGAAGTGGGCCGAAACGGACAAGCGCAGTGGAGAAGCTTCATGAGCAGTGACGACCTCAATCAAGCGCAGGCTGTCTATCACATCATCAGCGGCCGGCAGGACGGCGAGCGCATCGAATCGCGGGTGCTGGAGGAAAAGATCCAGGCGGCCGTGGCCAGCGGCGAGCGCCGCCTGAAGATTCTGGCGTTCGGCCAGCACGGCATCGGCGGCCGGCTGTGGAAGGCCGGCGACGAGCAGGTGCACGTGCGGGTGGAAGGTCCTCCGGGGCAGCGCCTGGGATCCATGGGGTTTGCCAACACCACGATCGAGGTGTTCGGTCCGGCTTCGGACGATACGGGCTGGCTCAATGCCGGGGCCGAAATCATCGTTCACGGCCATGCCGGCAACGGCACTGCCAATGCCATGGCCCAGGGCGTGGTCCGGGTGGCCGGCAATATCGGTGCCCGGGGCATGACCATGACCAAGAGCAACCCGCGCTTTGCCCCGCCGGAGCTCTGGGTGCTGGGATCGGTGGGCGACTATTTCGGTGAGTTCATGGCCGGCGGGATCGCGGTGATCTGCGGGGTGGATCCCCAGACACCGGACAACGTCCTGGGCTACCGGCCCTTCGTGGGCATGGTGGGCGGCAAGGTGTTCTTCCGGGGGCCCCACGGCGGCTACAGTCAGGGTGATGCCAAGCTCGAGCCCCTTGGAGATGCCGACTGGCAGTGGCTGCAGGCGCGCCTGCAGCGCTTTCTGCGGCGCATCCAGCGCGAGGAGCTGGCCCCCCAACTGGCCGAGCGCACCCAGTGGCAGCTCATCGCGGCGCGCGGGCCGCATGAAAAGAACGTCCGCGCCACGCGTTCCATGCAGGCTTTCCACCGGGAGGTCTGGGAGGGCGAACTGGGCCGCGGCGGCGTCATCGGCGATCTCAGCGACCAGGACCGCAGCCAGATCCCGCTGGTGACCACCGGGACCCTGCGTCGTTTCGTGCCCGTCTGGGAAAACCGCCGATACGCGGCCCCCTGCGAGGCCTCCTGCCCCACCGGGATTCCGGTTCAGGAGCGCTGGCGTCTGGTGCGCCAGGGGCGCATGGACGAGGCCGTGGACCTGGCGCTGAGCTACACCCCCTTTCCGGCCACGGTCTGCGGCTATCTGTGTCCCAACCTGTGCATGACCAGCTGCACCCGGCAGTCGGCCTTCATGGCGCCGGTGGACATCCGGGGCCTGGGCAGGGCCAGCATCGATGCTACCCTGAAGGAGCTGCCGCCGCTCAGCGGCCGACGGATCGCCGTTGTCGGCGGCGGTCCGGCCGGCATCTCGGTGGCCTGGCAGCTGCGCCGCAGCGGGCACGAGGCCACGGTCTACGACACTTCGGCCGTCCTGGGGGGCAAGATCGCCTCGGCCATCCCCGACAGCCGGATCCCCAAGGAAGTGGTGGCGGCCGAACTGGATCGCGTGCGGGCGGTCATCCCCCACGTGCACCTGCAGCAGGACGTGCGCCGCGAGGACATCCTGCAGCTGCGCGAAGACTACGATTTCATCGTCCTGGCCACCGGCGCCCAGAAACCGCGTGTGCTGCCCGTGCCCGGCAAGGAACGCCTCGTCACGGCGCTCGATTTCCTGACCGATGCCAAGGCCGGCCGGGCCGCGGTCGGCAGGCGGGTGGTCATCATCGGGGCCGGCAACGTGGGCTGCGACGTGGCCACCGAAGCCCATCGCCTGGGGGCCGAGGACATCACCCTGATCGACATCCAGGAGCCGCTCTCCTTCGGCAAGGAGCGCGAGGAGGCCGAAAAGGCGGGGGCCAAATTCCGCTATCCCTGCTTCACCAAGGAGATCACGCAAGACGGCGTCGTGCTCCAGGACGGCGAACTGCTGCGGGCGGACACGGTTTTCATTTCCATCGGCGATGCGCCCGATCTGAGCTTCGTCCCCGAAGACATCGCCACCGACCGGGGCTTCGTGGCGGTCAACGAGCACTTCCAGACCACGGATGCCCGCGTGTTTGCCATCGGCGACCTGGTCAAGCCGGGCCTTCTGACGGATGCCATCGGCGCCGGGCGCAAGGCGGCGGCGGCCATCGTGGAGATGGCCGAAGGCCGCCGGCCGGTCAGCGACACCCGCCGCATGATCGACAAGAGGCGTGTCTCGCTGGAGTATTTCGATCCACGGATCCTGGAATACGAGGACATCGACCACTGCGGGTCCCAGTGTTCGTCCTGCGGCGCCTGCCGGGACTGCGGCATCTGTGCGGCGGTCTGCCCCTACAGCGCCATCCGCCGGGAGGAAACCGCCGAGGGCGACTACGAATATGTCGTGGATGCCGAGCGCTGCATCGGCTGCGGGTTCTGCGCCGGGGCCTGCCCCTGCGGGATCTGGGATCTGGTGGAGAACACCCCGCTCTGATCCGGGATGACCTGAAAGGTCCGGCGGCGCTGCCAGCCCCTCCCGGGCCATAGGGAAGGGTCGGTTTACTATTGATAAAACGTCTTAAATTCATTACTAGACACAACTTTTACGAAATTCTGCCCGGGGCGACGCCCCGGTCGCCCCATAAGATGGATGTTGCGTTATGAAAGCCCTGCTTGCATTGGAAGACGGACGGACCTTCAACTGCCGCTCGTTCACCGGCCCGGGGGAATCCCAGGGCGAGGTGGTCTTCAACACCAGCATGACCGGCTACCAGGAGGTGCTCACCGACCCCTCCTACAGCGGCCAGCTGGTCACCATGACCTATCCCCTGGTGGGCAACTACGGCACCAATCCCGAGGATGTGGAGTCGGCCCGGATTCAGGTGGCGGCTTTTATCGTCAAGGAATACCAGGACCACCCCAGTAATTTCCGGTCCACCGGATCCCTGGCGGACTACCTCAAATCCCAGGGCGTGATGGGGGTCGAAGATCTGGACACCCGCGCCTTGACCCGTCATATCCGCAAGGCCGGCGCCATGCGTGCCTTTCTTTCCACCACGATTCTCGATCCCGGGGCCGCCGTGGCCAAAGCCCGCGCGATTCCCGGCATGGCCGGGCTCGATCTGGCCAGCGGGGTGACGGTCGAGGCGCCCTATCGGTGGGTGGACAACCGCCCGATCCCCCTCAACGTCGAAGGCGGGGGCGCGCCCCCCCTTGACCCATCGGTGTGGCGGATGCGCGGCCGCAAGCATTCCGTGGTGGCCATCGATTTCGGCATCAAATACAATATCCTGCGCTGCATGGCGGAGGTCGGTTTCGAGACCGTGGTGGTGCCGGCCACGACCTCGGCGGACACCATCCGGGCCATGGACCCCAGCGGTATTTTCCTGTCCAACGGGCCCGGGGATCCCGAGCCCGTGCGCTATGCCATCGCGACCATCCGGGCGTTGATCGACTACCGGCCCATGTTCGGCATCTGCCTGGGGCACCAGTTGATGGGCCTGGCCCTGGGCGGGCGGACCTACAAGCTCAAATTCGGCCACCGGGGCGCCAACCAGCCGGTCAAGCACCTGCCCACCGGCCGCATCGAGATCACCTCCCAGAACCATGGGTTTGCGGTGGATCCCGGCTCCCTGGGGGAGGCGGCCGTCGAGATCACGCATGTCAACCTCAACGACGACACCCTGGAAGGGTTTCGCAGCCGCCGTTATCCGATCTACGCGGTGCAGTATCACCCCGAGGCCGCGCCCGGGCCCCACGACGCCCGCTATCTGTTTGACGATTTCGACCGCCTGATGAAGGAACGGGCGCCATCGAGCACCAGCTGACCGTGCCCGGGACGGCGCCTGCCACAGGGCCGCCCCGGACAGCGCGCAACCGGAACGAGATCCGCATCCATGCCCAAGCGAACCGATATCCACAAGATTCTCATCGTCGGCGCCGGCCCGATCATCATCAGTCAGGCCTGCGAGTTCGACTATTCCGGCACCCAGGCCTGCAAGGCCCTCCGGGAGGAAGGCTACGAGGTGGTGCTGGTCAACAGCAATCCGGCCACCATCATGACCGACCCGGAGATGGCCGACCACACCTACATCGAGCCGGTGACCCCCGAGGCGGTGGCCCGCATCATCGAAAAGGAGCGCCCGGACGCACTGCTGCCCACCCTGGGGGGGCAGACCGGGCTGAACACGGCCGTCAAGGTGGCCGAAGCCGGGGTGCTGGAGCGCTTCGGGGTGGAATTGATCGGCGCCTCGCTGGCCGCCATTCAGAAAGCCGAAGACCGCGACCTGTTTCGCAAGGCCATGGCCAATATCGGCCTGCGGATCCCCCGCAGCGGCATTGCCACCGATATGGACGAGGCCCGCCGCATCGTGGCCGAGATCGGCTATCCCATCATCATCCGGCCCAGTTTCACCCTGGGCGGCACCGGCGGAGGGGTGGCCTACAACCCCGAAGACCTGGAGCGCTTCGCCCAGGGCGGCCTGGATGCCAGTTTCACCACCCAGATCATGCTGGAGGAGTCGGTGCTGGGGTGGAAAGAGTACGAGCTGGAGGTCATGCGCGACAAAAGCGACAACGTGGTCATCGTCTGCTCCATCGAGAACCTGGATCCCATGGGCGTCCACACCGGCGACAGCATCACCGTGGCCCCGGCCCAGACCC
>CAYMQN010000248.1:0-5066 GCA_964392545.1 uncultured Desulfobacteraceae bacterium
CGCATCCCGCCGGGGGCCGCCAGTTCAAAACCCACGAAGAAATTGAAATCGAGGTTTCGGATTTCGACGCGGCGGCCCAGCTCCTGGAAGCCTTGGGCTTTCGACGCGCGCAAATTTATGAAAAGCGCCGTGCAACCTTCACCCTGGGTGCCGTCGAGATCTGTCTGGACCACTTACCCTTCGGGCATTTCGTGGAAATCGAGGGGACACCGGAGGCGGTCCCTGCGGCGGCCGCAACCCTGGGGCTGGCCTGGCCCCGGCGCATCCTGGCCAACTACCTGCAAATCTTTGCCACCTTGCGCGAAAACCTGGACCTGCCCTTCAATGACGTCACCTTTGCCCACTTTGCAGGGGTTCAGGCGGATACGGCGGCCCTCATTCGCCGTTTCGAAATAGGCCCTTGCGAATGAAGCCCATTCCCGCTGCAGGCTTTTCGGTATTGACCCTCAACCTGCGTTTCGGACTGGCCGAAGACGGCCCGCGCGCCTGGCGGCACCGCCGGCCCGCCCTGGGCCGTTTTCTGGAGGCCCACCCCTGCGATTTCATGACCTTTCAGGAAGCCAACGATTTCCAGATCGACTTTCTGGCCGCCTGCCTGCCCCGGCATTCCTATGTCGGCCGTCGCGATCCAGCCCCGCCCTTCTGGCAACACAACCTCGTTTTTTTCCGACCTCCCTGGCGACTGGACGGTTGGGAGCATTTTTTCCTAAGCCCCACACCCGACATTCCCAGCCGGTTCCCCGACAGCCGCTGGCCGCGGCAATGCACCCTGGGGCGCTTCAGCGACGGTTCGCGCGAGCTGGTCTGCGCAACGACCCATCTGGATTTCGCAACGGCCGTTCAGGTGGCCAGTGCCGGCATCATCTTGACCCGTGTCGCGGCCATGGCGGCTGATCGCCCTGTAATTCTGACCGGGGACTTCAACTGCACCCCGACCTCGGCCTGCCACACGGTCTTCACGCACACCGCGCGCTCTCCGGGGGAGCCGCCGGCAGGGTTCCGCAACGCCTTGGCGCCCGATTTCCCGGGGACCTTCCATGGCTTTCACGGCGGCGCCGGCAGCCGCTGCATCGACTGGATCCTCTACCGCGGGGCGCTCATCCGCGATCAGGCCGGCGTCCTCCCGTTTGCGCCCGACCCGGTCTATCCATCGGATCACTATCCGGTGAAGGCGGCCTTTCGCTGGCATAGCCGATAGGGTGCGACGGGACTAAAGGTCGATGGCCGGCTTGGCAGGGGGAGAGAGCTTGGTCTGGCGAAGGGTGTCTTGACGCGTTATCCGGCTCACATCGGCATTGAGCCGGCCGCCTTCGTGCACCACCAGGTCCAGGCACTGCACGCGACCGTTGCAGCTTCCGGTGGCCAGTACCACGAGCTCTTGGGCGGCCTGGACCGTGCCCTCGAAACGCCCACCGATGGTCAGGCGCTGAACGTTCATATCGGCCTGGGCCGTGCCGCCCTCGGCAATCGTCACGGTATCGCCCTTGACCTTGCCGCCCACCCGGCCGCGAATCAGGAGTTCTCCGCTGAATTCGATGGTTCCCTCCACGGAAAAACCGTCGTCGACGATCGACAAGAAGGTTTTTTTTCGGCTCAAGGTTGAACTCCCGTCGTTTCTGTGGATTCAGGTTCCGGCAGGCTCAGCCCCAACGGCGCCGCGGCGGGGACCGCCGCTTCCGGCGGTGGTGCTTTTTCTTCTTCGGGAATGGCCAGCGTCACGGCAAACGGCTTTTCCAGCAGCTGACGTCCCTCCGTTGTATAGGCATAGACCACCGCACCGGCAAATTGGGTGCCCGGTTCGGCAAATTTCCGCTCCAGTTCCACCGTCATAAACCGCGATATGGAAAAACGCCGTCCCTGGTTTCCCACCGGCCGGCCGTCTCTCAACGGCACCGTCGGAAGGGCCAGGTGTATTTGCGACGGCCCCTCCTTGGTCTCCAACACCACCACCGCGCGCCCACCGGCCGGCACATCCCCCGTGTTCTTGATCACGAACCGCGCTTCGACGGTTTGCGTTTGCGGGCGATAAAGCACTTCCAATCCCTCGGCGTCCACCTGGGGGGGTTGGTTCGGTGCCGGCTTGGCGGCCGCAGGAGCTTCGGGCTGTTTCGGGGGTGGCGCGGGGGCGGCGTCGTCCGTCTGGGTCCCCGCAGCTTGGAGATCCGGCTTAGCGGAGGCCGCCCCCTGCTTGCCGGCTTTGGCGGGAGATGGTGGCCCGGACGGTCGGGGCTCCCCCCCCGTTTGCGGTATGCCCGCCAGGGTTTCCAGGCGAACGGCACGGGCTTTCAACAGCTCGTTCTGGAGCCGCAGGGCGGCGAGTTTGTCCTGCAGGGTCGCCGTTTCCTCCGCGAGCGTGCGGTGCTTCTGCAACGTGCCCGCGTACAAGACCCCCATAACCGCCGCCAGGATGAGGGCTCCCGCACCGATGCCGGCGACGATCCACATCTTCCGGCGAAACTGCGGGATACGGCGAATACGCCCCTGTCCGTCGACCAGGAGGACGGTCCAATGTTTTTCGGCCTTCGAAGCGCTCGAGCGTTTTTTCATGATGTTTTAACAGACACGGCCGGTTTCGCGGCGTCAGTGGCGCACACGCACCGGGAGGCCCGGCACAATGTCCAGACGATCTGCGGCATGACCCGTGTTGACCGCAATTTCGAGTGTACCGCGGCTGCCGATGGTTGCCAGCAGCTCACCCCGGGGCCGGGCGCTGTAAGACGGCACCAACGGGATGCGCCGGCACGTTCCAACCTCGATGGTTAAAATAGAATTCAGATCATCTCCGCAGACGGATGTCAACAGGTCGCAACCGATATCGGTGATCACATTGCCGAAACGATCCACGCTGACCACCCGGCCGAGGACGCTGCCGTCCGCTTCCCGCCGCGCCGGAGCGGCCTCTGAACATACCAGCTCGGAGACCGCCCGGAGCGGGCCCAGTTCTTCCGGCAAGCCGCCGGCGGCCAGATAACCGGCCACCGGGGCCATGATATCCCGCCCATGAAAGGTAGGGCTGACGGTATCCCCGAAAAGGGCCTGGTTGGTGATCCGGCGGGCACTGTCCACAATTCCCCGCCGGATCAAACCCGTCAGCAGGCCGTTGTCGGGGCATACAAAAGCGCGGGCGCCGGCCGTGGCCAGCACGATGCCGCGGTCGCCGCCGACCCCGGGGTCCACCACCATGACAAACAGCGTATGGTCGGGAAAATATGCGAAGGATGCATCGATCATGGCGGCGGCCTGGCAAATGTCGTGGGGCGCGATGTGGTGGCAGAGATCGACGATGCGGGCCCCGGGCGCCCGGCGTAAAACAACCCCCTTCATCACCCCCACATATTCATCCCGATCACCGAAATCGGTCAACAGGGCGATGATCGGCGGCGGCAGGACGGAATCACGCACGGAACAGGCCCTGCTGGTAGGCCACGCCCAAGTGCCGGTAGGCGGCTTCCGAAGCCCTGCGGCCCGAAGAAGTGCGCATCAGGAAGCCCCGTTTGAGCAGGTAGGGCTCCACCACATCCACCAGGGTATCGGTTTCCTCCTGGAGGGTTGCGGCCAGGGCTTCGATGCCCACCGGTCCGCCGCGGTAATAGTCGATGATGGTTTGCAGGTAACGGCAGTCCAGTTTGGTCAGGCCCTGATCGTCGACCCCTTCGAGCGCCAGGGAAGCCGTTACCGTCGCAAAGGTGATCCGACCTTCGGCGCGCACCTGGCTGAAATCCCTGACCCGCTTCAAAAGCCGATTCACGATGCGGGGCGTGCCCCGGCTGCGGCGGGCCAGTTCCAGGGCTGCATCGTCTTCGATCGGCACCTTGAGCAGGGCCGCCGAGCGTTTCGTGATGCTCACCAGGTCCTCGAGCTTGTAGAAATCCAGGCTGCGCATGATGCCGAACCGATCGCGCAACGGCGCCGACAGCAGCCCCACGCGCGTGGTGGCGCCCACCAAACAAAACCGGCGCAGGCGATAACGGTGACTGCGGGCATGGACCCCCTTGTCGAAGATAAAATCGATGGCAAAATCCTCCATGGCCGGATAGAGGAGTTCTTCCACCGATTTGGGCGTACGGTGAATTTCATCGATGAACAGGATATCCCCGTCTTCCAGGTGCGTCAGGACCCCGATCAGATCGCCGCCCTTCTCGAGCGCCGGTCCCGAGGTGACGGTGAGGGTACCGCCGGTTTCATTGGCGATGATGTGCGCCAGGGTGGTTTTACCCAGCCCCGGAGGGCCGTGAAACAAAACGTGATCCACGGGCTCGTTGCGCAGCTTGGCCGCTTCGATGGCGATGCGCAGGGTTTCCACGGTCTGTTCCTGGCCGACATAGTCGTCGATGGATTCCGGCCGCAGGGATTGGATTTCGGGTTCCAGGTCCTGGGCCGTTTCCTTCTCGGCAAGAATTCCCTTGTGATCCGAGGAATAGGATAGGACATCGTCACTCATGCGAATTCTTCACCCCGATAAATTTCATCGAAGAGGTCTTCCGGCGTGGCAATCGCCGGGTTGCGTTCGAGCGCACCGGCAATCATCCGCTTGGCATCGGTGGTCTTGTGGCCCAGCTGGGTGGTAAGGACCTCGAGCACCAGTTGGGTCAAATCACTCTGAGGGGCGGCCGGCGGACCTTCCCCTTTGCGGATCAGGGCGAATTTGTCCATCTTGCCGGAGAGGGTCGCCACGATCTTCTGGGCCGTACGGCTGCCGATGCCCTTTAAACGCCGCAAGGCGCTCGTATCGCCGTCTTCGATGGCCCGTGCGATGTCGCGCACGGGGATGTTCATGGCCTTGACGGCCTTCATGGGGCCGATATCTTCCACGGAAATGAAATACTGGAAAAACTCCTTTTCCACCTCCATGTTAAAGCCGATCAGGACGGGTTTGGGCTGGCGCTCGGTCTGGTGATAGTAGATATAGAGCTCAAGGGGATCGCCCACGGCCTTGTTTTGAATGGTCTCCATCACCACGGCCGGCAGCAGCACCTCATAGCCGATCTGGTTGGCCAGGATCAGCACCCGTTCTTCCTCTTTCTTCAGCAGCCGGCCTTCAATGTATCCGATCATGACGTCATTCG
>CAYMQN010000249.1:0-5060 GCA_964392545.1 uncultured Desulfobacteraceae bacterium
CCTCTTCCCAGGCCAGTCGAGGCGTACGGCCCTGACTGTGAACAACGATGGCTTTCATGGCGGGCTTTCCCTTTCTCCTGTCGGGCGCAGGCGGCCGCGGTAGATGGAGAAAAAAATGCCGACAAAACACAACCCCGCCGATATGCTGAAACAAATGCGCGCACTGGCCAGGAAGCGAGGGTAGAGCGCCGGCACGATTTCGCTGGGGCCGATTACCACGGCGAATACGAGGGTGGCGATGGCCATGCTCGTCATCTGGCCCAAAAGGCGCATGGTGGCCACGACGCCGGAGGCAATCCCGTAATGGCGCTGATCGATGGATCCCATGATGGCATTCATATTGGGCGATGAAAACAGCGCGAAGCCGAGTCCCAGCACCACCAGGACGCCTATGATAAGGCCCAGGGGCGTGGCCTTGGACAGGGTGGCCAGAAAGGCCAGCCCGCATGCCGTAAGCGTCATGCCGAGGGAGGCCAGGACGGCCGGTTCGATCCGGTCGGAAAGGCGCCCTGCCAGCGGCGAAAACGCCGCCTGTACGATGGGTTGCGCCACCAGCACCAGTCCGGCGCTTTGGGGTGAAAACCCTTTTATATACTGCAAATAGAGACTCATCAGGAAGGTTACCACGAAGGTGCCGCTGTAATTGATCAGCGCCGCCAGGCTGGAAAAGGCAAACACCCGATTGCCGGCGAAGAAGCGCACTTCGAAGACGGGCCAGGGGATGCGTAATTCCCAGAACACGAAGCCGATCAGGCCGAGCGCCCCGCATGCGATGAGCCCCCAGGCAAACAGCGCCGGCAGGCGCGAAGCCCCGTAGACGAGCAGGATCAAGGATACGGCGTAGAGCACGGTGCCGGCCACATCGAAAGCGGCCGGTTCCGCTTGCGGCGTTTCACGGGGAAGATAGCGCAGGGTCAGAAACAGGGCCAGAAGATTGAGGGGGGCCAGCGCCACGAAGATCAGGCGCCAGGTACCATACTGGGTCAACAACCCACCGACCAGGGGGCCGGCCGAGAGCCCCAGGTAAACGGCCGCCACGTAGAGACCGATGGTGCGGCCCCTTTCCTGGGGCGGATACACGGCGATCAGAATGGGCATGCCGGTGGTGACCACCAAGGCGGCGCCCATGCCCTGGAAAACCCGGGTGACGATCAGCGCCCGAATCGATGGGGCGCCCGCCGAGGCCAGGGTTGCCACAACCAGAACGGCCAGGCCCACGGCAAACAGGCGTACCCGGCCCCAGCGGTCGGCGATCTTGCCCGCCGGCACCAGGGTGGCGGCCATGGACAGCAGATAGGCCGTGGCAATCCAGCTCAGCAACACGGCGTCGGCCTGGAAGGCGCGTTGGATATCCGGCAGGGCGATGTTGACCGATGAAATCAGGAACGGACCCATGAAGGAGGTCAGCAGGGCCACCACCAGGGTGATTTTCTGGAGCGATGGGTTCACCGCTTCGGTTTCCTCCCGGGTCTTGCTTTCAGCGCACCAGGCCGTATAATACCAAGTGAGGTACGCTTATGAAAATCATCCACCACGAGACCATCCTCGACAAGGTCGCTTCTGCCGACAAGCCGGCTGCGCCAAAGCGGGCCCAAACCCCGGAGCCGCAACCGGCCGGCGACCGTGTGTCGATTTCCTTCCGCGCCCGGGAGCTTGCAGCGGCCCGGCGCGCCCTCGAAATTATCCCCGATGTCCGGCCCGACAAGGTTGCCGATCTCAAGGCCCGGATCGAAGCGGGCACCTATCGCATCGACAGTGAGGCGATCGCGGACAAAATGATCCGGGATGCGTTTCCGGACGATTAGGCGGCAGTGGACAAAGCGTGCCCGATACCGGTCAGCGGCGGCCGCCGGCGGCCGCCAGGATGCGGGCGATTTCCTCCTGGCCCTGGTTTTGGGCCCAGCGCAGGGGCGTCCATCCGGCCCGGTCGATGGCGTTGACGTTGGCATCGTGGGCGATCAGCGTCACCAAAAGCGCCTTCCGGCCATGGGCGGCGGCCCAGTGCAGCGGCGTTTGCCCCTCGTCGTTGCGGGCCTCCACCCGGGCGCCATTGTCGAGCAGCAGCCGCGCCATTTCAGACAAGCCCTCCCGGGCCGCCCAATGCAGACCGGTGTTGCCGCCGAACATGTCCACAGCGTTGACGTCGGCCCCCCCTTGGATCAGTTCGCGAACATCGTCGATGCGATTTTGGCGCACGGCGTCCACGAAGAAGACGAGCGTGTCGCCCCGAGGGGCGGACCAGGGCCCGAGGGTCAGGATCGTGAGTGCCAGCGCGGCCAGCCAGCGGGAGGTTGAGGGGTTGCGGGCGCCGCCCTTATGGTGGGGGTGCGACCTCATGATGTGGGTTTTAAACCATCCGATCCCGGTCTGCAAGACATCCGACAGACCACGGTCGGGCTATCGTTGCAGGACCTCCACCACTTCGATCGCTTCCAGGCGCCAGACATCGTCGATGCGCCGGAAGCGGCAGTCCAATTCCTGAACATCTTCGATCCAGTCATCCCCGGAAAGCCGGCCCCGCGTGCGGGAAGTGGTCTGCACCCGGGCCTCATCCGGGGACGGAAACGCAAAAGCCAGGTCGTGAAAGCTCAGCGACAGCTCGCTGTAGGGCGCGGTTGCCGTGAGAACGAGCGCGGGGAGTTCGCTCGATTCCAGTTCGCGGCGGTAGTCGTAGGCGGGGGCCTGGAGGGTGATGGTTTCGGCGAAAACCTCCCGCAGGCGTTTGGCGTTGGCGGCCGTTAGCAATGGGTTTTGGTTGGGCGCCTTGCCGATATGCGCGGCGAGGACATCGAACTGCTTTTTGATGCGGTTCTCCGGAGATGGTGAAAAAACATGCATCATTCCGACGCCGATGGCCAGAACAACGGCGGCCACGGCCCATTTCTGCCAAGTCACCACAGGGGGCCTCCCACGATGCGGTTCAAGGCGGTCTGGCCGAACATGTGAACCGCCATGGGAACCCGGCGGTTGTCCCCCACCACGTAGACCTTGCCCGGTGCGACGGTGCGCGGCGCCAGGTTCCAGGGCGCAGGGTCCTGAACATAGGGTTCGGCCACTTCCCGTCCGTCCACCCAAAGCCGGCCGTTCCGAAACGCCACCGTTTCACCGGCCAGGGCCACGACGCGCTTGAGCAGCATGATGTCCTCTCCCGCGAGACGGATCGCCACCACGTCCCGGCGCTCCGGGGGCGCGAAGGCATAGCGCCATTTATTGCAGAAGTTGAAACTGCCGTCCCGATAGGTGGGCGCCATGCTGTGGCCCTGAACACGGAAAGGGAGCAGGACAAAGCCGAAAAGGAGCCAGGCGCCCGCAGCCACGCCGACCAGCCGGATGACAAACGTGCGGCTCACGGCCGGCAGAACAAAGGCTTTCCACTTGGATGTCACGGTCAACCGATCCCTTCGCCACTGCGTACTGCTTTGTCAGATTATCGGTCGCATTTCAATATCCTTGAACAGGATCGGACGTTCCGTTCCATAATCGGCGGGTCATCAACGGCCCGGGGACCGCTCATCCCGGCGAAGAAATTCGAAATGGGAATGTCGAGGGGCGGAATTGGCGGCCACGGGACGCCGTCTCTATCAAAATGATAGGCTGGTCTTGTTTTCCGGACCCACTTCCCCTAAAAAGGACCCATGAAGACGCCTGCGGATACATTCACCCTGCTCCTGGTGGACGACGACTATCAGACCCTGGCGGCCCTAACGCGCCTTTTCCGCAAGGACGGTTATCGTCTTATCACGGCGGCCTCGGGTGAAGGGGCCCTGGCACGGTTCGAGCGCGACGCGGCCGACGCCGCCCTGATCGACTACCAGATGCCCGGCATGGATGGTCTCGAACTTCTCCGGCGACTCCTCGCAATGGACCCCGGCCTCCAGGTGATCCTGCTCACCGGACAGGGCAGTATCGCCACCGCGGTGGCGGCCATGAAGGGTGGGGCGGCCGATTTTCTGGAAAAACCGTTGCGGCCCGAAGCGCTGCGTGCCCGGGTGGGGCAACTGGTTCACATCTGGCGCCTGCGCAACGAAAACCGGCAGCTCAAACACCGTATCGCCCAGCCGGCCGCCTTCGAGACCCTGATCGGCGAGGCACCGGCCATGCAGGCGGTCAAGCAGACCATTGCCCGGGCCGCGCTGTCCGACGCCACGGTCCTGGTTTTCGGTGAAACCGGCACCGGCAAGGAGCTCGTGGCCCGGGCGATCCATCACCACAGCCCCCGCAGCACCGGCCCCTTCGTGCCGGTGGACTGCGGCGCGATCAGCGAATCGCTGGTGGAAAGCGAGCTTTTCGGCCATGTCCGGGGGGCTTTCACCGGCGCCCATCGTGCTTCGGCGGGCATGATCCGCTCGGCCCAGGGCGGGACCCTTTTTTTGGACGAAGTCGGCGAAATGTCCCCGGGCGCCCAGGCCAAGCTGCTGCGCACCCTTCAGGAGAAAGTCGTGCGGCCGGTGGGGGGCGCGCGCGCCCTCCCCGTGGACATCCGGATCGTGGGGGCCACCAACCGGGATTTGGAGCGGGAAGTCCGCGAGGGGCGCTTTCGGGAAGACTTGTTCTACCGCCTGAACGTGGTGCCGATCCATCTGCCCCCGCTGCGGGAACGCACCGCAGACCTGCCGCGGCTGGCCGCCCATTTCGCCGCCCGGTTCAGCACCGGGTTCACAACCCCCAAACCGATCGACGACGCTACTCTGGCCAGCTTGATGGCATACGCCTGGCCCGGCAATGTGCGGGAACTGGAAAACGCCCTGCGCCGGGCCCTGGCGTTAGGCAGGGAGGACACCATCACGCCCGCGGATCTCCCCGCTGCCGTTGCCGGCGGAAGCAAGGAAAGCTCCCATATCGGAGCCGGCATGCCGGCCGACGGCAGCCTGGCCGCCTACGAAAAAGCGGCCATCGCCAATGCCCTGCACAATAGCCGGGGCAACCGCAAAGCCGCCGCGCGCCTACTCGGGATCGGCGAAGCCACCCTCTACCGCAAGCTCAAAACCTATCGACTGGGCTAATCTTATCTATCAAATTGATAGATCGACGGCCGAAAACCTTTCAAATCGATCGAAGGG
>CAYMQN010000250.1:0-5034 GCA_964392545.1 uncultured Desulfobacteraceae bacterium
CCTTTAAGACATTTACATTCATCATACTTATCGTTTGTCCATCAAGCGGGATGTCGGGCATGAGCGAAAGCCTGCGATCCTGCGGACAATGATATCGGCATAGGGAGGTGTCTGATGCGAAAATGGATGATAACGACGCTGGTGATCGGGGCCGTCCTCGTGAGCTACCACCAGGTCCGAGGCGCCGATCAAGACATGGAGAACGATATGCAAATGAAACCAAACATGACCCGCGAGGCGGTTTTCGCCGGCGGCTGTTTCTGGTGTACCGAGGCGGATTTAGAAAAGGTCGACGGCGTGATCGAAGTCGTATCCGGCTATACCGGCGGCAAGGAGGTCGACCCGACCTACGAGCAGGTCTCCTCCGGCCGCACCGGCCACGTGGAGGCCGTGCGGGTGATTTACGACCCTGAAAAGATTTCCTACACGGAGCTCCTCCACGTGTTCTGGCGCACCATAAATCCCACCGACGACGGGGGCCAGTTCGTGGACCGCGGCCCCCAGTACCGCAGCGCCATCTTCTACACCAACGAGGAACAACGCCGCCTGGCGGAAGCCTCCAAAAGGGCGCTGGCGGCCTCCGGGCCGTTCGAAAAGCCCATCGTCACCGAAATCCGGCCGTTGGAAGCCTTCTACCCGGCCGAGGACTATCACCAGGACTATTATGACCATAACCCGATCCGCTATAAGTGGTACCGTTCCGGCTCCGGACGAGACCGGTATCTTGAAAAGACCTGGGACACAAAGGAGCCGTGGAAAGCCATGCAAGCCGATATGAAGGACAAAAACGCTAGGACGGACCCCTCAGCCGCCGCAAAGACCCGGTACACCATACCCAGCGATGCCGAGCTGCGCGAAAAGCTGACCGACATGCAGTACAAGGTGACCCGGCAGGACGGCACCGAACCGCCCTTCAACAACGAATACTGGGATAACAAGAAGCCCGGCATCTATGTGGACGTCGTCTCGGGGGAACCCCTGTTCAGCTCCACCCACAAGTTCGACTCGGGCACGGGCTGGCCCAGCTTTACCCAGCCCCTGGTGGCGCAAAACGTCGTGGAGAAGCAGGACAACAGTCTTTTCATGGTGCGCACCGAAGTCCGCAGCAAGCACGCCGACTCGCACCTGGGCCACCTCTTCAACGACGGACCGGAGCCCACCGGCCTGCGCTACTGCATCAACTCGGCCGCCCTGCGGTTCATCCCCAGGGAGGATCTTGAAAAGGAGGGCTACGGACAATTCACGCACCTGTTCGAATAGACGCGGCTTGATCGCCGCTTCTATCAACATTGCATCTTCCATTTGGAACAAGGCATGACGGCGGACATCGGATCAAATGATCCCGGCGCCGAGGGCAACGGCGATAATCAGGAGCAAACTGCCGGTGAGCGTCTGAACGGCCTGCATGGTGACATTGTGTAAAAAGCGTTTGCCGATCACGACGCCGGCGAAAGCCGCCAGGGTGCCGGCGAGGATCAGCGGCCATTGATCGGGGTCGATGGGGCTGGTTTCCCGGGCCAGGAAGAACATCATCGCATAGGTGGCGATGCGCGCCAGGTCCACCATGAACCCGATAACGGCATTGGTGCCCACGAAGGCCTGGGTGGAGATGCCCACTTTTACGAGGAAAGCCGAGCGCAAAGCGCCCTGGTGACCGGAAAACCCGCCGAAAAATCCCGACAAGATTCCGCCCAGCAGGAGATATTTGCGGTCAAACTTCAAGCTCCGCAGGCGCGGCAGCAGCTCGAACAGGGCAAAAACGAGCATCATCAGCCCCATGGCGAGCTTGACGGGCGTGACCACCGCCGTCCTGCCAACGATGGCATACCGGGTAATTTCTTCGAAATGCGCTACATATCCCAAAGCGGCAGCGCCCGCGAATGCGGCGATGATGGCGGGCAGACCGAAACGGACCACCAGGGCCTTGTCGGCGTGTTGGCCCACCAGGCCGATTTTAAAGATGTTGTTGGCGCCGTGGACGACAGCCGTCGCGGCCACGGCCACCTCGACCGGGAAAAACAGGGCGAAGGCCGGCAGCAGCAGGGTACCGAGGCCGAACCCGGAAAACAACGTCAGCGCTGAGACCAGCAGAGCCGACATACAGATCACGGTGTAGCTCATTGGCGTTCAACGGCCTCCTCTTTCCGCTACCACAAGCAGTATTCTCGGGGTCCCCCGTGCCCCAGCCTCTTGCATATAGCAACTTGCGATAAAGGGCGCGACGGGCGGGCGGTACGCAACGCACACCGCCCCGTGGCTCCAGGACATCGCCGCGATAGCGAGGGATCGGATGCACGTGAAGATGCATGCATGACTGACCGCCGGCCTTCCCGATATTGACGCCGATGTTGTAGCCGTCGGGGGCGTGCTCGGCGTCGATGAAGGTGTTTATCCAGGAAGAGCTCGATTGCCGCCGTTGTCTTGGAAATGATTTTTCCGGCCGCTGGCTCGTGGTTGGCGTCGGGGCCGGATTTGTCGGATTGCTTTTCGAGAGTCATCTTGCCGTCGTTTGATCGGCCAGGCTTTTCAATGCCGGTTGATGGGCACCCGGCCCGGGTCGCCCACGAACGGCAAGAACAGCAAGCGCGGCAGGGTAAGCTTCCCAGGATCGCGGAACTGGGAGAGGCCGATCACCATGTCTGTGTGCCCTTTGGCAGGCTGGTCTTTGTAGGTGCCGAACAGGCGGTCCCACCAGGGCAGGTTGAATCCGTAATTGCTGTTGGTTTCCCGGATGATCACCGAGTGGTGGACCCGGTGCATGTCCGGCGTAACCACCAGCAGCCGCAGGACCCGGTCGATACCGAGGGGAATGGCGATGTTGCTGTGGTTGAACATGGAGGTGGCGTTCAGGGCCACCTCGAAGATCAGCACCGCCAGCGTCGGCGCACCGAGGGCGGCCACGGCGGCCAGCTTAAGGGCCATGGATACCACGATTTCGATGGGGTGGAACCGCAGGCCGGTGGTCATGTCGATATCGAGATCCGCGTGATGCATCATGTGCAGCCGCCAGAGCACCGGAATGGCGTGATGAAGGACATGCTGGACATACACGACCAAATCCAACGCCACCACACCGACGAGCACCTTGAACCAATAGGGCAGGACCAATTGGTTGAGCAGACCCCAGCCTTGCTCGGCGGCAAGCAGGGCCACCCCTATCGGAAGAACGGGGAACACCAGCGCCACGGACAAGGGGTTCAGGGCGACGATGGTCAGGTTGGCAAACCAGCGGTGAAGCTTGGAGGTCGTCAGCTTTCTTCGGGGGCTCATTATCTCCACGGTCGCCAGCAGCGCGAAGACGCCGAGAAAAGCCCCAAATCGAATGATCGTTTCCGTTTGCATTCCAAACCATTTGCGTCGCGGCCGGCTTGCGGAAGCCATCCCCGTCCCGGCGAGAGATTCAAAAAATGCAGGCCGCCGCATCCGGGGCCACCGTATCGCCCCGGGTCAGGCGCACCACGGACCACCGACGCAATGTCAGAACGTGATAATCTTGTCGGCTTCCATGGCGATTTCGTATAAATCATCCATCCAGCCGATGGGGCATGTGCCGGATCCCACCAGACCGTGGGATTTCATGCAGACCCCTCAGACGTAGAAATCGCCCTCGAACTGGTTGATCTGGCCCATGACGTCGAACTGCTCGTTGCCGGCCTGTTCGAAAAGAACCCCCTTGCCGAGCATGAAGACGCTGACGTCGTCGCCTTTTTTGACGCCGACGTTGGCCAGCCGCATCGCGTTGAAGATGGTCTCGCCATCTTCCGTGGCGATGATGAACAGGACTTTCATAGGGCTTCTCCTTTACAGGCTGCAGGACAAATAGGCCTCCATGCGGCCCTTGTCGATGGCCACATTCAACGGCACCCATTCCTTGTTGAACAGGACATTGGTCGAGCCCTTGAATTCGAGGGCATAGGGTTGCGCCTCCGGGGAGTCCAGAGTGTAGATCTTCACGTCCAACCGGTTGCCGAATTTTGCCTGCATGTCATTGGCTACGCCTATAGCCTTGCGACAGGATACTCACCCGGGATTGCCGCTGTGAAAAACAATCAATTTGTGCATATTCCCCTTCTCCATGTATAACCAGGTCATTTTCGGCTCAATCGACCTTTTTCTCCAATTTGGAGAGCAGAAACGCCGCACCCCGACGGGACAAGCCGAGCTTGTCGGCCAGGGCCCGGTCATCCAGGGCGCCATGCGTCGCTAACAGCGTCCGGGTCTCCGCCTCCAGTTCCTCCAGCCAGTCCTCGAACAGCACCAGCACATCGGGATCGGCGATCGCCATGAGCTGTTCGGACCGGGCGACCTTGTCCACCAGGCTTTGGCACATCTGCGTTGGGTCGACACCTTCGCCCATGCATTCCGCCAGTCACAAATGCACCATGCCGGAAACCTTGTCCCCCTCGGCCTGTTCGATAAGATGCATCAGAAAGCGCTCGCGCGCGTCAGAATCGAGATCCCGCAGAAGCCGCTCCAGGGCTCGTGTGATTTGCGACAAGGCCTCTTCCGGGGCCATGTGGGCAATGATTTCAAAAAGTTTGTCCATAGGGCCAATCTATCCCCTTTGAATTCAAAAACGTTTTCTGCCGGACAAGAGGTCCGTGGCCACGTCGCTCAACAGGCGCAGGACCTTCAGTATTCTCGCGTCGGCCAACTGGTAATAGACGAAGGGGCCCTCGCGTTCCACCTTGACCAGCAAGGATCGCTTCAGCTCTTTCAGGTGATGCGAAACGAGCGGCTGCGACAACGCCAGCGCCTCGACAATGGCAGATACCGATTTCCTGCCGCTGCTGACGAGGACCAATATCCTCAGGCGGTTGCCGTCGGACAGGCTCTTGGCCAGAAACGCCGCGCTTTGAAGATGGTCATCGTTCAACCCGCATTTTGCAAAGCGCTCGGCGCCGCCAAGGGCAAGGTCGTGAGCCGTATCATCATTGCGTGGCTTGTTGCGCACTTTGGTCATCGTTCAATCCATAACCACGGTTTCGAGCGCCGCGCGCATGGCATAGATACCGGCTGTCAGGCCGGCCGGAC
>CAYMQN010000251.1:0-5012 GCA_964392545.1 uncultured Desulfobacteraceae bacterium
CTCCGAGAGGTGGCCCAGGTCGTATAAGGCCTGCAGGGTCAGGGCGGTGTCCCGGATCCAGGTGTAGCGGTAGTCCCAGTTGCGCCCGCCGCCGATCTCCTCGGGCAGGGACGAGGTGGCCGCCGCGGCGATGGCCCCGCTGGGCTGGAAGAAAAGCAGTTTCAGCACCAGCGCCGAGCGCTCGATCATCTCGCGGTTCGGCCCGAGATCCAGATCGCGGCCGGTTTCCTGGGTGTTCAGCCACGTGTGCCAGAAGGCGATCGTGTCTTCCAGCATTTGTTCGGCCTTGTCCGCATCACAGGCCGGCACCTCGGAGGTCCCGAACCGGCATTTCATCCATCGGACCTGCCCCTCGGACAGTTCCAACCATCCTTCCGCCCGATCACCGTCCGTGGCAATGTCCATGCCCTCGCCCGTGTAGAGCGCCAGTGCTTGGCCGTCGGCCGAGGAGGCCACCAGCCCGGCCGGATGCCGCTCGAGCCGGGCCTCGGCGCGGGCGTAGTCGAATTTCGGCGCAAAGGTCAGCTTGACGCGCATTGCACCTTTTAGAACCTCGATCTTGCGGTAGACGGTGCCGGCATCGTCCTCGCGGTTGGGCATGGGCATGAAATCCGTCAGTTCCATCCGGGCCCCGTCCCGGCGGCGAAAACGGGTGGTCAGGACATTGGTTTGCGAGCGGTAGACCTGGACCGTATCCGCATCGCCTTCGGGACGCAGCTGGAAACGGCCGCCGATGCGCTCGTCCAGCAGCGCGGCGAAAACGGACGGCGAATCCAGGTGCGGCAGGCACAGCCAGTCGATCGAGCCCTCGATGGAAACCAGGGCGATGGTTTGCAAATTGCCGATGATGCCGTAGTCATTGATCTTTTGATACATGCCCAAAACCCCGAAGCGTCGACCGCAACACCTGAAGTTATCTTCGCCAGGCCATCCATTTCGCAAAGAGCGCTTTCGCGAACGGCGTCAGGCGGGTGCGGTTATAAGCGTCGCCGATCTGCCGGATCGCCTCGGCCTGGGTCGGATAGGGGTGGATGGTGTCGGCGATCTTGCCGAGCCCCAGCTTGTGGGTCATGGCCAGGGAAAGCTCCCCGATCATGTCCCCGGCGTGGGAGGCCACGACGGTGGCCCCGAGAATCTCGTCCTTGCCTTTGCGCACGTGGACCTTCACCAGGCCGTTGGTACGGCCTTCCAGGATGGCACGGTCGACGTCGCCCATTTCCCGGGTAAAGGTGTCGATGGCGATCCCCTGTTCCTCGGCCTCCTTGGCGTAGAGCCCGACATGGGCCACCTCCGGTTCCGTGTAGGTGCACCAGGGGATGGTCAACGCGCTGACCTTGGCGCGGCCGAAGAACAGCGCATTGCGGATGACGATGCGCGCCATGAAATCCGCCGCATGGGTGAACTGGTAGGGCGAGCAGATATCGCCGGCCGCATAGACCGCGGCGTTGGTGGTCTGGAGCCGGTCGTCGACCTGGACGCCTTTTGTGGAGTAGGCCACGCCGGCTGCCTCCAAGCCCAGGTTTTCGACGTTCGGCGCACGCCCCACGGCCACCAGCAGCTGGTCCACCACCTCGTCGTAGGCGTTGCCGTGGGAGGTCACCCGGAAACGGATGCCGCCCCCTTCGGCCTTGCTGACCTTCAGCTCCTTGCCGCAGCACAGCAGTTTGACGCCGTCCCTTTCCATGGCGTCCAGCACGATGCCGGCGGCGTCCCGGTCTTCCCGGGGCAGGATGCCGTGCAGGGCTTCCAGCAGGAAGACTTCCGAACCCAGGCGTGCAAAGGCCTGGGCCATTTCGCAGCCGATGGGGCCGGCGCCGATGATGGCCATCCGCCTGGGCCGCTCGGTCAGGGAGAAGACCGTTTCATTGGTCAGGTAGGCGACGTCCTTCAGGCCGTCGATGGGCGGGGCCGCCGCCCGGGCCCCCGTGGCGATGACCGCCTTTTTGAAGGACAGCCGCTGGTCGTCGACCATCACCGTGCGGTCGTCGACGAACCGCCCTTCGCCGATGAACACGTCGATGCCCAGGTCGCTGAAGCGCTGAACCGAGTCGTGGGGCGCAATCGATGCCCGCAGGCGCCGCATGCGCGCCATGGCCGCGCCGAAATCGACCCGCACGCCGTCGGGCACCGCCACACCGAAGCGCCCGGCGTCTTTGACCGCGGCCGCCGCCCGGGCGGCACCGATGACGGCCTTGGAAGGCACGCAGCCCACGTTCAGGCAGTCCCCGCCCAAAAGATGGCGCTCGATCAGGGCGACCCTGGCCCCGAGACCGGCCGCCCCGGCGGCGCATACCAGACCTGCCGTGCCGGCGCCGATCACCACCAGGTTGTAGCGCGACGCCGGCTTCGGGTTCCGCCAGTCGGCGGGATGGACGTGGGCCGCCAGCTTCCGGTTGTGTTCGTCCCAGGGACTCAGCAGGGGCTTGGCATCTTCATCGGTCGTCATGGTCTGTGTCTCCTACGATTGTTTGATGTCGGGCGTACACACCCGGCGATTAAATCTTTCCCCTGCCATGGAATGTTCCCTGTGATCATTTCTGCGCATACTATACCGTTCCGATCTTTTCGAGGCAAACGCCCGGGGGCGCCTTTCCCTGTTGTGTCAGGCGCCTCAGTGCCGTCGTCAGCGGCGCCAACTGTTTAATGATCCGGGATGAGATAACATCATCTGCGTCTCGGACGATGCCAATCATGACTCAAATCGTTTTTGTCGGCTGGGGGTCCACCCAGATGGTTTTGTAATCGAACGTGCCCATGCCGATGATGTTGTATTTGACGATTTCGAAATTGGGGCTCAGGTCGAAATCGCGCGGCACGATCTGGGAATAGTGCCGCATGCTCACGCCGGATCCGTATGGGTTGCCGGGGTGGTAACGCGCCCCGGATGTCGTTTCCGGCACCAGGGCGGGAACGATAGGATAGCCCAGCTTTTGGAAGGCTTTGGCGATCATGCCCGAACATATCACCTTGTATTCGGTGCAGCCCCCCAGGCAGGCCTTGATGGTGCGTTTTTTAAAGGGATTCAAGCGCCGGGGCAGCGCCAGGAGCGCCAGATCGACGATATTCTCATGGTCATAGTGCTTTCCCAGGTTGGCGATCACCTCGGCTACGACCGTCTCGAGGTCCTGGGTGGCAATGCCGAAGGGCCGGCATATGCGGATGTTGTAATCCCGGTATTTGTCCAGGGGCACGGCCACGACGCCGCTGACGGTATCGGCTTCGACCAGCATGTGCGGACCAGTGGATGCACGCAGGCTTCCTTTCCGGGTGCCTACATGGTCGGGAGATTCTCCCTCCAGCGCGTCGCCGACATAAAAGGCCAGATGGCTCCAGGAACTTTGGGTCAGGACCTGGATGATGCGGCTCATTTCCGAGCGCCCTTCGACCAGCAGGACGTCTCCCTTGCGGATCACACGGTAGAGATTCGCCATGTTGTTGACGATCCGGATTTCGTAGAATGCGCGCGGGGTTTGAAGCCTTTCGAGCAGCCGCCGGCTCATGGAGGTCAACCAGCCGGGAGAGGGTTGCGCCGGCTGGCGCATTTGCCCCTGGGAGGGCAGCGACGGTACTGCGGGCTGTCGGGCTTTCCGTTTCATAGGGTCTTCAGGTAGGCCACCAGCGCGGCGACCTCTTCTTCGGTCAGGTCCGGGAAGGCCGGCATGTTTTCATAAGGGGTTTTCAACTGGTCGGCGATGGCCTCGGCGGTGACCGGCTTCTCGCTCGCCGGCAGCGCCTCGCGTTGGAAAAGTCCCTTCAGGCCGGGACCCACCTTGGTCTCGGTGCTGTCCGTGTAATGGCACATGACGCAGCTCTCGGCAAACAGATCGGCGCCCGCTTGAACGTGGGCGTCGTCTATGGCAGCGGTGTCGGAGCGGGGGCCGTAGATCAATTCCCCGCCGAAAAAGCCCAAGGCCGTGACCGTGGCCAGGCACATTCCGTAGAGAATCAGGCGTCCGCCCAGCGCCTCGTTCTGCCTGCGGGATGCGGCCCAGGCCAGCACGAGAAGAACGATCAGAATGCCGGCAAGGGCCATCTTGAACCGGATGGGCACTAGCCAGGCCCCGCCGTAGAAGTGCTGCCAATCCATGACGCCCAGCAAAACCGCAACAGGTGCGGCCAGCAGGGCCAGGATGATGCAGTGGCGCGCGGTCTGGAGCAGGGCCTGGCGCTTGAACAGCCAGGCGGCCAGGCCGAACATAAAGGCGCCGATGACCAGCCCCACGGGAATGTGGGTCACGGGAGGATGCAGGGGATGGTGATACCCGATTTGTGATAGGACGTCGTATACCCAGTTCAGCATGGGGAACCTCTCCGGGAAGTGATGGGCACCCTTCGTTCCGTGGTCAAGGTTGACTTACGTCCGTGGCCAAAAGATTCGAAAGATGCCCTATGTGCGGGCTATTTGGCCTCGGTGAACAACCAATCGCTGTCTTTCTTCACCTGGTGGCAGTTGATGCAGCCCTTGGGCTGGCCGGCCGCCTCGACCGTACCGTCGGCGCCGTACTTGGCCCAGTACCAGTCCCCCCCGTGGGGATTGTAGCCCTTGATCTTGTACATGGGGGTAACGGCCATGAGGGTCTTCTCGTCCTTGCCGTAGTTCTCCTTCACGATGATGGCCCCTTCCGGCATGGGCTCCCCGGCCTTGGCCGCGGCGATGGCCGGTGCATTGGCGTAGAGCTTGAGAAAGGCCCCATGGGGGCTTTTCCCGGGATACATGCCTTCGTGCCCAGGCCAGAATTCCCACTCCTGGTAGGGGCTCGTCTTGGTAATGTAGGTCCACAGGCCGTCGGCATCCGGCCCCGGCATGGATTCACCGGCGACCGCGAATGCGAAGAAAAAACCCGTAATCGCCACCACGATCATCACTCCCGCAATTTTTTTCATGACGTCTTCTCCTTTGGTTTTCGGTTTTTGTTACGTATCCCCGAGCCTGACGTGCAGGCCCGGCGGGCAAGCAACCCGTGCGGGTTGTTTGATTGCAGGCTGATACTTGTGGTTCGGCGTGAAAGGTG
>CAYMQN010000252.1:0-4995 GCA_964392545.1 uncultured Desulfobacteraceae bacterium
CGCGTTCATCGCCGTGGCCGGCGGGGCCCTGGCCGGCGTCCCGCCCCTTTCCGGTTTTTTCAGCAAGGAACTGGTTTTGGAAAGCCTGGCCGCCCTCGACAACCCCTTCTGGCTGGCGACAGGCCTGGCCGGGGTGTTTTTGACCGCCTATTATACCGCGCGCCTGATCTTCTTTCTGATGCTACCGGACGAAGAAGAGGCGCCCCCCGAAGACGAAGCGGCCCATGGCGGCGGCCGCCAGGCATCCATGAACGGCCCCCTGCTCGTACTGGCCGCCGTCACGCTGGTGCTCGGCTTCCTTCTGGCGCCGCTGCAGGACTACCTGGCCGCCGGCCTGCCGACGCAATCTTTCCACGAAGGGCACTATCCCTGGCTGGCGCCCCTTTCAGTGGCTTTGGTCGCAGCGGCCCTCGGACTGGCCTGGTACGAATTCGGGCGGCGGGGGGCGCCGCGCATCGGCTTTGTGGAACGCCGCCCGGCCTTGTACCGCTTTTTTGCCGAACGCTGGTATCTCGATCACCTCTTCGGCTTTTTGCTGCGGCAGGGGGTGGATCGCCTGCTGGCAGGCCTGTGTGCGGCAGGCGACCGCAAGGTCATCGACCCCGGCCTCGACGCCTTCGCGCGCGCGACAGCCCGCACCGGGGAACGGCTCGCCCGGCTGCATGCCGGCATGATCCAGCACCGGCTCCTGGCGATCTTCGCCGTGGTGGCGGTGCTGGCGCTCTGGGTGATCGTATGAGATGGCCATCGCCACTGGTCATTAGCAAAGCCCCCCACCGTCACTCCCGCGCAGGCGGAAGTCCAGGAAGTTCGGTTACGGTGGGGGTGATCGTCTGGATTCCCGGCTCAATCCCGGGAATGACGGAAAAGGAGTCATGATGCCTGAACTCAGCGCCCCTTTCCCATTTCTCACGGCGATCCTCTTGAGCTGTCTGGCCGGGCTGCTGGTGATCCTCTTCTCGCCGGCCGGGCGGACCCTGTGGATCAAGCGCGTCAGTGCGGTCTTTTCCGGCATCACCCTCGTGCTGTCGATCTATCTCTTCGTGGCCTACGACCGGGGCCTGGGCGGATATCAGTTCGTGGAGCGGCTGGACTGGGTGCCCTCCTTCGGGATTCAATACGCCAATGCCGTGGACGGGTTCAACCTGCCCATGCTGCTGCTGACCGGGATCGTCTTCTTCACCGGCGTGCTGACCATGTGGGAGCTCGAGTACCGGGTCAAGGAGTTCTTCGCCCTCACCTTCCTTCTGGTGATCGGGGTATTCGGGCTCTTCATGAGCACCGACCTGTTTTTCATCTTCGTGTGGTACGATGTCTCCCTTTTCCCCATGTATCTATTGATCGCCGTCTGGGGCAGCACGAACAAGGAATACGGGGCCATGAAGCTGACCCTTTATCTCCTGGCGGGCAGCGCCCTGATTCTGCCCGCCATCATCTATCTTTTCGTGGCCTCCGGGATGGACACCTTCGATCTGGTGCGGCTGACGGCGCCGGGCACGTTCACCCCCGCAGTCCAGAAGCTGGCCTTCGTGATGCTCTACATCGGCTTCGGCATCCTGGCGGGGGTCTGGCCCTTTCACACCTGGTCGCCGGTGGGCCACGTGGCCGCGCCCACCGCGGTGAGCATGATCCATGCCGGGGTGCTCATGAAGATCGGGGCCTTCGGCGTGCTGCGGGTGGCCATTTTCCTGTGCCCGGAGGGTTGGCGCTACTGGGCCGAGCTGATGGCCCTGCTCGCCGCGGTGGGCATCGTCTACGGCGCCCTGGCGGGTCTGCGCCAGACCGACCTCAAGTACGTGATCGGCTATTCGAGCGTCTCCCACATGGGGATCGTGGGCCTGGGGCTTTCCACCCTGACCGTCAACGGCCTCAACGGAGCGGTGTTCCAGATGTTCGCCCACGGGATCATGACCGCCCTGCTGTTCTCCTCGGTGGGATATATCTACGACCGGACCCACACCCGCACCATCGCCGAACTCGGGGGGCTGAGCCGCATCATGCCCGTGGCCTCGGGCTATTTCATTCTGGCCGCGCTGGCGGGGATGGGGGTTCCCCTGCTGGCCAGCTTCTGGGGGGAGCTGATGGTCTTCATCGCATCGGTGCAGGTCTACCCGCTGCGCGGGATCGCAGCCGTGGGCGCCCTCGTGATCAGCGCCCTGTTCATGCTGCGCGTAATCCAGCGCGCCTTTTACGGGCCGGCCAACGAACACTTTACCGATTTACGGGACGTGACCTTCGGCCTGGGGATGCCCCGCCTGATCCTGGCCGCGGTCATCGTCTTTTTCGGCATCTTCCCGGCCGTCATGTTCGATGTCATCGAAACCGCGAGCGTGCCGTTCATCCATCAAATGGGGCTGCCATGACGAAGACGCTGCTGCTGATGGCGCCGGAAGCCGTCTGTTTGCTGGCCATGCTGGGCTTTCTCGGGCTTTGCCTGGCCCCGGGGATCTCCCGCCGCACCTTTTTTACGACGGCCCTGCTGTTCTCGGGGCTTGGAATCCTGGCCGCTCTGGCCGCCGTGCACGCCGAGGGGCGCCTCTTTGTCGACGTCTACCGCCTGGATCTCTTTGCCCAGGTGTTCAAGGTGCTCCTGGCCATGGGGCTGTTTCTGGTGGTCTGCCTGTGCGCGGACCCGGCGGGGATCGACCGCCGTCGCCACGGGGAGTTTTACCTCCTGCTGTTTTCCTGCAACCTGGGCATGATGCTGTTGGTGAGCAGCGTGCACTTGCTGACCGTCTACGTGGCGCTGGAGCTCTCCAGCTATTCCCTCTACCTGCTGACGGCCCTGCGGCGGGAGCGAACGGCCGGCATCGAGGCCGGCCTCAAATACTTCCTGGTGGGTATCCTCTCCTCGGCCGTGATGCTCTTCGGCATCGCCCTGCTGTACGGCAGCCTGCAGGCCCTCTACCTGGAGCGGTTGGCGGTCCTTCTGCCGGAGGCCCTCGGCCGGCCCCTGGTGGCGATGGGCCTGTTGCTGACCATGGGCGGCTTTTTCTTCAAACTGGCCGTCTTCCCGTTTCATTTCTGGGCCCCGGACGTCTACCAGGGGGCCGCCCACCAGGTGGCGGCCTACATCGCCACGGCCTCCAAGGTGGCCGCTATCGCGATCCTGCTGCGCATCGTGGCCCTTACCGCCGGCGCAGGGGACGATCTGGCCCGTGTCCTGGTGGGCCTGTCCCTCGTTTCCATGACGGTGGGCAACCTGGCCGCCATCGCCCAGACCGACTTCAAGCGCCTGCTGGCCTATTCGAGCATCGCCCACGCAGGCTATGTCCTGATCGGGCTGCTGAGCATGAACGCCGACGGGTATGCCGCCGCCATGTATTACGCCCTGGCCGTGGTGCTGCTCAAGTTCACCTGCTTCCTGGTGCTCGTCCAGGTCGCCCGGGACGGCGCCGACCTGAAGATCGAGGGCCTGGCCGGACTGCATCGAAGATCACCCCTGCTGGCCCTGGCCCTCATGCTGGCCCTCTTCGGCCTGGCCGGCCTGCCCCCCACGGTGGGGTTTACCGGCAAGCTGCTGGTCTTCACCGCCGCCATGGAGCGCGGCCACTTCATCCTCGTCCTGATCGCCATGCTCAACGTAACGGTTTCCCTCTACTACTATCTCCAGGTGCTGCGGGCCGCCTACCTGGTGGAGCCCGAAGCATCTCCCGCACCGCTGCGCCTGTCGGTACCTTTCAAGGTGCTGACCGCCCTGCTGATCGTGGCCATTACCGTGGTGGGTTTCTATCCGGCTCCCGTAGTGGAATTGGCCCGCAGTATGGCCGCCTATCTGGTGTAGCGAAGCAGTCAGTGCTCCGTCGTCATTGGTTACGGTAAAAAACCGGGCGCGCAAACCCGTCATGCCCGCGCACGCGGGCATCCAGGAAGTCAGGCACCCGTCACGGCGGGCTGCGCTGGATTCCCGGGTCAGACCCGGGAATGACGACCTTGGGAGGTCTCGTTGTCGTTGTCGTTATCGTCGTCGTAATCGTCTTTGGACGTTCTCTAAAAAAGCCGATTACGATTACGACAACGACAACCGTTCCGCTGCGCTTCACTGACAACGAGACGATACAGGCCATATTCACCCGAAATCAATTGCCCACGGTATATCCCCCTGTGATGCCCATGGCCTATGAAGGGCAAAACCCCCAAACCGCAAGGAGGTTCACCATGGCGAACGTTCAATGGCAACACGATTTCGACGCGGGCCTGAAGCAGGCCGCGGATGCAAAAAAACCATTGTTCCTAGATTTTTTCAAGGACGGCTGAGGCGGCTGCGCCAAACTGGGTGCCGTGACGTACCCTGACGACCAGGTCGCCGAGATGCTCAACCAATATTACATCCCCGTCCAGGTGGACATTCAGAAAGCGTCCCAACTGGCCGACCGCTACCAGGCCCTCTGGACGCCCAATCTGAACGTGATCGACGGCCGGGGGCGCTGTGCCTATCAGGTCATGGGCTGGCTGCCGCCTTCCGAGTTCGTCGCCATGCTGCAAATCGGGCTTGGCTACTACCATCTGCACCGCAAAAAATTCGAGGACGCCGCACCCCTCTTCGGCGAAGTCGTCGAGCGGTATGCGGACAGCATCTACGCGGCCGAAGCCCTGTACTTCAAAGGGGTCAGCCGCTACCTGGCCACCCAGGAGGTCGACGAGCTGAAGACCGCCTGGACCGAGCTCCAGAGCCGCTACCCCCGGAGCGAGTGGGCCATGAAGGCGGATGTCCTGTAGTGTTCGTCCAGAAGGGGCATCTTTTGGCCCCTGGCGGCGTTCTCACCTCCCGTCGGTCCTCGACGTAGCCGGGCTACGCCTGCGGGCGCCCGTCGGCTGCGGCCTTGCCAGGAACCAAAACCTACCCGTTCTGGAGGGACACTTTTTCGGTACTCCTTTTGAAAGGGCATCTTTTGGCCCCTGGCGGCGTTCTCACCTCCTGGGCGTCCTCGGCGTAGCCGGGCTACGCCTGTATAGGATGCGGAGGATTCCCGGGTCAGACCCGGGAATGACGAC
>CAYMQN010000253.1:0-4923 GCA_964392545.1 uncultured Desulfobacteraceae bacterium
CTCACAACCCTTGTGGTTGCTGCGCTTTTCGCTTCAGGCTGCGCCTTGCCTTTCGATCGAATTCTTGTTTATCCACGGCCTGCTAAACGCTGCAGGACGGGACGCCCCCGAAGGTCAATGCTCGATGACCCTGGCGCGCCGCAATCGGTTGCGCAGCCGAATGATGGCCTGGGAGTGAATCTGGGAAACCCGGGATTCGGTGATGCTCAGCACCTGACCGGTTTCCTTCATGTTGAGCTCCTCGAAATAATAGAGCGAAAGAACCATTTTCTCCTTGTCGGGCAATTGTTCGATGGCCTCGGCCATGGTCTGCTTGAGTTCGTTCAGGTTGACCACGCTGAAGGCATCCGGCGCATCGTCCGTGACGAATTTGAGCAGGCGTCCCTTGTCGTTCGCGTCGGAATAGCCCATTTCCTCGAAACTGATGAAGGAAATGCTGGACATTTTCTTGATCGTGTCCAACTGCTCCAGATCGACTTGCAGGACTTCGGCGACCTCATGGTCTTCGGCATCCCGACCCAGTTGCTGTTCCAGCATGGCATAGGCTTGATCCATTTCTCGGATCTTGCGCCGGTTGGACCGCGAAAGAAAATCCCGCGAGCGCAGTTCACTGAGCACCGCCCCTCGAATGCGATGGGTGGCATAGGTGATGAACTTGTTGTCGCGTCCGGCATCGTAGCGGTCGATGGCCTGGATCAGGCCGATCACCCCGACATTGTAGAGATCTTCGATGTCGACCGATGCGGGCAGATGGATGGCCATGCGGTTGACGATCCGTTTGACATGCGGAAGATATTCCGTCATCAACTGTTCGCGGGTCTCTGCCGTTTCCTGCAAAGCCTGGCTGGCTTGGGGTTTCAACGCTTTCATGTGGGCACCTTTGATACGAGCGATTCCATGGGGATGATTGGGGGTCAGGATTTATGGAACATGACGCCATCCTGGAAAATATGGCCCCAAAACAAATGGGGCGCGCCTTCGAGAACTTTGACGGCCGGCAAGGCCCGGGTTCGGCGGGCCAGATTGCGAAATCCATGGGCGGCCGGAGAATCCGGTTGCGCCTGGCTGATGATGCGCTGCTGCCTGACGCAGCGCATCAGATTCGCATCCTGCAGAATACAACCGAAATACTCCATGTTGATGGATAGAAATTTGCGCGTCACCAGGTTCAACTGACGAAATATTTCACGGCCTTCCTGTTCGCTGGACACCTGGTTGACAATCAGGCGGCAGGTCTTCTCGCCATAACGGGTGGAAAGCACCTTCATCAGGGCGTAGGCATCGGTGATCGAAGTCGGCTCCGGGGTTACGACCACCATGATCTCCTGGGCGGCAACACTGAAATCCATGACGGTCGGGGAGATGCCGGCGGCCGAATCGATCAGCAGGACATCCACCGAATCGAGGAGCTGGTCCAGCTCGTGGAGCATGCCCATCTTCTGATCCCGCGAGAGCTGGGTGAGCTCCTGGATGCCCGAGGCCGCGGGAAGGATGCGTACCTGTCCGGGCCCCTCGACAATGATCTCGCGAATACGCTTTTCCCCCGAAAGCACGTGGGAAAGATTGTAGCGCGGCGCCAGACCGATCAGAATGTCCAGATTCCCCAACCCGAGGTCCGCATCCAGGATCAGGACCCGCTGGCCGGCGCGGCTCAATTGGTAGCCCAGGTTGGCCACAATGTTGGTCTTGCCCACGCCGCCCTTGCCGCTGGTGATGGAGATGATCCGCGCCGGCGGGCGCTGCCGGGTTGTGGCGCCCGCTTCCCTGCCGACCCTATAGGGTTTGCGGGTCTTCAGGGAGATGACGTTTTCCTGCGAAGGCTTGCCTGTCATGTGTGTGGACTCCTGGTCGTAGGCGGGGCCGCTGGCTAGCGTCCAGCGCTTTCCCGCGACAACATGCCGGTAATCGATAGGTGCTGCGGGTTGCAGTAGCGGCAGGGCTTGAAGCGATGGTTCACGGCTTCCGCAAACGAATGAAATTCGACGATATTGGCCTGGTTGATCAATCGAATCCATTTGCATCCCGGACGATGGAAAATATCCGAACTTTTGTTGGCCAGATAGACTGAGGCTTCCGCATGGTCCGCGTCGGGCGCCTCGTTCGGGCGGCCGTTGTTCCGGTTCCCGGACCAGGCGGCTTTTGAGGGCGCGTTTTGCAGAAAGTGTTCCGCCATGCCCTCGAGCGTGGCCCGGGCAAGATCCTGTGGAACGCGCGGCCCGTTGCTGACGAAATATACCGCAAGGCCCTCGCGGCTCAGGAAATTCATCATGTCCGTATACGACCGGGTCAGGTCCGTTTTCGTAATGACCACGCCGGCCGGCCGCAGGCCGGCAAGCCGCCCGGCGGTATCGAGGAGATCTTCCTCGCGGTTCCCGGCGCCCAGCGTCAACAGGGCGGTGACCGGCCCCAGCCCGCTGAGCTGCGCTTGAAGGCGCGCGAGGCCCGCGGCGTCGTCCGGGTCGATCGCCGGGCAATCGATGAGAATCAGGCGGCAGTCCCGAAGACGTTCCAGGGCCTTCGGTCCGTCGCCGGCCTGCCGCACGACGGCCAGGGGAAGCCCCATGCTGTCCGCATACATCTGCAATTGTTCCCGTGCGCCGATGCGGCGAACGTCCAGGGTCAGCAGACCCACCGTCGCCTTGTGCCGGTATTTGTACCGGGCCGCCAGTTTGGCAATCGTGGTGGTTTTGCCGACCCCTGCATTGCCGATCAGCGCCACGCAGGTATTGCGTTCCTTTGCCAGCCGCAAGGCGCCCACCCGCAGGCCTGTTTTGGCAAGGTGGCGGCCCATGGCCGTGCGGCCGCCGCCGGTCGGGATCTCCGACGGGGATGCCGCCGCCCGGGGTTCACCGTCGGTATCTTCCGGCCCGACATCGCCGGCGGCGCTGTCCGTCCCAACGCCGGTAGCCGGGCGGGCCATCCCGCTTGCCTGCCCCCCTTTTCGATTCAGCCGGGTGTAGAGACGGTTGACCAGTTTCGGGGAAGGCAGGGAACGACGCATTCCGTGGGCAGCGCTTGGGGTACCGCTGCGCTCACCCACCGCCATTGCCACCGCCTGGGCGGGGGCGCCGGCCTCCAGCACCTCCTCGTCCACCGCCGCCGTGACTTCGACACCGATCTTGCGGGAAATACCGAGCAAGCGGTTCTCCCGCCGCAGGTCCTTGGCGGACAGGATGACCGCTTCGGATCCGAGCTCGCGTTTGATCTTGCGAAGGGCTTCCGTCATGTTCTTGGCTTCGAAGCGCTTAATCTGCATGCTTCATCTCCACCGATCCGATGGTCTGGATTTGGGCATTGTTCATGACTTCATCGTAGGAAAGCACCGCCAGCGCCGGCACCATGCGGTCGATCAGGCGCTTGAAGTGGCCGCGGACCTGGGCCGAGCACAGCACCACCGGCTGGCTGTTCATGGCGGCAAAGGTTTCGATATGCTTACCCAGGGACTGCACGAGCTTTTCCACATTGCGGGGGTCCATGGCCAGGAAGCTGCCGTGGTCGGTGCGTTGAATGGCTTCCGCCACGGCCGTTTCCACACTCTGATCGAGGGTGACCGCAACCAGGGTGCCGTCCGGCTTCAGGTAGGGTTTGACGATGGAGCGCGCCAGGGCCTGGCGGACATATTCCGTCAGAATATCGAGATCCTTGGTCATGGGGGCCCAGTCGGCCAGCGTTTCCAGAATCGCCAGCAGGTCGCGGATCGAAACCTGCTCTTTCAGGAGATTTTGCAGGACCTTGACGGCCCCTCCCAGGGGCAGCAGGTTGGGGACCAGCTCTTCGACCACCTTGGGGTAGGTCTGTTTGAAATGATCCAGCATACGCTGCACTTCCTGGCGTCCCACGAGCTCGTGGGCATGGCGGGTGATGACATCGGAAATATGGGTGGTCATGACCGTGGAGAGATCCACCACGGTATAGCCGTCGGCAATGGCTTTTTCGCGCTGCTCTTCCTTGATCCACACGGCGGGCAGGCCGTAGGTCGGTTCCCGGGTGGCAATGCCGTCCACCTGACCCACGGCGTCACCGGGGTTCATGGCCAGAAAATGGTTCAGGGTCAAATCGCCCCGCGCGATTTCGCTGCCCTTCAGCAGAATCCGGTATTCCCCCGGCTGCAGTTGCATGTTGTCCTGAATATGGACCGGGGGAACGATCAGGCCGACATCCTCGGCCGCCTGTCGTCGAATGGATTTGATACGGGTCAAAAGTTCCCCGCTCTGCTCGACATCCACCAGGGGGATCAGCCCGTACCCCACTTCCAGGGACAAGATGTCCAGGGGCGGCAGACTTTCGATGTTCTCGGCCCCTTCCCGGGCGTCGGGCAGCAATTCCACGTCGCCCTCGGTTTCACCCACCTCCTTCCCGGCCTGGTAGACCACATAGGCCACGATGGCCGCCGTGGCCGCCAGGGTCATAAACGGCACCGTCGGCAAGCCCGGGATCAGGGCAAAGCCCATCAGCACGGCCGCGGCAATGCCGATGGCCCGATGCTGAAACAGGACTTGGGTGGTGATGTCCCGGCCGAGGCTGGATTCGGCCCCCGCGCGGCTGACGATGATGCCGGCCGCCGTGGAGACGATCAAAGCGGGCACCTGCGAGACCAGGCCGTCGCCCACCGTGAGCAGGGTGTAGTTCTGGGCCGCTTCACCGAAGTTCATGCCGTTTTGCAGCACGCCGATGGTCAACCCGCCCAGGATGTTGATCAAGGTGATGATGATGCCGGCGATGGCATCCCCGCGCACGAACTTGTTGGCACCGTCCATGGCACCGTAATATTCGGCCTCCCGGGCAATCGATTCCCGCCGCTGGCGGGCCTCGGTTTCGGAAATGAGACCGGCATTGAGGTCCGCATCGATGCTCATCTGCTTGCCCGGCATGGCATCCAGGGTAAAGCGGGCGGCGACCTCCGCGATGCGGCCGGCCCCCTTG
>CAYMQN010000254.1:0-4877 GCA_964392545.1 uncultured Desulfobacteraceae bacterium
ATCCAGCCGCTCTTATACAGCAGGATGGCCGATGAGGCGTCGATCAGGACCGTCTTGGTCATGTCTCTAAAAAGAGGTCGGTGCTGATGTAGCGCTCGCCCGTGCTGGCCAGAATGGCAACGATGGTTTGTCCGGCAGCCTCGGGCCGGGCCGCCACCTGGAGGGCGGCGCTGACGGCGGCCCCGGAGGAAATCCCGCACAGGATGCCTTCTTCCCCGGCCAGCTGCCGCGCCGTGGCAAAGGCCGCCTCGTTGGTCACGGTTATCACCTCGTCGATCAGGGACGTGTCCAGAACCTCGGGCACGAAGCCGGCGCCGATGCCCTGGATTTTGTGGGGGCCCGGCGATCCGCCGGAGAGCACGGGAGAGCCGGCCGGCTCCACGGCAATGGCGCGGAACGACGGCTTGCGCGCTTTGATGCCCTGGCTGATGCCGGTGATGGTGCCGCCGGTGCCCACCCCGGCCACCAGCATGTCGACCTGGCCGCCGGTGTCGGCCCAGATTTCCTCGGCCGTGGTCTCCCGGTGAATGCGGGGGTTGGCGGAGTTGGCAAACTGATCCGGCATGAAGGCGTCGGGGGATTCGGCCAGGATGTCCCGGGCTTTCCGGATGGCGCCCTGCATGCCGTCGCCGCCGGGGGTCAGCACGAGCTCGGCGCCCAAATGGCGCAGCAGTTTGCGCCGCTCCACACTCATGGTATCCGGCATGGTCAGCCGCAAACGGTAGCCCTTGGCGGCGCAGACAAAGGCCAGGGCGATGCCGGTGTTGCCGCTGGTGGGCTCCACGATCAGGCTTTCGGGGCCGATGCGCCCATCGGCCTCGGCCGCGGCGATCATGGCCGCCCCGATGCGGTCTTTGACGCTGCCCAGGGGGTTGAAGAATTCGAGCTTGGCATAAAGATTTGCCGCGATGCCCGCGGCGATCCGGTTCAGCTTGACGAGGGGGGTGCGGCCGATGGTGGCGGCGATGTTCGGGTGCAGGCTCATGGTGGTCTCCTATTTATAAACCAACTTGGGCGTCTCCATCATCACGCGCGTGTTGGCCGGGACCGATTCCGTGACCCACACGTTGCCCCCGATGGTGGTGTTGGCGCCGATCACCGTTTCGCCGCCCAGGATCGTGGCGCCGGAATAGATGATGACGTTGTCTTCGATGGTCGGATGGCGCTTTTTCTGGCGCAGCTCCGCGACCATCTCCCGGGGCAGGGAAAGGGCGCCCAGGGTCACGCCCTGGTAGAGGCGCACGTTCCGGCCGATCTCGGTCGTCTCGCCGATGACCACCCCCGTTCCGTGGTCGATCACGAACCGCTCCCCGATCCGGGCCCCGGGATGGATGTCGATGCCGGTGTGGCTGTGGGCATACTCGGTCATCATGCGGGGCAGGAGGGGCACCTCCTGCCGGTAGAGCTCGTGGGCCAGGCGATAGACCGTCAGGGCATACATGCCCGGATAGCTGAAGATGATCTCGTCATGGCTTTTGGCCGCCGGGTCGCCGTCGAAGGCGGCCTGCACGTCGGCCGCCAGGGTTTTGCGGATCGCGGGGATGGACCGCAGGACGGACAGGGCCACCTGGTAGCCTTTTTCGGTGTGCCGGGCACAGGAGCGGTTGTGGCGAAAGCACTCGTGGCGCACGCTCACCCCCACCTGATGGGAGAGATTGTCGAAAAACTGCGACACGGCCAGGCCCAGGCTGTAGCGGAGGTTGACAGGATCCAGCTTTTCCCGCGAAAAGTAGCCGGGGAAGACGATTTCCCGGAACTGGTCGATGATGGAGATCACCGAGTCACGGGAGGGAACCGGGTCGAATTCGACATGGTCGAAGCACTTCACGTCGTCGCAGATATTGATGATGTCTTCGGCGATGGCCGGTATCTGCTCCCGGTAGCTGGAAAGCAGTTCCACTTCCCGGGAGCAGGCCGCCTTCCTGTCAATGGCGTCTTGTTTCATGGTGCGCGTTTCCTTGTCGGCCGGTGTTGCAAGGGATGATGCCCGCCTCAACCAACGGTCTACCGGCAGTATAGGGGTTGGCCGTCGATTGTCAAACGGCCCGGGGTTTGCCCGGGGGGCGACGGTGGGCGCGGTTTCCGCGATGCCCGGGGATCGAAGCCGGGTTCTTCGGTCACCCTGCGATCCGCGGCCGGAATCACCGCTGTGAAGCGATGCATCACAGATCCTGCCTCAGGTCGATGCCGAACTTTTTGATGCGTTTCCATACGGTCACCCGGCTGACGCCCAAAAGCCGGGCGGTTTGGGACTGGTTGCCGCCCGTCTGCCGCAGTGCTTCCAGCAGGGTGTCCCGTGCGGGGTCGAACGATGCGTCTGGAGCGGCGGCCGAGGCCGGGGGCGCGGGACCGCGGCGGGCCACCCGCTGGGGCAGGTGCTCCGGTCGGATCCAGCCCGCCGGGCAGAGCACGAAGGCGTATTCGACGGCATTGCGCAGTTCGCGCACATTGCCGGGCCAATGGTAACCCAGGATGGCCTGCATGGCGTCCGGGGACAGGCCTTCGATGGCCTTGCCGCTGCGCTGATTGTTTTGTCGAATGAAGGCCTCCACCAGCAGCGGCACATCCTCCATGCGTTCCAAGAGCGGCGGTATGGTCAGCGGGAAAACGTTGATGCGGAAATAGAGGTCCTCGCGAAAACGGCTCTCGGCGATGCTGCGCTCGAGATCTTTGTTCGTGGCCGAAAGAATGCGGACATCCACCGCAATGGGCTGGTGGTCGCCGACGCGTTCGATCTCCTTTTCCTCCAGCACCCGCAGCAGTTTGACCTGGGTCGCGGGGGGAATGTCGCCGATTTCGTCCAGAAAGATGGTGCCTCCGTGAGCGGCCTCGAAACGTCCCATGCGGGACCGGTCGGCCCCGGTATAGGCGCCTTTGACGTGACCGAAGAGCTCGCTTTCCAGCAGGTTCTCGTTCAGGGCGGCGCAGTTGACTTTGATGAAGGGGCGGTCCTTGCGGGGACCGGCGTCGTGCACGGCACGGGCCGCGAGTTCCTTGCCGGTTCCGCTGGGGCCGTGGATCAGGACCGGCGCGTCGCTCTGGGCCACATTGTCGATCAGCTCGAAAAGGCGCTGCATGGGCGGCGCATGGCCGATCAGGCCGTGAAACCCGTCGTCCAGATGACAACTCTGCCGCAGGGAGATGATCTCCTGCTGCTGGCGCACGATTTCGGAGATGTCCGTCAGGGTTTCGATAGCCCCCACCACCTGGCCGTTGTCGTCCTTGAGCACCGAGGCATTTTTCATGACGAACAGGGCGCGGCCGCCCTTGTCGGTGATGGTGCACTTCTTGGCCCGAATGCTATGCCGCTGGAAGAGGCTGCACCAGTCCTTTCCCGCGCCGCGGGCGTAAATCTGGCAGCCCGAGCAGTTGAGCACCCGGCAGTTGCGGCCCACCAGCTCTTCGGCGGCATAACCGGTCAATTTCTCGGCGGCCGGATTCACGTTCAGGATGGTTCCCCTGGCATCCACCACCAGCAGGCCGTCGTGCAGGGTGTTGACGATGGTTTCCCAAAAGCTGGCAATATCCATCCGCTGCCTACCTCCCCAAATTGTAAACCTGTTAACTTAACGGTTGTTAACATAGGCTTAACAAAAGGGTTTGGCAAGACGGCCAAAGTGGCCGGCTTCCTTTTATATTGAAGCCCCCATACCGGCACCCCCTAGATCTGAATCATGCGAAAACCTTTTGACAACAGGATGTTGAGTGTGCAATTGTGAATTTTACACGAAGGTCCACGGGCGCCTCCTTATTCCTTTTCCTTCGCCGCTGACCCTGGCATTTTTTTTGCTAGCCCTCTTCTGGACCAGATCCGTATAACGCAGCCTGATCGCAGAACATGCGATTTCCGACGATCGCGGTGGCCCAGGTAAGACGAGGGCCTTGTCCATCTCGGATCGTCCATACGGCGAGATCCTTAGCTATCAGAAACGGGGGCGGTATGATGAATTCAAAGGCAACCTTTCTTTTGGGCTGGGTATGCTTCGGCCTGCTTCTCATGGGGATGGACGGGGCACCGGCCCGGGCCCAGCTCGAAGTGCTCGATGAAAACCAGGCGCCCGGCCGCACCATGGCGCAACAGGCCGTCAAGGAGCGGCAGATCTGGATCACGGCGGACCATTCCCGGCACGAGGCCCTGCAGCAGGCGTTCAATTCCGGCCCCGAAGTGACCAAGGCCTGCCTGTCCTGCCACGAATTGGCGGCCGGTCAGTTCCACAAGACCATTCACTGGACCTGGCTCGATCCCAACGTGCCGCCGGGTGAGCGCATCGGCAAGGCCGGGCATTCCATCAACAACTTCTGCATCAACCTCAACGGCAACGAGCCGCGCTGCACCTCCTGCCATGCCGGCTACGGCTGGCGCGACGACAGCTTCAATTTCGACAACGAGGCGGCCGTGGACTGCCTCGTCTGCCACGAGCAGACCGGCACCTACAAGAAGTTCCCCACCGGGGCGGGCCACCCGGTCCAGGAGCCTACCGTTTTCAAGGCCAACAACAAAACCTACTACCCGCCGGACTGGAACAAGGTGGCCCAGAGCGTGGGGCGCCCCACCCGCACCAACTGCGGCACCTGCCATTTCTACGGCGGCGGGGGTGACGGCGTGAAACACGGCGACCTCGATTCCTCCCTGACCAAGCCCAACGAAGCCCTCGACGTTCACATGGGGGTGGACGGGCAGGATTTCGACTGCGTGCGCTGCCACACCACCACCCTGCACCAGATCGCCGGGCGGACCTACGCCACCCCGGCCGCGACCCATCGCAAGAGCCTCATCGAGGACGATCTGGCGTCCAAGATCATGTGCGAGTCCTGCCATTCCAGCACGCCCCACCAGCCGGGGGTCAAGGCCAACGACCACACGGACAAGGTGGCCT
>CAYMQN010000255.1:0-4876 GCA_964392545.1 uncultured Desulfobacteraceae bacterium
AAATCGCCTTCAAGGCCGCTTTTAGCGGTCGGGACCGGGCGGCGGCGGCGCACTTGAAACTTCACATCCCAGAACGCGGCCAATGGCATCGCGAGAAACGGCCCCCTCCCGCAGCACCGTGACGCCCTCGGACCGGATGTCGACCACCGTCGAGCCCAAGCCCGGCAACAGGGGGCCGGCGTCCAGAATAAGATCGACCTCGGCCGCCAGGGCAGGATCGAGATCGGCGACACAATGGACCCCCGGTCGGCCCGAGAGATTGGCGCTGGTGGCGGTGATCGGTCTCCCCAGTTCCTTTACGAGGGCCCGGCACACGGGATGCTCGGGAACCCGGATCCCGATGCGCCCGCTTCCGCCCGTAAGGGCCGACGGGACGGCAGGACCGGCCTGCAGAACGATGGTTATCTTTCCGGGCCAGAAGGCGTCCATCAGGGCTTCCGCGCGGACATCGTGACCTGCGGCATAGCACCTTAGCGCCGCACGGGAGGGCACGAGAATCAGCAGCGGCCGCCGCGGTGAACGCTGCTTGGCGGCGAAAACCCGCGCAACCGCCCGGGGATTCAGGGCATCCACCCCGAGCCCGTAGAGGTGGCGGGTGGGCACAACCAGCAAGCCGCCGTGCCGCAGGAGGCGTACGCTCTCACCGAGAACGACCGGATCGGGCGCCTGCGGATCGATGGGCCGCGTCTTCCTATTCAACCCGCATCAGACCGGCGGCTTTGCGTTCGACCTGATCCGCCATTTCCCGGCGATGGGCCTCCAGCCGCACCGCCAGCTTCGCATCGGAAAGGGCTAGGATCTGAACCGCCAGCAGGCCGGCATTCTTGGCACCCGGCTTGCCGACGGCCATGGTGGCCACCGGAATCCCCGGCGGCATCTGGACCGTCGACAGCAGGGCGTCCAGCCCCTGCAGGCAGGAAGAGTCGATGGGGACACCGATCACCGGCAGGGTGGACTGCGCCGCCATGGCGCCCGCCAGATGAGCCGCGTGACCCGCTCCGGCGATGATCACCTGAATACCTTTGGATGGCGCGCTACGGGCCCAGACCCCGGCCCGCTCCGGGGTACGATGCGCCGAAGCCACGGTGATCTCGTAGGGAACATGGAATTTCTTGAGCATGGCCACAGCCCCGTTCATGACGGCCAGATCGGAATCGCTGCCCATGACGATGCCCACCGCCGGTTTCTGCTGGAAGCGCCGCAAGGCCTTCTGGCCGATGTCCTTGCGGTAGTGGACCTTGTTCCACTGGATTTTGGCGACCGCCTGGTAGGCCCTGCGGATCGCTTTTTCAACGGTGTCGCCCAAGGCCGTCACCCCCAAAACGCGGCCTCCGCTGGTCACGACCTGATTGCCCTTCTTGGCCGTGCCGGCGTGGAAAACCACCACATCCTTCATGCGCCGGACCGCATCGAGACCGCTGATGGGCACCCCCTTGCCGTATTTTCCCGGGTAGCCGCCGGAAGCCATGACCACGCAGACCGTGGCACGCTCGTCCAGTTCCAGTATGCACTGGTCCAGACGCTCTTCGATGATGGCCATCATGATCGGGACGATATCGCTCTTGACGCGCATCAGAAGCGGCTGGGCCTCCGGGTCCCCCAGCCGGGCATTGAATTCGAGAACACCGATACGGTCACCGTCGATCATCAGGCCGGCATACAAAAAGCCCTTGTACGGCCGCCCTTCCGCCGCCATGCCGCGCACCGTGGGCAGCATGACCTCCTTCATGATGCGATCGTGCATGTAGCGGTCTACGATCGGTGCCGGGGAATAGGCGCCCATGCCCCCGGTATTCGGCCCCTGGTCGTCGTCGAAAACCGGCTTGTGATCCTGGGACGAAGGCAGCGGCAGAACGGTTTTGCCGTCCGTGAAGGCAATAAAGGAGGCCTCCTCCCCTACCAGGCATTCTTCGATCACCGCTGTGTTGCCGGCCGCCCCGAATTCCTTTTGGACCATCACCCGGTCCAGGGCCGCCAAAGCCTCTTTTTCGGTCCGGCAGACAATCACCCCTTTACCGGCGGCCAGCCCGTCGGCCTTGACCACGATGGGTGCCCCCATCTTCTTGATATAGGCCCGGGCGGCGGCGACCCGCGTGAAGGTTCGGCCCTTGGCCGTGGGGATCCCGTATTTTTCCATGATGTATTTGGAAAAGGACTTGCTGGCTTCCAGTTCGGCAGCTTTTTGGGAAGCGCCAAAAATTTTGAGTCCCTCGGCCTCGAAGGCATCCACAATCCCCTTGGACAGGGGTCCTTCGGGTCCGCAAACCGTAAGGTCGATTTTCTCGTCTTTGGCAAAGGCCACAAGGGCGGGCACCTCTTCGGCATCGATGGGCACACAGGTGGCCACCGTCGCGATGCCGGCGTTGCCGGGGGCACAGAAGACCTTCTTAACCAGGGGGCTTTGTGCAATTTTCCATGCATAGGCATGCTCCCTGCCGCCGCTGCCGATCACCAGCACTCTCATAGGGACCTCTCCTCTCTCCGTGTTCGTGTTTGCCGTGAAACCCGGGCATCGGATACGGCCGCGCCGCGTCTCAATCCGAAGCGCCTCGATCGGAGCGACCCTCCAGGCTGAGGGCAATCAGTCGATCCAGAAGGCGCGTGAAATCCAGACCGGCCTCAGCCGCCGCCTGGGGGAAAAGGCTGGTGGCGGTCATGCCGGGAATGGTGTTGGTCTCCAGGACATAGATCTCGTCCTGCTGGATAATCATATCCGTCCGGCTGTACCCACGGCAAAAAAGCGCCTCGTGGGCGCGGACGGCACACTGCTGGGCGGCGTCGGTCAGGGCCTCGCCGATGCGCGCCGGGCAGATCTCCTGGGTCTGACCGGCCGTATATTTGGCCGTGTAGTTGAAAAAGGTGTGTCCCTCGCCGGGCACGATTTCGATCAGCGGCAGGGCCTGGGGGTCGTCATTGCCCAATACGGCACCGGTAACCTCGGTGCCCTCCAGATAGTGCTCCAGAAGGACCTGCGCGTCATAGGCAAAGGCTTCCTCCACCGCATCGTGCAGTTCCTTTTCCGTGGCGGCGATGGCCATGCCGATGCTGGATCCACCGGCCACGGGTTTGACGACGATCGGCAACCCCAGATGCTGCACGCAGCCGCCCAGCTCCGGAATGGGCCCGCGGCGCACAATGCAATAAGGAGGGATCTTCAAGCCGGCCTGGGTGTAAAGCCGCTTGGCCACCAGTTTATTCATGGCGACGGCGCTGCCCAGAACGCCCGCGCCCTGATAGGGTATGCCCAGCAGATCCAGCAGTCCCTGGATGGTGCCGTCCTCGCCATAGGGCCCATGCAGGATCACCAGGGCGGCGTCGATATGGCCCGCATTGGCCACAAGATCGGGCAGGTCGGTTTTGGGATCGTAGCGCACGATGTCGTAGCGGCTCTTGTCGAGGGCGTCGTAGACCTGTTGACCGCTTTTCAGCGAAACGTCTCTTTCCGAGGAAATGCCGCCCGAAAGCAGGGCGATCTTGACTTTTTTCATCGTCGAGGTTCCTTATCGGAGCTGAAATTGAACGATGGCGCGGCCTGATGCGAAGGCCACGCCGGTCATGATCGGAAAATGTTCTGCTTGGCTTTTTCGTATTCGTCCGCCGTAATCAGGCCGCCTTTCAGCAACCGCGCCAGTTCGGTAAGTTCCTGCACCTGCGAATCCCCCGACCAATCCAATTCGGGGGGGCTGTCCGACGAAGGACGATCCAGCAACGGCGGCTCTTTGGCGCCCCCCAAGCGGAGCTGGGCAAGCCCCCCCAGCAGGCTGATTTCCACCGTCTTGTTACGGAAGAGCGGCGAATTGAGGGTATCGCGCAGGCTGCGGCCCTCGGCTTTCATGCGGCGGAAAAACCAGTAGCCCGAAGCCAGGATGGCGGCGGCCCCGAACAGGACGATCCAGAGCATATAATGAACGATACCGCGGAAAAAAAAGACCAGCAGCCCCAGACCCATCAAAAGAAAAACGTGGAGGATCAAAATCAGGTAGGCCGTCATGACGCTCTTCATGACGCCTTCACCGTCGCCTTTTTTAAACATAGCCATCACGCTCGGCCGTATGCGCTGCGAGGATCGCCATGGGGAATCCATGGGATGGGGGGCGTTCGTTATGGAAAAGACATCGAGCTGCGCGATGCCGAATCGGACAGGTAAAAGGCATGTCAGCCCATTTACTCCGCGGCATCCTTTTCCAGCCGCCCGACCAGCCTCTGGGCATAGTATTGGGGCATTTCCAAAGCAGCCGAACCATTGCGCATGGTATTCAGCTTCAGGATGAGGTAGTTCAGCTTCTTCAGGGTGCGGTAGCGCGCCCGGGTTTCCTGAATCCCCGCCAGCAGGTCCTCGGTGCGTCGAATTTCCTTTTGGACTTCGACCTCCGGGGGAAGGCAGTCGGCATTCTTGAGGATGCGGTAAGACAGGCGCAGATCCTCGGATACCCTATCGCCGATGACGTCCCGGGGAAGCGGTTTACCGGCACCCTCCAGATTGTCGAAGAGACCGCGCTTCTGGGCCCTTTGAATCCGTTCTTCGACGATTTTCTCGAAACCGGTCAACATGGTCGATCCTTCTCCCCGGGGGACCGCAATGAGGGCCGGGGAGCCGTTTGAAATGGGGGCCGCCCTCGTGAATGTCGTTTACTATAATACACGGTAAAATGGATTAGCAAGGTCTAAAGCAAGGAAACTGAATGGGGCCAGGAGGCGCAGCCCCTTCAATGAGGGGCCGGAAAGGATCATCGCTCGAGGGGCTGAGGCCCTCCGAAAAAAGGAGGCTGCAACCTTGGGTTGCAGCCTCCTTCTAAGCTTGGTGGCGATGCAGGGATTTGAACCCCGGACGCTGCGGATATGAGCCGCATGCTCTGACCAACTGAGCTACATCGCC
>CAYMQN010000256.1:0-4844 GCA_964392545.1 uncultured Desulfobacteraceae bacterium
TGCCCAGCCAGAGATGGATGGGCACTTTCTATCTCCTACCGGCCGCTCGGGGGATGTGAAACCGCGGCAGGGCAATCCGCGTCTGCCGGCAGCGGGGGCAGCGTCCGGGTCGCGTAAAGCGGCGGCGCTCCTTGAAGACGAAGCCGCAGGCCAGGCATTCGGCGGGTTGGATGTCAAGGGTTCGGCCGGCGGCGGCCAGGCTGCGGCGGATGTGGGCCAGGTGCTCCGGGACCTCTTTTTCGGAAATGCGCAAGGCCTGGGAAATGTCGCGCTGGTCGCAGGGCGCCTCCGCGAGCAGGGCGATCAGGCGCTGCCGCAGGGTCTGTTGCGGTCCTCCTTCGGGCATGGGCGCTTCTCCTCAGGACGGCCGAATCTCCTCCTTCAGCAGACAGCAGGCGATGCGATAGGCCGGCCGCCCGTTTGGGTCGTAAACCAGGTTGCCGGGCTGCACAAGACGGTTCATGACGCAGCCCTCGGGAATCGTCAGGGCAAACAGGTCGCTTTCGTTGACCGCCGGCCTGGGCACGAGACGCCCGTTTTCCAGGGTGTAGCTGTGCAAGGGGAAATCCTCACAAAGGGGGCAGCGATAAACGCGGCCGTTGGGGAAGACGAAATAGTTGTCCGCCACCTGGCCGGCGCAGGCAAAAGACTCCTCCGGGGAAAGGAAGACCTTGGGATAGGTCACCGCAATCCCCCGGTCGGCAATGTCCCGGGCCGTCGATGGCACCACCGCCAGCCACTGTTCGCGGTCCACCTGGAGCGGCCGGTCCGCCACGGCCTGCTCGGCCTGCCGCGCCGGCTTGCCGCGGATCCCCAGCACTTGAATGAAAAACCGCTCGACGCCCAGCGCTTCCAATAGCGGCCCCATCCGGGCCAGTTCGTGGATATTGGCCGTACTCACGGTGTAGATCAGGCTGGTGCTGAAACCTTTGGCCAACGCGCGGCGGATGCCTTCCAGACAAGCCGCGTAGGACCCACGGCCCCGCAGGGCATCGTTGGTGGCCTGGGTGGCCCCGTCCAGACTGAAGCTGAAATAGTCGACCTCCCGTGGGGTCACCCGTTCTAGAATATCATGAAACAGGTAGCCGTTGGTGTCGATGGTCACCGAAGCGAAACCCAGGCGTCGGGCCCCCTTTACCACGGCGGCCAGATCCGGATGCAGGGTGGGCTCGCCGCCCAGCAGAATCAGGTTGGCGGGCTTGCCCAGATCGGCAAAAACCTTGAGCCAGGCGTCGATGGTCGCCAGGGGGAGCGTCTCGCTGCCGTGCTGGGCGGGATTGATGTAGCAGTGGCGGCAGTTCAGATTGCAGCGGGTCAGAATATGGAAGAAGAGATTGACCGCCTTGGCCGAGAAGGCCACCGTTCGCTTGCGTGCCATGGGCTTAGGCCAAGGCCTTGAGGATTTTGTTGACCTTGATCAACTCGTCGTTGGTCAGCCGCAGGCGCAGGGAGAGAAATTCGGCAAATATGCGGTACAGCAGGAGCAAAAAATCGAGCTGCTCGTCCCGGTCGCCGGAACCCTCCATGCGATCCTTGGCCGTGGTGTTGACCGCCAGGCAGACCGTGGGTTCCAGCGCCACCACCGTGGCCGAGCGGCTCTGGCTGTCGATGATGCGCATCTCGCCAAAAATATCGCCCACCTCGCCGATCACCCCGATCTCGACCTCCTTCTTGGTGACCCGTACGCTGCCTTCCAGCAGAAAATAGAGCCAGGGGTCTTCGTCGCCCTCCTGGATAATCGTCTCGCCGGCTTCGTACTCGCGCATCTTGCTCAGGTGAAGCAGACGGCTCAGATTGCTGGTTTCGAAATTGCGCAGGGCCGGGATGGCCATCAGGCGCTGGATATTTTCCAGATTGTCCTTGAGGTAGCGCGACTCCTGCATGCTGTCACCCCGTGTGGCGGAGGTCCGTAATCGGTAATGAACGGACTATAGCATTTCCAGGCAGTTTTTGGAAAGCTCCCCGTCGAAATCCACCGGATAGCAGCCGTCGAAGCAGGCCTTGCAGAAATGGTCTTCCGGCTGGTCCACCCCCGTTGAGGCCAGCAAACCCGGCAGACTGAGATAGGCCAGGGAGTCCAGGCCCAGGTAATTTCCCAACTGCTCCACCGACATGCGGGCGGCGATCAGCTCGCCCTTGGTGGAGAAATCGATGCCGTAATGGCAGGGAAAACGATGGGGGGGACCGCTTACACGCAGGTGCACCTTGCGGACCCCGAGTTCGCGCAGGGATTTAACCCGGGTCTTGACCGTGGTGCCGCGGATGATGGAATCCTCGATGATGATGATGTCCCGGCCTTTCAAAAGCTCCTTGACCGGGTTCAGTTTGATCCGCACCCCGAAGTCACGCATGCTCTGAGTGGGCTGGATGAAGGTCCGCCCGACGTAGTGGTTGCGGATCATGCCCATTTCGAAAGGAATGCCGGAGGCTTCGGAATACCCCAGGGCGGCGTAGGTCCCCGAATCGGGGAAGGGCATCACCAGATCGGCCGCCACGGGGGACTCCCGGGCCAGTTGACGCCCGTGGGCCTTGCGGGTGAGGTAGACGTTCTTGCCGTAGATGGTGCTGTCCGGCCGGGCGAAATAGATAAACTCGAAGATGCAAAAGGTGCGTTTGGCACCTTCCGGCTGGGTCTGAAGGCTTTTGACGCCGTTTTCGCCGATGATCACGATCTCGCCGGGATCCAGCTCGCGCACGAATTCGGCTTCCACCAGATCCAGGGCGCAGCTCTCCGAGGCCAGAACGTAGCTGCCGTTGAGCCGCCCCAGGCAAAGGGGCCGGAAGCCATGGGGGTCCTTGATGCCGATGACTTCCCCCTCGCTGGTCAGCAGCACGAAGGAAAAGGCCCCTTTCAGACGTTTGGCGGTCTCCACGAGGGCCTCTTCGAACCCATGCTTCAAGTTTTTGACAAAGAGGTGCAGAAACACCTCGCTGTCCATGGTGGTCTGAAAGATGGAGCCGGTGCGCTCCAGTTCGTCCTTGAGGGTGTGGGCGTTGACCAGGTTGCCGTTGTGGGCCAGGGCGTAGGAGCGGTGCTGGTGGCGCACGAAAAAAGGCTGGGCGTTGCCCAGGATGGAGCTGCCCGTGGTGGAGTAGCGCACGTGGCCCACGGCGCTCGTCCCGTAGAGTTGCTCCATATGGGTGACATCGAAGACGTCGGGCACCAGCCCCATGCCCTTGTGCCCCACGATGGTCTTGTCCTGGCACACGGCGATGCCGGCGCTTTCCTGGCCGCGATGCTGCAGGGCGTAAAGGCCGAAATAGGTCAGTTTGGAGGCCTCCGGATGGCCGTGGATGCCGAAAAGGCCGCAGGCTTCGCGGGGTCGCTCGTCGAGGGTGATCATCGTGCGCTTTCTCCCGTCGCCGGCGCGCTGCGCGCTTCGTGAAGGCTTCGGTGGTATTCCTGCAGGGATTTGACCTCCAGACGCCGTTCCTTGAGGGCCGCCACCCCCTGGCAGATGGCCCGGGCGCCGGCGATCGTGGTGGCGTAGGGCAGCTTGAACTTCAAGGCCGCACGCCGAATTTCATATCCGTCGCGCTTGGTCTCGTCGCCGGTACCGGTATTGATCACCAATTGGATCTCGCGGTTCTTGATGGCGTCCACCACGTTGGGCCGGCCGGTGGAGACCTTGTAGACGAAACGGGAAGGAAGCCCGTTTTGCTGGAGGTGGTCGGCCGTCCCGCGGGTGGCCGTGATCGCGAAGCCCAGTTCGGTGAAGCGGCGGGCAATCGCCACCACGGCGGCCTTGTCCCGGTCCTGCACACTGATGAAGACGGTGCCCTGGGACGGCAGGTGCTGTCCGGCCCCCATCTGGGCCTTGCTGAAGGCCGAGCCGAAGTCCGAATCGATCCCCATGACTTCGCCGGTGGACTTCATCTCCGGGCCCAGCAGGGTGTCCACGTCCGGAAACCGGTCGAAGGGCAGAACGGCTTCCTTCACCGAAACATAGTGCGGCGTGATTTCAGCGGTGAGACCCAACTCGTCCAGAGACTTGCCCAGCATGATCTTGGTGGCCAGTTTGGCCAGAGGCACCCCCGTGGCTTTGCTGACGAAGGGCACCGTGCGCGAGGCCCGGGGGTTGACCTCGAGCACGAAGACCTTTTCGCCCTTGATGGCATACTGCACGTTCATCAATCCGATCACGTTGAGCTCGTGGGCCATGGCCCGGGTGGCATCGGCGATTTTGGCCAGCACGGGCGCGGAGATGGACTGGGGCGGCAGGATGCAGGCCGAGTCCCCGGAGTGCACGCCGGCCTCCTCCACGTGTTCCATGATGCCGCCGATCACGGTCCGCCGGCCGTCGCTGATGGCATCCACGTCCACTTCCACGGCGTCCTCCAGAAACTTGTCGATGAGCACGGGATGTTCCGGCGAGGCGTCGATGGCCAGCCGTGTAAAATTCTCCAGGGCTTCGCGGTTGTAGACGATCTTCATGGCCCGGCCGCCCAGCACGTAGGACGGCCGCACGATCACCGGGTAGCCGATGGCCGACGCCACCCGCACGGCTTGTTCCACGCTGGTGGCGGTGCCGTTGTCCGGCTGCACCAGGCCGAGCTTTTTGAGCATGGCCTGGAACTGCTCCCGATCTTCGGCCCGATCGATGCTGTGGGGATGGGTGCCCATGATGCGGACGCCGGCGTCCAGAAGGGCTGTGGCCAGGTTGAGCGGCGTCTGGCCGCCGAACTGAACGATGACCCCGTCGGGCTGCTCGGTCTCCACGATGTGCAGCACGTCCTCGCGGGTCAGGGGCTCGAAATAGAGCTTGTCGGAGGTATCGTAGTCCGTACTGACCGTCTCCGGGTTGCTGTTGACCATGATGCTCTCCACCCCTTCTTCCCGCAGG
>CAYMQN010000257.1:0-4835 GCA_964392545.1 uncultured Desulfobacteraceae bacterium
GATTCCTGGAAGAACTGGTGCCCATGATCCGCCATCACCACGAACACGTTGACGGCTCCGGCTATCCCGACGGCCTGTGCCGGGACGCCATCCCCATGGGCGCGAGAATCCTGACCGCCTGCGACGCCCTGGAAACCATGCTCGCCGGTCGTCCCAGGATGCCCCGCCGCGAGCCGGCCGAAGCCCTGGCGGAATTGCAGCGCGGGGCCGGAACGCGGTTCGATCCCCGTGTTGTCAAGGCCCTGACGGCAGTGCTGCGGCGGAGGCTGGATGCGTCCGCCGGAACGCCCACGGAGAGCCCGTCTGCTGAACCCAGCGTGTGGTTTCCCCTGGGGTTCTGAACGGTTCTGCGTCCTCTTTATTTTGTGCTTGACAAGGCGGTGGTGGTGCGGCTACAAAACCGGGCATAACCTACCGTCCGGTAGGTAGGCTTTGGGCATATACCCATCCTCTCGAGGTCTGCAATGCCCCATATGAAAGACACGATCACCGGCGTGGCCGTGGGTCTGTTCCACCAAAAGGGCTATTTCGCCACCAGCGTGAGCGAAATCGCCGCCGGTTGCGGCATCCAGAAGGCCAGCATCTACCACCACTATGCCAGCAAGGAAAACATCCTCTTCCAGATCCACAAGGTCACCATGGAGGATCTTACCGGTTCCCTGCGCGGCAACCTCGAGGGCCTGACGGATGTGGAAGCGCGGATGCGCGCCGCCGTACGCAGCCATGTGCGCTTTCACCTCAATCGGCAGAAGGAGACCTTTATCGCCAACAGCGAACTGCGCGGGCTGACCCCGGAGCACTACCGGGAAATCGTCGGCAAGCGGGACGAATACGAACAGATTTTTCAGCAGATCATTCAAGAGGGCTGCGCTTCCGGCGTCTTCGCCGATGTCGATGTGAAGATTCTCTGCTATGCCATCCTGACCCTTTGCAATGCGGGGGCCATTTGGTTCAAGCCCCAAGGCCGCATGCCGGTGGATGCGATTGCCGCCATATATGAAGCTTTTGTCCTGCGCGGCCTGAAACGGGGCGGTCTGACCGAGCAGCCGAGGGTCGACGCATCGACACGGCGGCAACGCCCGAATCGCCTCTGAGGGTTCGCATCCCCGTCGGCAAGCATACCCAACGGTGCGATGGGTTGCGAAAAGGCGTCTGTTTTTTTGAAACACCAACGCTCGTGAAATCGAAAAGGAGGTCACGGTGGACTTCGATCTGAGCCGAGAACAGGAAATGATCCGCAAGGAGGTGCGCCTGTTTGCGGAAAAGGAGATTGCGCCGGTCGCCCTTGATCTGGATGAAACCGAAAGCTTTTCCACCGATCTGACCCGCAAGATGGGAGAGATCGGCCTCTTCGGCATGTTCGTCTCCGAGGCTTATGAAGGGCAGGCCATGGGCTATCTGGCCTATATCATCGCCACCGAGGAAATTGCGCGGGTGGACGGCTCCCAGGCGGCCACCATTGCCGCCGCCAATTCCCTGGGCATCGGCCCCATCTACTATTTCGGCACCGAGGAGCAGAAGCGCAGGTACCTGCCGCCGCTCTGCCGCGGGGAAGGCCTCTGGGGCTTCGGCCTGACCGAGCCCACGGCCGGCAGCGACGCGGGCGGCAGCAAGACCACGGCCGTGCGGGACGGCAACGAATGGGTGCTCAACGGTTCCAAGATCTTCATCACCAACGCGGCCTGCGAGATGTCCATGGGGGTCACGGTCCAGGCCGTCACCGGCAAACGGGCCAGCGGCCGTCCGGAGTACTCCTGCTTTCTGGTGGAGCACGGCACCCCGGGTTTCAAGGCCGTGGCCATGCACCGCAAGATGATGTGGCGCGCCTCCAATACCGCGGAGCTTTATTTCGACGATGTGCGGGTGCCGGCGTCCAATGTGCTGGGCAACATCGGCGACGGGTTCCATCAGATGCTCCAGACCCTGGACGGCGGCCGTCTGTCCATCGCCGCCATGGGGCTCGGCGGGGCCCAGGGCGCCTACGACGCGGCCCTCAAATACGCCAACGCGCGGGAGCAGTTCGGTCAGCCCATTTCCAAGTTCCAGGCCGTGGCCTTCAAGCTGGCCGACAGTGCCATGGAAATCGAGTGCGGCCGCAACCTACTCTACAAGGCCTGCTGGCTGCGCGACCAGAAGCGGGCCTTCGCCAAAGAGGCGGCCATGGCCAAGCTCTATTGCTCGGAACTGATGGGGCGGGTGGCCAACCATGCGGTACAGATCCACGGCGGCTACGGTTTGATGAAGGAGTACAACGTGGAGCGCTTCTACCGCGACCAGAAATTGTTGGATATCGGCGAGGGCACTTCCGAGGTCCAACGGCTCGTGATTTCCCGCTACATCGGGTGCTGAGAGCGTCAGCGCAAATTCGAGCCGCACCTGAAACGCAACCCGACCTGCCGTCACCGGCAGGTCGGCGGTCCCCGAGGAGGAGATATGGCCGAAGCGGTTTTGCTTGCCGAGGAAAAGGACGGCGTGAGCGTGCTCACCCTGAATCGCCCGGAGGTCATGAATGCCTTCAACTTCGAGATGCTGCGCGCCCTGAAGGCCTGCATCGGCAGCCTGCGCTTCCGGCCGGAAATCCGCGTGGTGATCATCACCGGGGCGGGGCCGAAGGCCTTCTGCGCCGGCGCCGACCTCAAGGAGCGCGCCACCCTGACGCCGCTGCAGGTCAAGGAGTTCATCTTCACCATCCGGGACCTTTTCAGCAGCATCGAGAACCTGAACAAACCGGTGATCGCCGCCGTCAACGGGATCGCTTTGGGCGGGGGCACCGAGCTGGCCCTGGCCTGCGACATCCGCCTGGCCGCCGAGAACGCGCGCATGGGCCTGACCGAGACGCGCCTGGCCATCATTCCCGGCGCCGGCGGCACCCAGCGGCTGCCCCGGCTCGTGGGCCGCGGCAAGGCCAAGGAACTGATCTTCACGGGCAAGCGGGTCTCCGCCGAAGAGGCCCTGGCCATCGGGCTGGTCAATCAGGTCTGCGCCCCCGGGGACCTGCTTGAAAGCAGCCGAACCATGGCCGCCGCGATCTGCGAAACCGGCCCCATCGCCATCGAACAGGCCAAGTACGCCATCAACCACGGGCTGGAAACCGACCTCCACACCGGCCTGGCCATCGAGTCCAATGCCTACTGGGTGACGATCCCCACCAAGGACCGGCTCGAGGGGTTGGCCGCCTTCCGGGAAAAACGCAAACCGGTTTACAAGGGAGAATAGGGACCATGACGCAAACCGCGCCCACACCGAGCACCGACAACCGCACCTTCTGGTTGAACGAGGAGCAGAAGCTGGACCAGCAGGTGCACGCCGCCGTCTACCCCGGCGGGCAGGCGGCCATCGACCGTTTGGCCAAGCAGGGCAAGCGGCCGGTCCGGGAGCTGATCGGCGAATTGATCGATCCGGGAACCGAATTCTTCGAATTGAGCCGCATCGCCGGCTTCGGCATGGGCTATCCGGGGGTGGAGGACGTGCCCTGCGGCGGTGTGGTCACCGGCATCGGCAAGATCTACAACAACTGGACCATGATCTTCGCCAACGACAGCCGGGTCAAGGCCGGCACCTATTTTCCCATCACCCTCAAAAAGCACATGCGCGCCCAGGCCATCGCCGAACGCTGCGGGCTGAACTGCGTCTACATCGCCGACAGCGGCGGGGCCTTTCTGCCCATGCAGGCGGATGTCTTCCCCGACGACCAGCACTTCGGCTCCATGTTCTACAACATGGCCCGCATGTCGGCCATGGGCCTCAAGCAGATCACCCTGAGCACGGGCGGGAACACGGCCGGCGGGGCCTACATCGTCTTCATGGCCTGCCAGTCGGTCATGATCGACCAAAAGGCCTATTCCTTCCTCGGCGGCCCCCCGCTGGTCAAGATGGCCACCGGGGAAGTGATTTCGGCCGAGGATCTCGGGGGCGCCCGGGTACACACCCAGGTTTCCGGCGGGGCGGACCATTTCTGCGCCACCCAGGAAGAGGCCATCGCCCGGGTGCGCGACATCCTCTGTTTGGAAAAGCCCCGCCAGGTCCAAATTCAGCGTTTTGAGGAGCGGCCCCCGGCCGCGGCCCCGGAAAGCATCTACGACCATTTGCCGGCGACCGTCCACCAGGGTATCGATGTGCGCGCCATCCTGCAGTGCATCGCCGACGACAGCATGTTCTCCGAGTACAAGCGCGACTACGCCCCGGGGCGCGGCGACAACATCGTGGCCGGCAAATTACGGATCAAAGGGATCCCGGTGGGGGTGATCGCCTCCAACGCGGTGGGCATCATCTTCGTGGAGGCGGCCCGTAAGGCCGCCGAGTGGATCGTACGCTGCAGCCAGGAGAAAATCCCCCTGCTCTTCATCCAGAGTTCCCCGGGCTACATGGTGGGCTCGGAGTCCGAACACATGGGCATCGGCAAGTACGGGGCGGACATGGTGCGGGCGGTGTCCTGCGCCCAGGTGCCGCGCATCCAGCTCGTCATCGGGCCGGACAACGGGGCGGCCAACTACGGCATGTGCGGCCGGGCCTATCGCCCCCATTTTCTCTTCCACACCATGCGCGCGCGGACCTCGGTCATGAGCGGGCGCAGCGCCGCGGGGGTGCTGCTTTCCATCGAGGAGCGCAAGCGCGAGGCCAAGGGCAATCCCATGAGCGAAGAGGAAAAGCAGGCTTTTCGCGAGAAGATGATCGCCAAGTACGACGGCGAGGCCCATCCCTTTTACTGCGGGGCGCGCCTGTTGAGCGACCGCGTGCTCAAGTTCGCCGAAATCCGCGAGTGGCTGGCCATGGCCCTCGAGGTCAGCCTGCTCAAGGAGATCGGGGAACCGGCGTTCGGGAATTTCAGGTTTTGA
>CAYMQN010000258.1:0-4784 GCA_964392545.1 uncultured Desulfobacteraceae bacterium
GATGGCAGGACGTAACCATCTTTGACGATCCCCGCGGTGCGGTCCACGGCCGGGCGGTCCTCCTTGGCAAGGGCAACAAACAGCGCACCGTGCCCCTCACGGCCGAGGCGGTCGAGGCCCTGGGGGATCAGAAGGACATCGGCCGGGTGTTCCGCCGGCTGCACAAGGATACCGTATCGAAATGGTTTCATAAGGCGGTGATCGGCGCTGGCCTTGAGGTGCACGGCTACAGCTTCCACTCGATGCGGCACACGGCGGCCATCGTCATGATCGGCAAGGGCATCCACCTCCGGACGGTCCAGAAGATCCTGGGCCATGTGGATTACCGGACAACGGAGCTTTACACCGACATCATCGATGCGGTGGTGGAAGATGAATTCGGCGAAAAAATGGGGTAGATTTTACTTGAAAAACTGCCCGGAGATATGGCAAGAAGGCATGTCGCGGTCGAAAGGATGGAATGGATGCTGCGCACGTTTTGCACACGTTCCGCCGCGAAGGCCCGAAAATACTGAGGAGCACTGATTCTTCGTAATCAGCAGGTCAGCGGTTCAAATCCGCTCGCCGGCTCCAGCATTGATTGTGATCCCGAAATACGACCGCCTCGCCCCTCGAACAGGGGCGGTGCGCACTGTAAAGCCTCCTCTCATAATATAAGTGACGTTTGAAAACAAGCGGAAGGCGGGATGAGACAGTTTCACCGGGCCTCGAAGGATTCTCGCAAGCCGCTTTGATGCCCCTGGGCATGTCGCGACAGACCGACAGACGGCCAATCGACATCTATCATATAGATTTTTTTGGCATTTTTAACTTGCAATCATTGAATGTCTTTTATACATTGTTTTTCGAGGTGCAGATGACGGTCCCGTATTCTGCCATGGGCATCGCGGGTTGATGACGACAGGGATGTTCTGCTGATGACCGATCTCGATGAAGCCGCATTGAAAGCGGAGATCGATCAGATCGCACAAAAAGTCGATGCGATCATGGAACAGGTGGAGCGTTTGTATCCTTCCCGGCAGAAACCGGACGAGCAGGAGGACACCACCTCCGAGGACAAACCGTTGCCCCCCTGAGCCCCCCTGGATAAAATACCATTGACCTTTGGGCTCAAGCCATTTAAAAAATAGGGAATTTGGCTGCTTGGAATTGTGGAACTCGGTCTTTAGGAGGTGCCATGGCATTAACCAAAAGTGACATCGTGGCAAGGGTTCACGAACTCGGCTTTACCAAGAAGAAGTCCGTCGATATCGTCGAATCCCTGCTGGAAATCATGAAATCAACCTTGGAACAGGGGGATGACATCCTTATTTCAGGATTCGGCAAATTCTGCGTCAAGAAAAAGAACAAACGCCGAGGTCGCAACCCCGCCACAGGGTCGGATCTGATTCTGAGAGAGCGTAAAGTCGTCACTTTTAAGTGCTCAGGGAAATTGCGCAACAAAATCAACGGCGCTGAATAAGTTCGAACAGCGCATCGGTTCGTTCATGCCGGTAGCAGCCTAGTAATGCCATAGGTCGCCAAAGCCATCTTCTCTGAAGAATTTGCAGGCCGAAAAGCCCCTGAAACGCAAGGCTCGAGGGGCTTTTCGTGTTTTTGCTGCAAGCGTTCCGAAACGAAAGCACGTCCGGCCTGTCATTTACATGTCAATCTGATAGCTTTTCATCTTGCTGAGCAGCGACGGGATGCTGATCTCGAGAAGTTTGGCCGCCTGGGTGCGATTGCCGCCTGTGGATTCAAGGGCCCGCGTGATCAAGCGTTCTTCCATGATTTTGCGGGCTTTTTTCAATGAAAACCCCTCGAAAAAATCATCCATCCGGTTGGCGGCGCGCTTGATGCCGAACTCTATCGGCAGATTTTCCGGCAGGATGATGCGCTTGTCCGCCAACACCAAAGCCCGTTCGATCATATTCTCCAATTCCCGAACATTGCCGGGCCATTGATGGTCCATTAACAGCCGCATGGCGCCGGGGGCGATGCCTTCGATATCTTTATTGAGCTGTTTGCAGTAGCGGTCGATAAAAAACTTGCATAACACCGGTATGTCTTCGGTGCGTTCGCGTAGGGGAGGCAAATGAATGCGGAGTACATTCAAGCGATAGAAGAGATCTTCGCGGAAACGGCCTTCGCGCATTTCATCTTCCAGATTTTTGGCCGTGGCGGCCACCACGCGCACGTCGACTTTCAGCGTTTTAGCGCCTCCCACAGGACGCACCTCATTCTCTTGCAGAACCCGCAGCAGTTTCACTTGCAGCGAAAGCGGCAGTTCCCCGATCTCATCGAGAAAGATCGTTCCACCGTCGGCTTCCTGAAACAGCCCCTTCTTGTTACGATCGGCTCCCGTGAAAGCTCCTTTGACATGCCCGAAAAGTTCGCTTTCCAGAAGTGTTTCGGGAATGCCGCCGCAGTTGACAGGGACCATATTGCCATCCGAGCGGGAACCTGAAAAATGGATACCGCGCGCCACCAATTCCTTGCCGGTGCCGCTTTCGCCGGTGATCAGTACCGTCGTATCATATTGGGCGGCCTTTTCAGCCAGGCGAAACATGGTTTTCATCGATCGGCTATTACCGATCATGTTCCCGAATTGAAAATCATCGCGGATTTCCTGGATACGCTCTTTTAGACGCAGGTTTTCTTTTTTCAGCCGTTCGCGTTCTTCGGCTTTCTTCAAAGACAGATAGACTTCATCCGGCTTGAAAGGTTTTGAAATGAAATCGTAGGCGCCAAGCTTCATCGCTTCCACGGCCGTGTCGATCGTGCCATAGGCCGACATCATGATCACCGTGGATGGTTCGACGAGGCTGCGAGCTTCGCGCAGAAAGGTCATACCATCCTTGTTGGGCATTTTAATGTCACAGAGGATGTAGTCGTAGGTCAGATCGTTGACCTTTTGAAGCCCCTCTTCCCCGTCGGCGGCCGTGTCGATGCGATAGCCGGATTTTCGTAACAGCGCCGACAGCATGTGGCGCATGTTGTCTTCATCGTCGATAATCAATAGGCGTTTTGATTCTGATGATGCACGCATGATGATTTCCCCTATCCCCGGATCCTGCAAAGAAGATCACTGCGCTGGGCTTTCCGCCAGGGGCAGCGTGATGATCATGCTCGTGCCGCCCTTGGCATTCTGCTCGGCTCTCAGGGATCCTCCCAAGCTGTCGACAATGGTGAAACTGACCGAAAGCCCCAATCCCGTTCCTTTGCCAGGCGCTTTGGTCGTATAAAAGGGATCAAAAATACTTGTCATGCTCTCTTCGGGGATGCCTCCCCCATTGTCAATGAAGCGAATCGTCAGAAAGGATGCATCGCCGGTGTCGGGGCCCCCTTTCTTGCATTCCGTGTAGATCGCAAGGTCTCCCTCGCCGCGGGCCTCTCGCACGGCATCCGCCGCATTCAAGATCAGGTTGAGAAAAACCTGCCGCAACTGACGGGCATTGGCCAGGACGTGATCCCGTGGTGCCGCCAAATGCAGTGCGAAGCCAAGGCAACCCAAGGCGGGTTGATAGCGGCAGACTTCCTCCAAGTCTTCGAGAATCGCATGAACGGAAACAAGCGCTTGATCCTCGCCGGACGGTCTTGAAAAATCGAGCAGCTGCTGAATGATGGAATGGATCCGTTCGACTTCACTTTCCGTGCGGGCAACGAAATCGGCCTTTTCCTCGTGGGGAATGGAAGGGTCGCTCAGCAACGCCAAATAACCCTTGATGATACCGATCGGATTGCCGATTTCATGGGCGATGCCGGCCGACAACCGCCCGACGGAAGCCAACTTTTCCGCCCGGACCAATTCGCGCTGGGCCTTCGCCAGATCGCGGTTGACCTTCTCGAGAGAATGCACGGAGTCCTGCAGTTTTTCCTTGTCCTGCGCCAGCTGTATCAGCATTCGGTTCAAGGACTTCGACAGCATGCTGAATTCGTTGTCTTCCTTATCCAACAGAAATACGGCATCGTCCGATTCACGATAGGCTTCGGCGCGTTTGACCAGCCGTTGGATCGGTTTGACGATGATATTGCCGAGACGGTAGACACCCAGCAGGCTCAACAGGACGGTATTGATCAGGGCATAGATCAGAATGATGTGCTGTGACCGACGCAGGCGGCTTAAAATATCGCTGACCGGCATGACGATGCCCCCAGCGGCGGCAAGCGTGCGATTCACTTCCAACGGCGCGGCGAGGATGATGTTGCCGGGCTGCCCCCCAAAAATGCCGCCCAGGAAATTGGTGGAATGCACGACTTCGCGGTTTTCGCGAATCGCCTGCCGGGCCATTGCAGGCAGGGAGGATGCCACCTGGCATCCGATGCCCCCGCGATAGATGCTTTGTCCGTCCACCCCGACGATAACCGTGCAGATGCTGCCGGCGGCATCCATCACCCGATGCAGATGGTTCGGGTTGGCCATGCGCCACTGTCGGCCGTCATCGGTCGCATCCGGCCGCAGGCTGCCTTCCAAAACGGCCATCAGGATGCGCCCTTTTTCAAGTCGGGCGTCGACGGCCATCCGCTGCATCACCATGATAATAACCACGTCGATCAAGAGCATGGAAAGCAGAAGCAGTACGACCAGATTCAAGGCAATGCTGGTGCGGAGGCTCTTGAAAAGCATGTTGTCCGGTCTCCGAAATCAGGGGCTCGAGAGGTGGGAGCGCGCCCATTCAGGCCGATCAGAGGCTTGGGACCGCCGGGGCTGATGCATCTGGGGGTACCATAGCCTGCTTCCAAAAGCAAAAAAAAAGCCCGATTCCATCATTGTATGCAATGGAGCCGGGCTTTTAAAAGATTTT
>CAYMQN010000259.1:0-4769 GCA_964392545.1 uncultured Desulfobacteraceae bacterium
CCGGGAATCCAGCGCATGCTGCCATCGTTCCACCCCCAACTTCCTGGATGCCCGCGTTCGCGGGCATGACGGCAAGGTTGTAGGATGCGCTGAGGTCCATTCGACCCCGATACCGATACCGACCCCGACCTCGATTTTGCTTTGCCAATTTCCGGAGTTCTCCTCTCCTGCCTCGGCAAAGGGACGGCCGAAAAGATTTAGAGCGTATCGGATGCCCTGCTTTTCATCGGCGTCGGGGTCGGCATCGGGATCGGGATCGTGTTTTGATTTTGCCGTAACCACTGACCACTGACCCCCCTCACGCCAACCGCCGGCCGTCTTCCTTGTCGAAAACGAAGAGATCGCCGGGGTCGAAGGCGAGGCCGACGGTCTCCTTCTCCCGGACGTCTTCCGGGCCCCGGGTGGCCAGGATCTGCCGGCCTTCCAGGTCGAGATAGAAGAGCCGCTCGCTGCCCAGGGAGGAGATCAGATCCAGACGGGCCGACCAGATGCCCTCCCCGGGGGCGGTGAGGCGAAGGTGTTCGGGCCGCAGGCCGAGCTGCACGCTGTCGGCCGTGCGCGCCGCAGGCAGGGGGATCGTGCGACGGGCCCTGGCCAGCAGGGCGCCGTCGATCAGGTTCATGGGCGGGGTGCCGATGAAGCCGGCCACGAAGCGGTTGGCCGGATGGTGGTAGATCTCGTCCGGCGTGCCGGTCTGCTGCAGGGTGCCGTCTTTCAGCACGGCGATCCGGTCGCCCAGGGTCATGGCCTCGGTCTGGTCGTGGGTCACGTAGACGGCCGTGACGTCCAGCCGGCGCTGAACCTGCTTGAGCTCGCCGCGCATGCTGGTGCGCAGCAGGGCATCCAGGTTGGAGAGGGGTTCGTCCAGCAGCAGGAGCCTGGGCCGACGCACGATGGCCCGGCCCAGGGCCACCCGCTGACGCTGACCGCCGCTCAACTCCGCCGGGCGGGCGTCCAGGAGATCATCGATTTCGAGCGTGGCGGCGGCCTCGCGAACCCGTCGATCCAGCTCGTCGGCATCGGTCCGGGCGATCTTGAGCGGGAAGGCGATGTTCGCGTAGACCGACATGTGGGGGTAGAGCGCGTAGCTTTGAAACACCATGGCCACGTCGCGCCGGCGGGGCGGGAGAAACAAGCCTGTGCTGGCGTCGACCACCTGGCGCTCCCCGATCCGGATCTCCCCCCGGGTGGGCTTTTCGATGCCTGCCACGATGTTGAGCAGGGTCGATTTGCCGCAGCCGCTGGGCCCTACCAGGACGAAGAAGGTTCCCGGATCCACCTCGAGGTCGATGCCCCGCAGGGCCTCCACCCGGCCGCGGCGCAGGGTGAGGAAATCCTTGGACAGGCCTTTGATGACGAGTCGGTTCATCCTTTCACGGCTCCCTGAACGAGTCCCTGGACGATCCGGCGCTGGAAGAGGGCGGTCAGCAGGACCACCGGCACGACGGCCACCACGGCGATGGCCATGAGGTGCCCCCAGGGCAGCTGACCGTGCAGCCCTTCGAAAAGGGCGATGCCCACGGGGATGGTGCGGGCCTGGTAATCCGTGGTCAGCATGAGGGCGAAGAGGAACTCGTTGAACGAATAGATGAACACCAGAAGGAGCGTGGAGAGGGCCCCGGGAGCGGCTAGGGGCAGCACGATGCGGACCAGGATCTGCAGCCGGGAGGCGCCGTCCACCAGGGCGGCCTTGTCCAGGTCGGTGGGGATCTGGGCCAGATAGCTGAGCATGATCCACAGGGCCAGGGGCAGCCCCAGGGTGGTGTAGGGGAAAACCAGCGCCGCGAGGGTGTTGACCCAGCCGAGGCCCGTCATCAGCTTGAACAGATAGCCCACGATGCTGATCTGGGGGAACATGGAAAAGGCCAGCACCGCCAGCGGGATCAGGATCCGGCCCCGAAATTTCAGACGCGTGACGGCATAGGCCGACAAACCGGCCACCACGGTGGCGGTCACCGCCGCGAGCGCCGAAACCACCAGGCTGTTGCGCAGGTAGGCCAGGATGTGCAGGTTTGCGTCCCCCAGCACGTCGGCAAAGTGCTGCAGGGTCGGTACGAAGTCGACCCCGGGCTGGAGAAAATCCGGATGGCGGCTGACGCTCACCACCAGCATCCAGCCGAAGGGCGTCAGGCAGAAGACCACCAGCAGCACGGCGGCCAGCATGCGCAGGAGGGATTGCAGGCGGGCTTCGCTCATCGCAGCACCTCACTGAAGCGCCCGACCCGGATGTAGCCCACGGCCAAAAGCCCGGCCAGGAGAAAAACCACCAGCGAGAGGGCCGAGCCGTAGCCGAAATCCCCGGAAACATAGTAGCGGAAGGCGTAGAGCGAGATCGAGGTGGTGGTGCCGCCGGGTCCGCCGCCGGTCAGGACGTAGATCAGGTCGAAGATCCGGATGGCGTCGATGGTGCGAAAGAGCAGGGCCACCACCATGACCGGCCGCAGCAGGGGCAGCGTGACGTAGCGGAAGCGCTGGAGGAAATGGGTACCGTCCACCATGGCCTGGCGGTAGAGATCGCCGGGGATGGTGGCGAATCCGGCCAGCAGGATGATGGTCATGAAGGGCGTGGTTTTCCAGACATCGCTGATCACCAGGGCCGCGAAGGCGCCGACCGACGACCCCAACCAGTTGATCGGCCCATCCGTCAGGCCGGCCTGCTGCAGCAGGGCGTTGAGCAGGCCGAAGTCGTAATTGTAGACCAATTCCCAGACCCGGGCCGACACGGCGATCGGGATGGCCCAGGGCACCAGCACGACCACCCGCAGGAGGCCGCGCCCCGGCATGGCTTCGTTGAGCAGCAGGGCGAATACCAGCCCCAAGACCAGCTCCAGGGCCACGGAGACCATCACGAAGAGCAGGGTGAAGCGCAGGGACTGCCAGAAGTGGACGTCCGCCAGCAGTCGCAGGTAGTTCTGCAAACCGGCAAAGCGTTCGGGCAGGAAGGTCACGTCCCGGTACAGGCTGGTCAGCAGGGTGCCGCCCACCGGGATCAGGATGAAGGCCGCCACGAACAGGATCAGGGGCAGATTGAAGAGCCAGGCGCTGCGGGCCTCGCCCCCCGCGCCCGGAGAAGCCTCAGCGTTGGCCATAGAACCTCCCGATGCGCTCGATTTCGGCCTGCATGATCCTCACCGCCTCCCGCGGGGCGCGTTTGCCGGACAGGCACTCGTTGACATAGCGCTGCATGATCCGCGAGACGTGGGCATAGTAGGCCAGGTCCGGCCGGCTGACGGCGTGATCCATGATGGTCTGCAGCTGCGCGACGTTGGCCACCTTGCGCCGGACCTCGGGCACGCTATAGACGTCCCGTCGTCCGGAATACCAGCCAAGGGTCAGAAGGAGCCGGGCCTGAACCTCCCGCGACAGCAGAAAAGCGGCCAGCTGCCAGGCGTGCGCCTTGGCGTCGGAGGTCTTCGAAATGCCCAGGTGCCAGCCCCCCAGGGTGGCGGCGGTGGTTTCACCTGGCACGTGGGGCAGGGCCGCCAGGCCCACCCGGCCGCGCACCGCGGAATCCTCCCGCTGGTGCAGGCTCCAGGCATAGAGCCAGTTGCGCTCGAAGAGGGCGTTGCCGCGCTGGAAGGCCCGGCGCACCTCCTCCTCCTGCATTTCGGTATAGGTGTTGGGCGGGGAGATGCGGTGGCGCTGGATCAGGTCCTGCATGAAGGCCAGTGCCGCGACGGTCGGCTCACCGGTCAGGGTTGGCCGGCCGTTTGCCGAGAGGCGGCCCCCGTGGGTGGCCACGAACTCGAGAAAGGTGCACACCAGGCCTTCGTACTGGGCCCCCTGCCAGACATAGCCGTTGAACTGGGGATTGGTTCGACGTTCGACCGCCTGGACGGCGGTGGCCTGGGTGACGAGATCGGCCCACGTACGGGGCGGGCCGTCGAATCCGTGGCGTTCGAGCAGGTCCTTGCGATAGTACAGCACGCCCACGTCCAGGAAGGCCGGGAGTGCGAAGGTGCGCCCGTCATGCCGGTCCACCGCATCCACAACCCGGGCGAAGAACCGGTCGGGGGTCACGCTTTCCGCGCTGAAATAGGGGTCCAAAGCTTCGAGCCAGTCCGACTGCACGAACTGGGTGACCCAGATGATGTCCATCAGAAAGAGATCCGGGTCCGGCTGGCGGGATTCCAGCGCGACGACCAGGCCCTGCTTGCGCTGGTCGGTGGCCGCGGGCTGACGGATGATGTCCACCGCGATGCCGGAGCGCGTCTCGAACTCGGCCACCAGCGCTTCCCAATAGGCGACTTCCTGGGGCGCGCCGCCCACCCAGAAGGTGAGGCGGGGTTCCCTGCCGCCGCAGGCATACAGGAGCATCGCCGCAAGGAAGAGAACGCATACCCCTATGCGGCGGCCGTCGGCCGGTCGTGAAGGGAGGGGATGGAAGGCCGGGGTCGTCATGGTTTCTGCATTTGTGAATTTCTGGTCATTGGTCAGTGGGATAGTCATTGGTCATCGGTCAATCGTCGTTGGTAAAGGCTTGACCCGGGAATCCAGCGAATACTGCCATCGTTTCAACCCCAACTTCCTGGATGCCCGCGTTCGCGGGCATGACGGTGTGGCGTTTTTTAGGGTTTATCGTTGTCGTCATCGTAATCGGCTATTCAAGAGAACGTCAAAAGACGATTACGACAACGACCACGACCACGACAACGGGATCCCCAAGGTCGTCATTCCCGGGTCTGACCCGGGAATCCTCCGCATCCTATACAGGCGTAGCCGGGCTACGTCGAGGACCGCCCGGAGGTGAGAACGCCGCCAGGGGCCAA
>CAYMQN010000260.1:0-4673 GCA_964392545.1 uncultured Desulfobacteraceae bacterium
TTCTTCGTGTCCTTCGTGGTGATGGCTTTTCAAAGCTTGAGGTTTACGGATAACCGCATTCCTGTTTTCGGTTGCAACCCTTTCAGCTTTCAGCTTGATGCTTTCGACTCTGCCGCAGGCCGTTCTACTTTTTGCGGTTCATCACGAATCCCAGGAATTTCTCCTGCGGGATCATCTTCAGGGCGGCGCTCACATCGGCATTCGTGGTCCGCCCCGGCTCCACCACCATGAGGACGCTGTCCACGATGGGGGCGAAGGCCACGGCGTCGGCCATGGTGAGTAGCGGCGGGACGTCGAAGATGACGTAGCGGTCCTCGTAGCGGCTTTTCATTTCCTTCACCAGGGCCTGCATGCGGTTGCTGCCCAGGAGCTCGGTGCTGTTGTCGATGGTGCGGCTTCCCGAGATGATGGTGAGTTTTTCGATGCCCGGCCAGACGATCAAATCGTTCAGGGGTTGATCGTAAAGCAGATAATCGCTTAGGCCGAATTGGCTGGGATACCCAAGGGTCTTGTGGACCTGCTGCTGTTTGAGGTCGGCGTCCACCAGAAGGGCCGTGTTGTTGAATTCGAGGGCAAAGGACAGGGCCAGGTTGATGGCCGTGACGGTCTTGCCCTCCCCCGGGTTGGGGCTGGTCACCATGACCGTGTTCCAGCCTTTGTCCCGGGTGCGCTGCTGCACCTGGGTGCGCAACAGCTTGTAGGGCTCGATTTCCGGTGCATCCGGCTCGATCCCGATGCAGCGGTGGGCGATAAGCCGCTCTGGGTCGAGCGTAACCGACTGGGATTGGGTGTAGCTGGGCGAGTTCCAGCCGAGTTTGCCGGTATTTCCACCGTTGGCGGCGGTTCGAGCCGTGTTCGCTTGTGATGCCATAGGTTGCCTTTACCTTGATTAGGTTAGAACTCTTGGTTGGTTGAGATAGTTTGGCTATCGAAGCATCAAGCTGAAAGCTCAAAGCTGAAAGGGAAACCGATTAACCTTTTTCTGTTTGCTGTTCCTTCCAGCTTTCAGCTTGACGCTTTGAGCTTATCTTATAGTGCCAATCTGCGCATCAATTTGGCCCAGAAGATGTCCAGGTCCATGACGAAAAAATGGAAAATCAGAACGGCAAGTGGAATGGCGGCGATAACGGCGGCCATTCTGACCCGTCGCATTCGCCGGCGGTGTTGGACCTCGGACGGCGTCACGATGGCCGGAATGCCGGAGAGGACCGGAAAACCCGTGGTGCGGGTGAGATCCTCGGCGTTCTGGACGGCATCGTCCGTGAACTCCCGCAGGGCGCCCCAGCCCACGCCGGCGCCGATCCCCAGCACGAGGCCGATCAGCACGATCGCCAGCCGGTTGGGCTTGAAGGGCTTCTCCGGCAGGCGGGCCGGGTCGATGAGGGTGAAGCGTTCGCCTTTCTGACCCTTTTCAAGACCCTGGGCCACCTCGGCCTCCATGGTTTTCTGCAGCAGGTCGTTGTATTTCATGCGGGTGTTGGCCTGGCGACCCAGCAAGGAGTTGTAGGTTTCCTCCACCTCCGGGGTGGCCGCGATGCGGCGTTTGTATTCCAGGGCCGCGTTCTCGAAATTGGCGATCAGGCGGTTGATGGTGTCGAGTTCCGCGCGCACTCCGCCCAGTTGGGCCGAAAGGCTGATGTAGGCCGGGTTCTCCGGCTTCTCCTCCGCGTTTTGGCCCCGCTTGCGGGCATAGTCCACGCCCTCCGCATCGAGGCGCAGCTTGAGCTCCTCGATTTCCTGGCGGGTTTTGACGACGTCCGGATATTCGTCCGAATAGCGGGTCTTGAGGGAGATGAGCTGGACTTCGAGCATCTCCAGGCGCTGCACGTCCTCGTCCTTCTCGGCAATCCAGTTCTTATGCCATTTCGGGCTGGTGGTGGCGAGTTCCGCCTGCAGGTAGCCCTCCCGCTGCTTCAAGGTGCGCTGGTTCTCCTGCAGGCGTTCGATGTTGCGTTCGATGTTGCTCAACTCCTGCATGTTGAGCTGCATCATTTCGGGCAGTTCGTTGATGTGGGCCTGCTTGAAGGCCGCGATCTCGGCCTCTATCTGGTCCATCTGCTGCCGGACGCGCTGGGCCTCCTCCCGCAGGAATTCCGAGGTCTCCGAGGTCTGCCGCGCGCGCACCCTGAGGTTTTCCTCCAGAAAGAGGGAGGTCAGCTGGGAGGCCACCTTTTGGACCGTCGCCGGCGATTCCTTGGCCTGGTAGGAGAGGGAAAAGGCGATGGTCGCCATGGTGGCCCGGCCCGTTCGTTTGTCCATGACTTCCGTGCTGATGGGCTCCAGCACCACGTCCTCGCGCATCTTGGCGACGATTTCCTCCGTGGTGCGCTTGTCGCGCTCGTCCGCGTAGAGATCGAAACGGTCGATGATCTCCAGCAGGCGCGTGGTGCTCATGATGCGCTGGTGGATGCTCTGCAGGCGCTGCTCCACGTAGCTGGTGACCGTGGTGACCACGAAGTCCGCCGGGATCTCCTGCTCTTCGATCAGGATCGTGGCCGTGGACTTGTAGACCGGCGCCAGGGCCAGGGCCACGATCAGGGCCAGGGCGAAGACCGCCGCGGCCGGGAGGATGAAGCTCCAGCGGCGGCGTTTGAGAATGGCGGTTACGTCACTGAGATTGATGGCTTCCTGTTCCTGTTCCATAGATTTCCTGAAAAATGGTTAGAATGTTGAGAAAGTTAATTCGTTTAGAAAGTTGAGTTAGTTCATTAAAAGTGCCAAGCTGAAAGCGGCTGCCTTCGGCAGAGCGTCAAGCTCTTATGAAAGAAGCGCCAAGCTCAAAGCGTCAAGCTCAAAGGGATACCAGAACCCAATAAAGAAGCGCCAAGCTCAAAGCGTCAAGCTCAAAGGAAAACCAAAAACAGCATGACCTTCTCAGCTCTTGATGTATCTGGAGTTCTGGTGGTTTTCCTTTCAGCTTGATGCTTTTGGCTTCTTTATTGATGCGTTCGCAAAAAGTCAAAATATGAAAGGTTTTGTCATCCCCGCGCATGCGGGGATCCAGGTGTTTCAATGAGTTCTGGACTCCCGCATCCGCGGGAGTGACGGCTTAGAGACTTTGTACACTTCCATCTTTACCCCAACGTTGCATAAAAAAGATGGAGAAAACTTCACTAAAGGCTATGTGTTTTGACGTTAAGGCAAAATCGGCTCTGACAACTGGAACGAACCTACGGTCCATTCGAGGAACCGTTCGGCTTTTCTCCATCTTTTTTACCCTTCGGGAAAGCCGGAGGACTCCAGATCCCGCGTTGCCAAGGGCTCGCAGTAGGTCGACTACGGCTTCACCCTTGGCGCCTTGGCTCTGAAGCCCTCCGACTTTTGCAACGTTGGGGTTTACGCAACCTTTCAGCTTTCAGCTTGGCGCTTTGCGCTTCTCTATTCCCAAATCGGCAGATTGTAGACCAGCTCGACCATCACCTGATTGCGTTCGGTGGTGGTGTCGTTTTCCCGGTCCTTTTCCCAGGTGTAGCGATAGCTGCCCCGCAGAGACCAGTCCTGGTTGAAACGGTAGAGCATCTGGGGGTGGGCCACGAAGACGTCCTCGTCGACATCGTTGACACCGACGGTGTCACGGTCGCTTTGGTTTATGAAATAGCGCAGGTGCAGCATACCCCGCCACTCCCGGGTGAACCAGTGGCGCCAGTCGAAGCGGGCCTCGGTGCGCTCCACGGTCTGGTTCTGGCCGCTGGAGGCGGTGATCTCTTGACTGAGGGCCGCCTCCCAACGGGTTTTCTCGCCTTCGTAGGCCAGGGACAGGCGCCCGCTGCCGCCCCAGTCGCTGCTGGTCTCGGTTTCCTGCACCACAAAGAAAAAGCCCGGGATGGGCGCCGGCACGAGGCGCGCAACCGGGTATTCGCTCTCGGTGTAGCGGGGCCCCACGTCCAGCAGCAGGGTGTAGGTCTCGCTGATCTCGCTGCTGAACCCCAGGTTCAGGTAGTAGTAGTCGGTTTCACTGGTTTCGTATTCGTAGTGGAAATAGCCGGCATTTACGCGGCCGTAGGTCGGCCGGTTGAACACGCGCAGGGCCCGGGACAGGCCCAGGGTGCCGCCGTAGGCCTCCAGGTCGCGGAACTCGTCCCGGAAGGAGGGGTCCCGCTCGTAGTCGTCATTCCAGTAGGTGGCCGAAAGGGTCAGGGCGGTAATCTCCGTCAGCAGGTATTCCCAGGAAGTTTCGGCCTCGTAGCGCACGCGCTCCTCGTTTTCGAAGACCACGCCGGTGGCCTCGGCCTGGCGGTCGCGCCGGTAGTCCCGGATGTAGGCCCCGGAAACCCCGCCTTTCAGCTTGGGCGTGAAGCGGTAGTCCAGGCCGAGGCGGTAGTCCTGGTCCACGTCGTCCAGGCGGCTGTTGTCCAGGTAGCTGTAGCCCTCCCAGCGCCCCACGGCATGGGCCTGCAGGCGCTCGGTCTCGTAGCCCAGGTCCACCGCGAAAATGCCGGTGGTGATGAAATCGGATTCGGGGTCCTCGGCGTCGAAAAAGATGTTGTCATTGTACTCCTGGCGCAGACCGAAAAGCAATTCGAGCCGTTCCGGATCGGCAGCTGCTTTGCTTGGCAGGCCCGGCATCAGCAGTGCAGCCAACAAGGCTACCATCGCAAGCGTTCGAACCGCGATACCGCGGGTAGCGTGGGGTGAGGTGCTCATGCGCAGCGTCGCCGCTCACCCGCCGGCCC
>CAYMQN010000261.1:0-4635 GCA_964392545.1 uncultured Desulfobacteraceae bacterium
GCCCACGTTGACCCCGCAGCGCAGCAGGTCGAAAACCCCCCGGGCGGTGGTCTCGGTGATTTCCTTGGGGTGGTTGCATTGGGTGTTGATCCAGACCGGCACCTTGTGAAAGCCGTCCAAAACGCGTGTCAGGCCCTCGGTGATCCGCTGGGGCAGCACAATGGGCGTGCGCGTCCCGAAGCGGATCATCTGGATGTGGGGCATTTCCCGCAACTTGCGGATCAGGTATTCGATCTTGTCATCGGAGAGGAGAAAGGGGTCCCCGCCGGTGATCAGCACGTCGCGCACCTCCGGGTGGGCGCGGATCCAATCCAGCCCTTCTTCCACATCCATCCGCAGCTTGAGTTCGCGGTCCACCACCGCCTCCTTGCGAAAACAGTGCCGGCAGTAGTTGGCGCACACGTCGGTCACCGTGAAAGCCACCCGGTCCTCGTATTGGCGGGCGATGCTGTCCGGTCGGATCTCTTCGGTATCCCGGTTTTCCTTCCATATGAGGTAGTTTTCGACCCCGTAGCGGTTCTGGCGCTCCTGCAGGGAGGGGATCACCTGGCGGCGGATCGGGCAGGCGGGATCCTCGGGGTTCATCAAGCCGGCAAAGTAGGGCGTCGTGCCCCACTTGGTCGGCATCGTGGTAATCGCTTCCTCCTCCTGGGGGCTGACCTGGATAAAGGCCTTGAGCTTGTCCAGGCTGTCGACGAAATCCTGCATTTGAGTCTGCCATGCTTCCATAGCGCTGTACCTCCTGTAGACGCTTCCGGCGGGCGGCCGCGGGTCCGCGCGGTGCTCAGTTGCCGAGGTATTTCTTGAGTTCGCGGGGCGTGACGTGGGTGCGGTGCTCTTCCCAGTCCGCCATTTTCAGGGCCAGGAAGTTGTCATAGATCCGCTGGCCCAGGATTTCCTTCAAAACCTTGCTGCGCTCGGCTTCCACCAGGGCTTCGAAAAGGGATTTGGGCAGCAGGCGCCGGTCCCACACCCGCCGGTTGAGGTTGCGCTTGTAGGCGCTGCCCTGGTCGGGTTTGCCGCAGTCGAGCCCTTCCTCGATGCCCCGCAGGCCCATGGCGATCAGGGTGGCCATCTGGAGATAGGGGTTGCCGGAAGGGTCCGGGTTGCGCAGTTCGATGCGGGTGGCCTTGGGATTGGCGCAATAGGGCACCCGCACCATCGAGCTGCGGTTGCGCAGCCCCCAGCCGCGGATGACGGGCGCTTCCCTTTCCAGTACATAAGCCTTGTAGGAGTTCAGGGTGGAGGCCATGATGAGGGCCGTCTCCCGGCCGTACTTGAGGATGCCGCCGATAAACCGGCGGGCGGTGGCGCTCAGGTTGTAGTCGCTGTCCGCGTCGTAAAACAGGTTGTTGCCTTCCCGGTCCGTCATGGACAGATGGATGTGAAAGGCGCTGCGGTTGAAATGATCGAAGGGCTTGGGCATGAAGGTTGCGAAATAACCGAATTCCCGCGCCACCTGGTGCGTCACGTGATTGAAGATGACCGTGCGGTCGGCGGCCTCCAGCGGGGAAACCGGTACCAAGTTGATTTCATGCTGGGAGGGCGTCACCTCGTGATGGGCCTTTTCGAATTCGATGCCGCTTTGGGCCAGCACGCCAATGATGCGGTTGCGCACGGCCTCGCCCTTGTCGTGGGGGGTGGCCACGAAATAGCCGGCCTGGTCGGAATGCCCCTTTTCGCCGAATTCCTCGCCGGTCAATAGAAAAAATTCGTGTTCGGGCCCCAGGACGAAACGGTAGCCGTAGTCGCTCTCCGCCCGGTCCACCACGTTTTCAAGCACGGCCCGGGGATCGGCCGCCGCCCGCAGGCCCCGCTCGTTGAAGATCCGCCCGATGAAGCAGCCCAGGGTCTGATCCCGGAATTCCAGGATGCGCAGGCTGTCGGGGTCCGGGAACAGCTGGCGGTCGCTGTTGTCCACCCGGGCCATGCCGGCGATGGAGGATCCGTCGAAGCCCACGCCGTCGCGCACGATCTGCGGGATGTGGTCGGGGTTCACCGGAAGGCTCATGAGCCGCCCGTTGAGATCGGTAAAAAAAATCTTGGTCACGTCCAGCGCTGTCAGTCTAGCTTGAATGTCCTCCATGGCCATCGTTCCGCTGATCTCCCTTGCGCATTAAAAAGTGTCCATCCAGAGATGGATGGACACTTAAAAACTGGCTCGATTGGCATCATACCCATCATCCCGCCCGCCATATCAATCAGTCTCACGAATTGCAACTTGAAATCGGAATCGGCAGGACGATCCGGGTTGCCAAAAGGCTTCCGGGGTTGGGATCGATTGACATCGGGTTTCAGATCCGTTACGCTCTTCGAGCGGCGGGCGGCGACCGGCGCCAGGCCGAGGCCGGTCGCGTTCTTCACCCCTCAACCTGCGGGACGTAGCCATGATCATTGGTCTGGATGTCGGCGGCACCCACGCCGACGTCGTACTTCTGGGGAACGAAGGCGTCATCAACGAAGTCAAGGTTCCTACCGATCCCAGCAATCTCTTCCAAACCGTGTTGTCCGCCCTGGAAGCCATCACCGCCGATATCGACCCGGCCAAGATCCTGCGCGTGGTCCTCAGCACGACCCTGACCACCAATGCCATTATCCAGCGAAAACTGCCCGCCGTGGGCATGATCGTCTCCGGCGGTCCGGGCATCGACCCGGTATTTTACCGCACCAACGAGCATTTTGCCTGTCTGGCGGGCTCCATCGACCACCGCGGCCGCGAAGTGGAGACGATTGCCGTCGCCGAAGTCGCCCAGGCCCGTGACCGGTTCCTGGCGGCGGGGATCCGCCACGTGGGGGTGGTCACCAAATTTTCGGTGCGCAATGCCGCGCAGGAACTGGCCATCGCCCGCGAGCTCGACGGTCATTTCGAGAAAGTCTTTCTCGGCCACCGCATTTCGGGCAATCTCAGCTTTCCGCGCCGCATCGCCACCACCTACTTGAATGCGGCGGTCTACCCCATTCACCGGGAGTTTTTCGAAGCCGTCAAAAATTCCCTGGCGCGCAAGGGGCTCAAGGTGCCTATTCGGATTCTCAAGGCCGACGGGGGCAACATGAATTTCGAAGCCTCCATCGACTACCCGGCCCAAACCATCTTTTCGGGACCGGCGGCCAGCGTCATGGGCTCCATCGCCTTCGGCCCCGAAAAGGGCGATGTCCTGGTCATGGACATCGGCGGCACCACCACCGACATGGCCGTTTTGGTGGACCAGGTCCCCCTGCTCGATCTCCAGGGGGTCGAACTGGGCGGTTTCAAGACCCTCATCCGCTCCCTCAAGACCCATTCCATCGGCATCGGCGGCGACAGCACCGTGCGCCTGGAAGAGGGCCGCATCCAGGTCGGCCCCGGCCGGGACGGCCCGGCCATGGCCCACGGAGGCCCCTCCCCGACCCCCACCGATGCCCTGGTCCTGCTCGGCAAGGCCCGCACGGGTTCGCAGGAGCTTGCCGCCCAGGGATTCAAGCCCCTGGCCGACCAGCTCGGCGTCTCCCTCGAAGCGGCCGCCTTCCAGGTCTTCGATCGGACCTGCCGTCTGATCCTGGAAGAGGCCGAAGCCATGATCGAACGCATCAACAGCATGCCGGTATACACCGTGCATGAGATGCAGGAGGGCTACCAGGTGCGCCCCGCAACCATCCTGGTGCTCGGCGGTCCGGCGCCGCTGTTCGCCGAACACCTGGAAACCCTTTCCAACTACAAGGTCGGGGTCGTGCCCCGCTGGTCGGTGGCCAATGCCATCGGTGCCGCCTTGGCACGCACCACCTGCGAGGTTATATTGTATGCCGATACGGAGCAGCAGGTCGTATCGGCACCGGAAGAGGATTATACCCAGCGCATCGACCGCGGTTTCGACCGCATCAAGGCCCGTGAACTGGCGCTGGAGCTGCTCCGCCGCAAGGCCTTGGATCGCGGCGCCAACCCCGATCACCTCGAAATGGAGATCACCGAAGACCTCCAGTTCAACATGGTGCGCGGCTTCCACACCACCGGGCGCAACATCCGCATCCGGGCCCAGGTCCGGCCGGGGCTGATTCACGGCTACGATCCGGTGGCCGGACGCTTGATGTGATCCTTACGCGGAAGCAAACGACCCTATCGCAACGCTAGACAGAAGGAACCGGGATACCCATCGCTTCGACGCTGGCGATCCCCTTTCCTCGGGACACGACACATCATGCTCAAAGCCAACCATAAAACCGGACTGGTCTTTTTCCCGGCCTTCGACTGGGCCATCGATCCCACCCACCCGGAGCGCGAGGAACGCCTCCTCTACACCCAGGACCAGGTTGTCGAGGAAGGGCTCCTGGACATCGACGGGGTGGTGGAATTCAAGCCGGACCTGATCGAGGTTTCCGATGTGCAGCGGGTGCATTTCTGCGTGCCCGACCCCATGAGCGTCATGACGGAATCGCACTTCATCAGTGCGGGGGGCGCCAAGACCATCGGTTGTGCCGTGATGGAGAAAAAGGTCGAGAAGGGCTTTGCCCTGGTGCGGCCCCCCGGCCACCACGCCATGCGGGTGGTCCACGGTTCGCGGGGTTTTTGCAACGTCAACATCGAAGCCGTCATGATCGAGCACCTGCGACAGACCTACGGGGTCCGGCGGGTGGCCATCGTGGACACGGACTGCCACCACG
>CAYMQN010000262.1:0-4619 GCA_964392545.1 uncultured Desulfobacteraceae bacterium
GCCATCGACAACAACCGCCTGTTCATCGTGGACAACTCCCTGGCCCAGGACACCCGGTGGGAGCTGGACCTCTTCCGGGAGATGATCCCCTTGAAGAAAAAATGGTGCAGCCACCCCATCGAAGACAAGCCGCAGGTGTTGGACCTGGCCGCCCGGGCCGGCGCCTGGTACGTCTACCAGGCGGTCTTCGACTGCTCCGACCGCATTCGCGAGCGCATCAAACGCTACCACGACCATGGCATCGGCGTGGAGGGCACGATCCTGCTGGGACTCGACGACCATACCGAGGATTCCATCAAACGCCTGATCGACTTTTTGCTCGAAATCGAACTGGATCTGGCCGAATTCACCGTGCTGACGCCCTTCCCGCACACCCGCGCCTACCGGGAGCTGCACGAGCAGAAGCGTATCCTGACATACGACTGGGACCAGTATACCGCCGACAGGGTGGTCTTCCAGCCCCGCCACATGAGCCCGGGCAAGCTTCAGGAACTGCTCGACGACGCCTGGCGGACCTTCTACCACGACGAGCCCCAGCGGCTGAAGATGTTCAAGTTGATGGAGCAGGTCATGCGCCGTGAAAAGGCCGACGGCACCTACCGTCCCCGCAACCGCAAACTGGCCCGCCGGGCCTTCGGCAAGAAAATCTGAGATGCGCCGTTTAACCGCCGCCGGCTAGCGCTCCCGCAGCAGGGTCGCCGGCGGAACCCGGTAGACCACCCGCATGGCCGGCAGGGCCGCCAGGAGGGCGGTGGCCACGATCAGGGGCAGCGACAGGGCCAGGGCTCCCCAGTCCACGCCGTAGAGAAAGGTCCATCCGAAGGACTGCCGGTTGATCACGAAGACCAGCAGGTAGGAAAGCACGAATCCGCACAGCAGGCCGCCGATCTCCCCCACGGCCACCATGAACACCGCCTCCCACAGGATCATGCCGCGGATCTGGCCCAGGCTGCCGCCCACGGCGTAGATCGTGTTCAGCTCGCGGGTCCGCTCCAGCACGAGCACGGTGAGGGTGGTGGTAATGCCCAGGGCGGCCACCACCAGCGCGATGATCAGCAGCACCGTGGTGATCGCGAAGGTTTCGTCGAAGATCTTCAGCACGGAAGCCCGCAGCTCCGGCCCGGCCATCATGTCCAGTCGGTCGCCGAAGCGCATGCGCAGCGCGTCCTGCAGACGCGCCACGGCCGGCCCCGCGGCGGCCTCCCGGTCCTTGAAGAAGATCCGCACCCCGCCCCAGGCCATACCGCCGGTGCGCTCCCGGAGCGCCTCCAGGGAACAGAAGACCACCCCGCCCCGGGTGCGGTAATCCCGCACGATGCCCAGAATGGGCCAGTCCAGGGACGTCCCCTGCACCTGGGTGCGGAACCGGTCGCCCACGCTCTGCCCTGTACGATTGGCGAAGACCTCCGACACGATCACCCCCTCCCCGGCGATCAGCGGCCCCAGCAGACGGCGGGGGTCGCCCTCCAGCCAGAAGAAGCTCCCGTAGCGATCGAAGGTGGCGAAGTCCATGGCTTCCAGGGTGAAGGGGAATCCTTCGTAGGAAAGCGTAAACCGGCGGTTCGGGACAAGATCCACCGCTTCGAGGGTTTCGAGGTAGGCGACGACCTCGTCCGGCAGGGGCTCCCAGGTGCGGTTGATCTCCGCCATCCGGGTGGTCACGAAAAGATCTCCGCTGACGGTCTGCCGCACCCAGATCTCCACCGTGTTCCGAAAGCTCTGCACCATGATTACGAGGGCCGTGAACAGGGCCACGGCCGTCATCAGGGCGCCCACCGAAACGGCGGTCCGGCTGCCACTGTCCTGGATGTAGCCGGCGGCGAGATGCGCCGGCAGACCCGCCCGCCGCCGGAGCACCGGCTGCAGCCAGCGTCCCGCGCCCTTGAGCGTCCAGGGGGCCATCAGGGCGAACCCCACGAAGAGAAGCAGCGTCGCCAGGTAACCGGGCAGGGGCAGCCCCCGGTAGCCGGGCAGCATGGCCAGCGGCACCACCATGAGAACGCACGCCAGGCCTGCCAGGGCCAGGCGGCGCGTGCGCCGGCCGGAATCCCGTCCCGGGGGTGCGGCCGCCATGACCTCCTTGGGCGCCACCCCCATGACCTCGCGGGCCGGCTGCACGGCGGCCAGCACGGCCACGCCCAGGGTGACGGCCCAGGAGAAGAGAATCTCTCCCGGGCTGAGGGTTATCTCGGCCACATCGACCCGGACGAACAGATTGGTCACGGTCTGGCTCACCCCTTCGAGCAGGAAACGGGTCAGGACACTGCCCAAGGGCAGGGCCAGGAGCCAGCCCAGGAGCCCGAAAAAGGCGCCTTCGGCGATGAACAGCCAGAACAGCATGCGGGCCGATGCCCCCAGGGACCGCAGGATGGCCAGTTCCCGCCGCCTTGAGGCGGCGTTCAGCGCCACCAGGCTGTACACCAGGAACATGCCTACGAACAGGGCGGCAAAGCTCAGAATGGAAAGGTTCAGGGCGTAGGCCTGGATCATGCTCTGCCCGCTGCGCTTGGCGGTACCGGGGCCTTGGAGGATCGTTCCCTCGGGCAGCAGGGCGCGGAGCGTCGCGAGGGCATCCGGTCCGTCGTCGCGCAGCATCAGGTCGATCCGGTCGACCGTTCCGATCGTGCCGGTAAACTCTTGAAAGGTGGCGATGTCGGTGAGGGCCACGCGCCCGTTTTCGGTCATGCCCAAGCCCTGGGGAACGAGCCGGGCCACGACCACGAAGGGCGTCGGCCCCCGCCGGTGCCGCAGGGTGATGTTCGCGCCCGTCCGCCAGCCTTCGCTTTCCGCCAGCGGCACGCCGGCCATCAGCGTGAAGGGCTCGGCGATGAGCCGCGTCCATTGCGGCCCGTCTCCGGTCTGGCGGGCAGCCTGCCAATCCCGCATGGTGCGGTCCAGGATGGGATCCATGCCGATCAGCAGAAAGGGGCGCCCGGATCCCTCCCGGGCGATGGTGTAGGTCGAGGAAAAGGGCGAGGCCGCGCGAACCGCCGGATGGCGCAGCAATACGGCCACCAGGTCCTCGGATACCCGTCCGCCGGGGCGGGTCACTGTGGTGTCGGCGCTGCCGGCCACGAGATCCATGCTGCGGGTGAAGGATTCCAGGGAAGCGTCCACGGCAATGCGGACGCTGGCGAAAACCGCGGCCCCCAAGGCCACGCCAACCAGCACGGTGGCCGCCCGCCAGGGGTGCTGGCGCACGTGACGGATACTGAAGGCGTAGAACAGACGCCCGAAGAAAACGATCAGGTAGCGCATGTCACCGCATCGGTCACCGCACCGTCCCGAAGACAGATTCGCATGGTGGCGAAAGGGTCGGCCAGACTGCTGTGGGTGGCAATCACGACCGTGCGCTGCCAGCGCCGGTTGAGGTCGCGCAGCAGCTCGATGACGAGGCCGCCGTTGCGGCTGTCCAGGTTGCCGGTGGGTTCGTCGGCCAGGATGAGGGCCGGGTCGTTGATCAGGGCCCGGGCGATGGCGGTGCGCTGCATTTCGCCCCCCGAGAGCTGGGCCGGGCGATGATCGCAACGGGCGGTCATATCGAGCCAGTCCAGCAGCGCCAGGGCCTGCTTGCGGGTTGCGCGGTGGGTCTTTCCGGCCAGCAGGGCCGGCAGACAGACGTTTTCCAGCACACTCATGGTGGGCAGCAGGTTGAAGGCCTGGAAGATCATCCCCACCACCGTGCGGCGGTAGCGGTTTTTCTGCGGCTCGGAGAGACGGCGCAGGTCATAGCCGGCCACCGCCAGGCAACCGCCGGAGGGCTGGTCGAGCCCGGCCAGCAGCGAGAGCAGCGTACTCTTGCCGGATCCGCTGTTGCCCTTGAGCACCACGAGTTCGCCCGCCCCGATGCGCAGCGAGACCCGGTCGAGACCCACGACGCTGGTGTCCCCCAGCGGGTAGACCCGGGTCAAATCCCGCGCTTCGATAAGGGGGGGCGGTACCGCCTCTGTCACGTTCTTTCCCCGACCGGCAGGAACCTCAGCGTGGGCCATGCGTCATTCCTCGAGAAAGCCCTGGCGCACGGCCTGCTGCAGCAGGTCCTCGATATAGGCCCAGAGTTCCGGCGCCCCTTCGGCCACGATGCGGTTGCGGCGGCGCACCTGCTCCCGGGTGATGCCGTTGGCCCGCCATGATTTGCCGCCCGAGGCGTAGTTGTTGAGAATCGGCTGGAGGCGGTCCAGGGCATTGGCCAGGAGGGATTCCGGGGTCCGGCGCGCCTCGAACTCGTCCCAGAGGCCGCGAAAGCGTGCGGCCATGTCCGGGGGCAGAATCCCGAAGAGGCGCTCGGCCGCGCGCTCCTCGTGCTCGGCCTGTTGGGCCACGGCCTCCCGGTTGTAGCAGAACGTGTCGCCGGCGTCGATTTCCACCACATCGTGCACCAGCAGCATCTGAATCACCCGCCCCAGGTCCAGATCGTTCCGGGGGCTGTATTCGGCCAGCACCAGCGCCATCACGGCGATATGCCAGGAGTGTTCCGCCGAATTTTCACGCCGGCTGGCGTCCGCCAGCCAGGTCTGCCGCTGGACGCCCTTGAGCCGGTCCAGTTCCTTCACGAAGGCGATCTGCCGCGCCAAACGCTCCATCCAAGCCATCTCCCTGCGCTGTCGGTGAAATGCAAC
>CAYMQN010000263.1:0-4583 GCA_964392545.1 uncultured Desulfobacteraceae bacterium
TTTTGGCCCCTGGCGGCGTTCTCGCCTCCCGTCGGTCCTCGACGTAGCGGGGCTACGCCTGCGGGCGCCGGTCGGCTGCGGCCTTGCCAGGAGCCGAAATCTACCCTTTCTGCCCGGGATACGAATTGGGCGGCAGCATTTCCACGCCGGCGGGGTTTGCGATCTCCGCCAAGGTATTCTATAGAACCAGAGAACCCCTGCCGCACAGGGCGTCTATAGGCCGCGTTGGGCCAGGGGCGGGCTAAATGCGGTTGCCGCGGTGGGGAAGCTTGTTGGCCGAAACCAAATCGGCCACTTCGAGATCGTAGCGGATTGCATCCAGATGGAGATCAACGGACGTGGATCGCCATGACTTTCGGGAGCTTCTGACCAAAATCGTCGACGATTTGGAACGCGACCGGCCGCGGGCCGTGGTGCTGTTCGGATCGACGGCCCGCTTTTTGTTGGGCCGCGAAACCACGCGCCAACCCGGGGACATCGACCTGCTGGTGGTCGGCGACCAGATTCCGATCACCTTCGAAAGCGCCGACTACGGATATCCAACCGAAATCCGGCGGATGCGGACCTACACCGTGACCGAGATCGCCCGTTCGCTGCGCTACGATGCACGTCCCGTGGCGCTGGCCAAACTTTACGGCCAACAGATCGTCCGGCAGCAGGCGGACAGTGTGGTGGCCGCCTGTATATTGCTGGGCCCGGACTACCGCGCCTTTGGGATCGAACAAATCGAAATCGACGGACGGGAGGATCCCCGCGATTATGCGCTGCATCACGTTCTATGGGGTCACCGGTGGTGGCGGCAGTTGACCCGTTATGCCCGGGAGCGCCGGGGACCCTTGAAACGGTTCAGCGACCGGATAGCAGGGCGGGAGATGTTTGAAGTATTTTAGGTTCGACATATGCCCTCCGCGTCTGATGGAGGGCTTAGGTCGAACCTAAGGTTGGATATCGATCCACTCGGCCAGCAGCGATTTGGTCATGTGGGGTGCGGGATAGTCCGGGTTTTCACTGAACAGGCCGACACGAAGCGAAAAATTGGCGCCGTCGCCCCATGGCCAGCAGGTGGCATAGAGCAGCAGCCCCGGGGCCTGATCATCGGATGCGACAAAAAGATTCTGGCCGGGCATGAGGCCAAAACCGGTCTGGATAAAATCGTTGATGAGCCGGGAAGACCCCGCGATGCTCTGGAAATCCCATTTCTGGTCGAATTCCAAGGCAATCGGGAGGAGGATCAGCTCGAGGTCTTCCTTGTCGAAAACGACCAGGGCATGGTTGTACCGCTCGTCCCAGGCCCAGCGATTGGCGGACGGGATGTTCAAACCGATGCGGCTGCAGATGGTCTTGAATTTGTCCAGGTTGGTGGGCGTCATCTTGGAAACCGGCCAAATATAAGAAATAAAAAGCACTTTTGAAAAAAAAGAATAGATGAAACAGCCTCATATGTCAAACGTTTCACGGGTGAGGCCGTGTTTGGGGGGCGGACACGGACGGGGAAACCCCTGCGCCTTGAATCAGCCGCTTGTCCGCGTCACCCCACCCGGCATTTGAACCAACCTCCCCTGCCATGCTATGCAGGCCCATCGCACCCTTGAAGATGCCTTGGATTAGTCCCATGGACCGGACCCTTCTTTTGATCGAAAAATTGAGCTGGCTGCTGCCGCTGCTGCTGCTCTTCGGGCTGCTGGTGCTCATGCTGGCCACGCTGCAGCATGTTCTGGCCGAAATTCGATTCCGAACGCCCAGCCCTGCCTTGACGGTTTGTGCCTTGCGCAGTCCGGGTGAATCGACCCGCCACCGCATCGAGCGAGCCCATAAGGAAATGGCGGCCTTCGCTGTCGCCATTGGAGCGATTCCCCTGGCGCTCTACGCCGCCTTGCTTTCCTATGTCCATTTTCTGCATCTCGACCTGAGTTGGATGGATACGGCCTATTTCGCCGCCATGAGCGCCAGTTTCATACTGTATGGATCCAATAAGATCAAACGCTTGAAGGCTAGAAGCCGCCGCTTGTGCACCATCTATGAGGGCCAGGTGGCGGTGGCTCAGGAAGTCAATCGGCTGATGCCCGACGGCTACCGCGTCTATCATGATTTCCCGACGGACCGTTTCCAAATCGATCACATCATCGTCGGTGCGAGCGGCGTTTTTGCGGTGACCACCAAAGTCCTGCCCCAATCGAGCCGTTTTCGCGACAAAGTGCTTATGCTGGACGGGGAACGTGTTCTTCTGGGATCCAGATTGCGGGATGAGCGCACCCTGCCCTATGCCGCCTTCCAGGCTTCCTGGCTTGCGAAGTGGCTCTTGACGGCAACGGGGGAGGCACTGAATGTTCATCCCGTTCTGACGGTGCCCGGCTGGCGCATGAAGATGCTGCGCAAGCCGGTTGTCCTGGCGGTGGAACCATCTGCCATCGGGGATGTGGTCCGGCGCTTTGCCGGGCCGCGTCTGTCCGACAAGACGATCCGTTTGGTCAGCGAGCAAGTCGAGGCCAAATGCCGCACGCCCCGGGCCTGACAGGCCGCGGGTACCCACGTCAGGGGTACACAAGGGTTTGACCGTGTTCGATCTCCAATAAACGATGCTCCAAATGCTGTGCCCGCAAGGCGTTACGGATGGCCGGGGGAGGGAAGTGGACCGGTTCGTCGCCGAGGCGGAAGGTGCCCCAGTGGACGATGGCCAAACGGCGGGCTCTCAGATCGCGAAAGGCTTGGACCGTTTCTTCCGGATTCATATGACTGGGCGCCATGAACCAGCGGGGTTCATACGCCCCCAGGTTGAAGATGGCCAGATCGATATCGAATTGCGCCCCGATTTGTTCAAAACCGTCGAAAAAACCGGTATCGCCGGAAAGGTAGATGGTCGCCCCGCTTTTGGTACGGATGAGATAGGAGCCCCACAATCCGGTATTGGGCCCGACCAGCGGGTTGCGCATGGTCCAGTGATTGCAGGGTAAAAACAGGATTTCCCGGCCGTCCTCGCGATACCCTTCATACCAGTCGAGATGGTGGCGCTGGCGCATGCCGATAGCGTCGAAGAGCCCGTCATAGCCCAGGGGCGCTATGATGTGGGTGCCGTTGCCCCAGGTTGCAATGGCCCCGGTATCCAGGTGGTCGTAATGACCATGGGTGATCAAAAGGTGCTTGGGCTGCGGCAGGGAGGCGGGATCGACCGCCAGTGGTGAGAAGTCTTTGATAAACCAGAACAATCCATCAAATACGGGGTCGACGAGCAGCAGGTCACCTTCATCTTGTATAAGAACGCCGGCATGCTTGATGAAAGTAAGGGTAAGCCGGCCGTCTGCGAATATCCGTTGGCGGTCAAAAGTCACCGGCCGCACCGTTTCATCGGCATAGTGCGGCGCGAAGTGGTTTTTGGAGAACCACTTCCATTGCAGCAGGCGGCCCAGGCGCCCCTTGGGCACATCACTGAATGGGTTTACAAATTCCCCCCGGCCATGGTGGACCTTGCGGCGGGCAAGCTCGTGCAGGTTGCGTCCGTTGAGCGCACGGTAAGCCGGTTGACCGGCGTTCCCCCGCTCGGCCCCCGAGGGGCGCGAAGCGCAGGAACCGGAAATCCCGAATAAGGCCGCACCCAGTGTGCTCTGCAAGAGTTGGCGAATAAAACGGCGACGCGTCATGGATACCCCGTTTTGGTTTCGGTGCATACGACTTCAAAAGGCTGATATTGAACTCGATCGTGTTTATCCGGAACTGGGTGACAGTAACCATCATCTCACCACCCATCAACAGGTGCCCCTAAAACGCCAGTTCGGATGCCTGCCGAAATACGGCCCGGCCTGTGACAAATCGCGTCAAAACCATCGCCCACGCGTCGACCACTCCTTGAAATGACGGCTTAATTTGCGCGCTTGGAAGATTCCGAGAGCTGGTATGAATTGTGCTTGCATCCTGCACATCCACCCGTTTCCGGTCGCAATGGGGCGATTCGCAGGCCGTGGCGTTTGGTCCGGCGTGTCCCCGATATGGCCCTCCAAGCGCTCACAGGATACCAGCGAGGCAAACAGATGCGGATTTTTCGATGCCGGACATCCCATATCGCGGATGAGACGCGCATCGATGCCTCTATGAAAAAGATCATCCAATTGGTGGATGGCCGCAAAAGTTTGGCCAGCATTGCCTTTGCATCGGGATTGACGATGAGCGATTTCCAAAAAGCGGTCAAAATGTTAATCGACATGGAGTTGATTGTTCCCGTCGATCCGGAAGACGGGTTCCCGGACTGACCCCCGGCCGTATCGCCTATCGGCGCCCCCCTGGAACCAATACCCGACTTCCGGCCAAGGATACCTGCTGGTCATCCTGGCCTTTCCTTTTCATCAACCCCCCTGCCAAGCAGATCGCCCCTCATTTTGTTTGCATGAATGTCAAGTTCGTTGACACCTTGAGGGTGCTCGGTGTCGATCAAAGCCTGCGAAAATTGTTGTTTTACCCCCATGGGATGCTGAACACGACGATAGGCGATGGGATCTCGGGGCTTTTCCGGCGGATCGGGGAACATGGCCCGGGCGTGTGGGTTTGCACGCTGAAAGTATGGTTAATCCCTATATTACGGGCGGATAGAGGCA
>CAYMQN010000264.1:0-4571 GCA_964392545.1 uncultured Desulfobacteraceae bacterium
ATCTACTATCGGCTGGAACAAAAGGGGCTGGTTTCCACCGTCAAGAGCGCCAAGAAAATGGTCGAGCGCGAAATCCCCGAAGTCTGGGACACCCTGGACGAGGTGGTCAAGGAGTACCCGGTGATGCTCAACCGGGCGCCCACCCTGCACCGTCTGGGGATCCAGGCCTTCGAGCCGATCCTCATCGAGGGCAAAGCCATTCAGCTGCATCCGCTGGTCTGTACCGCCTTCAACGCGGATTTCGACGGCGACCAGATGGCCGTTCATGTGCCCCTGTCGGTGGAAGCGCAAATCGAAGCGCGGGTCTTGATGCTCTCCAGCAACAACATTCTCTCACCGGCCAACGGGAGTCCGATCATCGTGCCCAGCCAGGATATCGTTCTGGGCATCTACTACATGACCCGCGCCATCAAGGGGCTCGAGGGGCAGGGACGCATCTTCGGCAGTCCCGCCGAGGTCCGTTGCGCCTACGATGCCGGCGCGGTGGCCTTGCATTCCCAGGTGGTGGTGCGGGTCGAAGGTGAACGCGTGGAAACCACGGTGGGCCGCGTCCTGCTCTACGAGATCATGCCCAACGACATCGTCATGGCATTCCATCACCTCGTGGTGGCGACGGAAGACGGGGCTTCCGCGGTGGCGGAAGCACTGGCCGGCGGGACGTCCTTCGACGATCTCCCGGAACAGGGCGAAGAAGTCGCGAGGGTCATCGACGACGGGTATACCGGGCTGCTCAAGGAGGATGAACTCAAAGGCATCTACAATCTCAGGGAAGCGGATAGTGCGGCTCTCTTTGCCATGGATCCGGGCAGCGTTTCCGAAGCCATCGAAGCCGACGGACGCTACCATTTCTTTGCCGCCGACCGTCGGGAAGGGGGCGTGCCCTTCAAAGCGGTCAACCATGTCATGGACAAAAAGGCGCTGCGCGAGCTGGTCGACCTGGTCTACCGTCGGCTGGGGCCCAAAGCGACGGTCATTCTGTCCGATCGCCTCAAGGATATCGGTTATCGCTATTCCACCGAGGGGGGCTTGTCGATCTCCATCGATGCCATGATCATCCCGGAGAAGAAGTGGGATATCCTCAAGCAATCGGAAGTACAGGTGACCGAGATTGCGCGCCAGTACACGGAAGGCTTGATCACCCAGGGTGAAAAATACAACAAGGTGGTCGACATCTGGGCCAAGGCCACCGATGACGTGGCCAACGAGATGATGGAAGCCATGAAAAACGCGCCGTCCCCCGGTGGCCATGAGGCGCCCGGCTTCAACCCGATCTTCATGATGGCCGACTCCGGAGCGCGCGGCAGCAAAGACCAGATGCGCCAGCTGGCGGGTATGCGCGGTCTCATGGCCAAACCCTCGGGGGAGATTATCGAAACGCCCATTCAGGCCAATTTTCGCGAGGGGCTTTCGGTGCTGCAGTACTTCATCTCCACCCACGGCGCGCGGAAGGGCCTGGCGGACACCGCACTGAAAACCGCCAACTCCGGGTACCTCACCCGCCGCCTGGCGGACGTGGCCCAGGACTGTGTGATCACGGAAATCGACTGCGGGTCCATGGTCGGCGTGGAGGTCGAACCGCTGATGGAAGGCGGCGAAGTGATCCAGCGTCTGGGAGACCGCATCCTGGGACGCTATACCATCGATGATATCGTCGATCCTTTCACCGACGAGGTGCTGATCAAGGCCGGTCGGGAAGTCGACGAGGCGGCGGTGCAGCGGATCGAGAATTCGGGGGTCAGCAGCGTCAAGATCCGATCGGCGTTGACCTGTCGGGCCAAGCACGGCGTTTGCGCCTCGTGTTACGGCCGCGACCTGGCCCACGGCCGTCTCGTGGAGATGGGGCAGGCCATCGGGATCCTGGCCGCCCAATCCATCGGAGAGCCGGGCACCCAGCTGACCATGCGGACCTTTCACATCGGCGGCACCGCCAGCCGGCGTGTGGAACAGGCCGACATCCGGGCCCGGGTCGAGGGGACCATCAAATATCTGAATCTCAATGTCGTCAAGAATTCCAGCGGCGATCTGATCGTCATGAATCGCCGGGGCGGTGAATTTGCCATTATCGACGAAAACGATCGCGAGCGCGAGCGCTTTCCGGTCATTTTCGGCGCCCACTTGATGGTCAAGGAAGGCACCGCCGTGGAGCCGGGAGACCTTCTGGCCCAATGGGACCCCTTCACCACGCCGATCATCACCGAGGTGAGCGGAACGGCCAAATTCGGCGACATCCTGCCCGGCAAGACGGTTCAGGAAAAGGTCGACCCGGTGACCGGCAAATCCAGCCATACGATCACCGAATCCAAACTGACCGATGCGCGTCCCCGCATCTCCATCAAGGATGCCACGGGCAAGACGGCCAAACTGGCCAGCAAATCCGGCCTGGCGCGTTACATCCTTCCCACGGACGCCATTTTGCTGGTGGAAGAAGGGGATGGAATCCAGGCCGGCGATATTATCGCCAAACTGCCCCGGGCCACCACCAAAACCAAGGATATCACCGGGGGCTTGCCGCGCGTGGCCGAACTCTTCGAGGTGCGCAAACCCAAGGATATCGCCGTTCTCAGTGAAATCGACGGTTACGTATCCATCTCCAAGGGCACCAAGAAGGGCAAGCAGAAAATTACCATCACGCCGGTGGACGTCGGCGAGAAAAAGGAATATCTGATTCCCCGCGGCAAGCACATCAACGTTTATGAAGGCGACTATGTGCGTGCCGGCGAACCGTTGATCGGCGGCGCCGCCATTCCCCAGGACCTCTTGAACATCAAGGGGGAAATCGCCCTGGCGCGCTATCTCGTGGACGAGGTGCAGGAGGTCTATCGCCTCCAGGGCGTGCGCATCAACGACAAGCACATCGAAGTGATCGTGCGCCAGATGATGCGACGCGTCAAGGTGCACGAGGTCGGGGACACCAATTTCATTACCGAAGAGCAGGTGGACCGGGGCACCTTCGAGGAGGTCAACCGGGCCGTCATTGAAAAGGGTGGCAAGCCGGCCGTGGCCGAACCGCTGATTCTGGGGATCACGAAAGCCTCGCTCAGCACGGACAGCTTCATATCGGCGGCTTCCTTCCAGGAGACCACCAAGGTCTTGACCGACGCGGCCATCGGTGGCACAAAAGATTACTTGCGCGGCCTTAAAGAAAATGTCATAATGGGCCGTTTAATTCCCGCTGGAACGGGATTTCCTATGTACAACGACGTTCACATGGATCAGAGCTGACGCCTACCGCCTGCCTCACCGGCAGGCGGCTCTTCAGAGCTAGACCACATGTTAACTGGATCGATCCGCCTCGGCGCTCAATCGGTCTAAGAGCATAGGGTTTCATTCCGCGTTTGGTTGAAACAATTTTGGAATGACGGGTTTTCCCCGGACGGGGAAGGCGCGCGTTCGTTGTAAGACGGGTTTTTTGCGCAGGCATGAAAATGCTTGACAAATATTTTGCGTATGTATACATACCTCAATTTTGCCGTGCGGAAAAATCCGTGAATTTTTACCCCATGATGAGGAAAACATGCCGACCATCAACCAGCTTGTGCGACAGGGCAGGAAACGAATTCAGAAGAAAAAGAGCACCCCGGCATTGAAGGGGGCGCCCCAGAAGAGGGGGGTGTGCACACGCGTTTACACCTCGACGCCTAAAAAGCCCAACTCGGCGCTGCGCAAAGTGGCACGCGTCCGACTGACCACCGGCGTGGAGGTGACGGCGTATATTCCCGGTATCGGGCACAACCTTCAGGAGCATTCGGTCGTGCTCGTGCGGGGTGGTCGGGTCAAGGATTTGCCGGGTGTGCGCTATCATATTGTTCGCGGAACGCTGGATACGCTGGGTGTCGAAGATCGGCGCCAGGGGCGCAGTAAATATGGCGCCAAGCGGCCGAAATAGCGTGCCCTTCCGGGCGGAACCCTTTTAGCAACGATCAATGGAAATGGTGTAACGTATGCCCAGAAGAAGAGAAGTTCCCGTACGGACCGTTTTGCCGGATCCCAAATACAACAGTGTTTTGGTGGCCAAATTCATCCGCTCCGTCATGCGCGATGGCAAGAAGAGCACAGCCGAAAAGCTGCTCTACGATGCCTTCGCTATCGTCGAGAAAAAGGTTGGCGAGCCGCCGCTGAAGGTTTTCGAAAAGGCCTTGGACAACGTCAAGCCCATGAGCGAAGTCAAATCCCGGCGGGTGGGCGGCTCGACCTACCAGGTGCCGACCGAAGTGCGGCCGGCCCGCCGCCAGGCGTTGGGGATTCGCTGGATGATCGATTTCGCGCGCAAACGGGGCGAGCGCGGCATGGCCGCGCGGCTGGCCGGCGAGATTCTGGATGCTTCCAACAATCGCGGCGGTGCGGCCAAAAAGCGTGAAGACACGCATCGTATGGCCGAAGCCAACAAGGCTTTTGCACATTTCAGATGGTAAACGAACCGGGGCCCTCAGCGATGCCCCTGAGGCACAGGCGGTTGTTAAATCGGTTTCGGTGTGGCAGCCGTTGCTGAATACGCACCTAAAAATGACCCGTACCGGGGGAGGACGAGAAGATGGCGAAGCAAAAGTTTGAGCGGACGAAGCCGCATGTGA
>CAYMQN010000265.1:0-2004 GCA_964392545.1 uncultured Desulfobacteraceae bacterium
TTCGAGGCTGTGTCGCAATATGCACGAAAGGGATTTGTCCTAGGCCGTCATCCCGGCGGAAGCCGGGATCTCTCACAATTTCATGCCGTAAGCTCAATGAGATGCCGGCTTTCGCCGGCATGACGGGCGAAAATGGAATGCGGAATCGGTTGTGACACAGCTTCTTTCGCCGGGATGACGTCTCATGACGAAACTGCTTTCGTGCAAATTGTGCCGCAGCCGCGGCATCCATCGGCAATTCATGCCCCCTCCAGCGGTCAAAATTGCCGTTTCAACATCACAGGCAAGCGGGGGGCCTTTGTGGTTCGAGGGAGCCGAAGATTAGCGCGTAGGATCCGTCCGGGTGGCCGGTGAAAGTGGTCTGCTTATTGCAGGCCATCTGTCCGAAGACAATTTCAGTACCGTTCTTTACGAGCGGTCGAAAGCATTGCGGTGAGGAGTTTTTATGAGCGGATCAATGTATATGGCGACATCCGGGGCCGAAGCCCAGCGCGTCCGTTTGCGCGTCTTGTCGAACAATCTCGCCAATATCAATACCTCCGGCTATAAAGGGGACGATACGGTTTTCCGGCTTCCCGATGCGGAGGCGGCCGTTGCGGCGGAAAGGGACGATGCAATGGCGAGTCCCTTCGTACTGTCTTCCGGTGTCATCCCCATGACATCCCACACCGATTTTGCGCCCGGGCCCTTCCAGCAAACCGGCAATCCGCTGGATTTGGCCATCGAGGGCGACGGCTTCTTCAGCATCCAGACCGATCAGGGCCTGCGCTACACCCGCAACGGGGCGTTCACGATCAGCCCCGAGGGCTTGCTGGCCACCGCCAACGGTGAGGCCGTGCTGGGGGAGGGCGGGGAGATCATCATCGACGGGAGCGATGTAAATGTCGACGGGGCCGGCAATGTCGTCGTGGACGGCATGCCGGTGGGCAAGCTGCGCATCGTCCGGATGACCGAAAACGGTGCCCTGCGCAAGGTCGGTGACGCTCTTTTTGAGCTCGACGAAAACCGGGGCGCCGAAGAAGCTTTGGACTATGGTGGTGTTCAGCAAGGCTTTCTGGAAGGCTCCAACGTCAATGCCGTCAAAGTTATGACGGAATTGATCGAAGTCCAGCGCGGGTATGAATCCTATCAGAAGATGATCCAAACCATGGGTGAGATGGCCTCCCGCGTGATCAGCGGTGTCGGCATCACGGAATAACGAAAGGGGGCAAACATGATTCGCAGTCTATGGACCGCCGCATCGGGAATGAAATCCCAATCGCTCAATATCGATGTCATTTCCAACAACCTGGCCAATGTCAACACGACCGGCTTCAAGGCCAGCCGGGCCGATTTCCAGGATCTGCTCTATGAAACGCTGCGGCAGGCGGGGGGCGCTTCCTCCGAAACCACGGACGTGCCCACCGGCATTCAAGTCGGCCACGGCAGCCGCCCCGTGGCGAGCCACAAGATTTTTACCACGGGCGACTTTCAGCAAACCAAGAACGAACTGGACATCGCCATCGAAGGCGACGGATTTTTCCAGATCCTCCAGCCGGACGGCGAAATTGCCTACACCCGGGACGGTGCCTTCAAGATGGATCGCGACGGGCGCATCGTCACTTCGGACGGTTTTCTGCTGGAGCCGGAAATCACCATCCCCAGCGACAGCATTTCCTTGAGCATCGGACTGGACGGCACCGTATCGGTGCTCCAGGCCGGCGACAGCACCCCCACCGAAATCGGTACGATCTCGATGGCGCGCTTCGTCAATCCGGCCGGGCTGCACAGCATCGGCCGCAATCTCCACCTGCCCACCAACGCTTCCGGGGATGCCATCGTCGGGACGGCGGGCGAAGACGGCCTGGGCGCCCTGGCCCAGGGGTTTCTGGAGATGTCCAACGTGAGCGTGGTGGACGAAATGGTGAAGATGATCACGGCCCAAAGAGCCTATGAAATCAACAGCAAAGCCATTCAGGCGGCCGACGACATGCTCCAGCAGGCCAACAACGTCAAACGGTAGGG
>CAYMQN010000265.1:2104-4489 GCA_964392545.1 uncultured Desulfobacteraceae bacterium
TGCTGGCCACGGTCAGTGTCGTGGTGATGAAGGAGGTGCCGGTGACGCGCAACCCCATTGCCCGGTATCAGTTGGTTCAGCCCGACGATCTGATGCTGCAGACCATGGACGTTGCCGGTCTGCCGGCCAACACGGTGCTGGCCTATGAGGATATCGCCGGCCAGCGGGCGCGGCGCAGCATCGGGCCTCGACGGGTGCTGCGCAAGGATCAGTTCGAATTCCCCCCCGTGGTGAAACGCGGCGACCGGGTCGTGATTGTCGCCGAATCGGCCGGATTGCGGGTTACCACCATCGGCGAGGTTCAAAACACCGGGCGCATCGGAGAGCGGGTGCGGGTGATGAACCTGGACTCCAACAAGACGCTCCACGCCCGGGTGGTGGATGCCCGGACGGTGCGGGTGCAATATTAGAAAGGACACCATGATGATGCGATCGGCGAAAACACGCCACGGGATGGCCGGCCCCCTGGTTCTCATGATCGTGGGGGTGCTCATCTCCTGTGCCACCCCCCACGGCGGCATGACGGTCAGTACCGACCCGGTGGTCGGCGGTGCCCCTGCCCCTTCCCGAGCAACGTCGTCCTTTGCTCCGGACCCGAAGGACACCATGTCCCTGTGGTCCGATGAAGTCGCCTTCGGCGATCTTTTCAGCGACCCCAAGGCCCGCCGGGCCGGCGATATCCTGACCATCAAGATCGCCGAATCCTCCAGCGCCTCCAACAGCGCCGACACCTCCACGGACCGGGAGTCCTCGCTGCGGGCCGGCGTCGATGAATTTTTCGGGATCAAACCGTCCACCTTCAATTTGCAGGACCTGTCGGTCAGCGGGGGGATCGAAAGCGAATTCGAGGGGTCGGGCAGCACCACCCGCAGCGGGTCCCTGGAGGCGTTCATCACGGTCCGGGTGGTCGAGGTCATGCCCAACGGCAACATGAAGGTCGTGGGTTCCCGCGAAATCATGGTGAACAACGAGAAGCAGATCATGACCATCTACGGCCTCGTCCGCCCGCGCGATGTTTCCGACGACAACGTGGTCCTGTCCACCTTCGTGGCCGATGCGCGGATTGCCTACAGCGGCGCCGGCATTGTCGACGATCGGCAGCGCCCGGGATGGGTCGCCAACGCGCTCAATACGATTTGGCCCTTTTAAACGATTTCCTAACATGATTTTCCGGAGAGCACTATGCTGCCTATGCCATCCGTGCAAGGTAAAAACGCTGCTACGATGACCGTTTCCCTGATCTTGCTGGTTTTTATGGCGACATCGGCGGCCCAGGCGGCCCGCATCAAGGATATCGCCAATATTCGCGGCGTGCGCCAGAACCAGCTCTTTGGCTACGGTTTGGTGATGGGGCTGGACGGCACCGGCGACGGCACGAAATCCCTGTTTACCGTCCAGGCTCTGGCCAGCATGCTCGAGCGCATGGGGGTCACCATCGACCCGGACGATTTGAAAGTCAAAAACGTGGCCGCGGTCATGATCACGGCCGATCTGCCGCCCTTCGCCCGCAGCGGGAGCCGGATCGATGTTCTGGTCAGTTCCATCGGCGATGCCAAGAACCTCCAGGGCGGCACCCTGCTGCTGACACCGTTGAAAGCAGCGGACGGCAAGGTTTACGCCGTGGCCCAGGGGCCGGTGAGCACGGGGGGGTTTTCCTATGGCAAGGGCACCGGCACCGGCGTTCAAAAGAATTTTCCGACCGTCGGACGCATTGTCGGCGGCGCCACCATCGAGCGTGAAATCGCCGGCAATTTCAACGAGCGCAATGAATTGACCCTGGCCCTGCACGCCCCCGACTTCACCACCGCCACCCGCGTGGCGCAGGCCATCAACAAGTCCTTTGGGGATACCCTGGCCAGCACCCCCGACGCCGGCACCATCAAGGTCGCCGTGCCGGATCTCTATCGGGGACGGAGCGTCGAACTGGTGGCGCTGATCGAAAATCTCGGGGTCACCCCGGACACGATCAGCAAGATCATTATCAACGAGCGCACCGGCACCGTGGTGATGGGCGAGAACGTGCGCATCGCCACCATCGCCATCGCGCACGGCAATTTGAGCATCGAGGTCAACAAACGCGACAACGTGTCCCAGCCCCTGCCGTTTTCCCCGGGGGGGCAGACCGTGGTGACCTCCGATCGCGACGTGCGGGTGGAGGAGGGGCGCAACCCGCTGTTTCTGGTGGAGTCCGGGGTGAGCATCGGTGAAGTCGTGCGGGCCCTGAACGCCCTGGGGGTGTCGCCCCGGGATTTGATCGCCATTTTTCAGGCCCTCAAGGCGGCGGGGGCGCTGCAGGCTGAACTTGAAATCATCTAGTGTCCGTCCAGAAGCGGCATCTTTCGGCCCCTGGCGGCGTTCTCGCCTCCGGTCGGTCCTCGACGTAGC
>CAYMQN010000266.1:0-4484 GCA_964392545.1 uncultured Desulfobacteraceae bacterium
GAGGACCGACCGGAGGGGAGAACGCCGCCAGGGGCCAAAAGATGCCCTTTCTGGAGCATCCTAAAAGTGTCCGTTCAGAGAGGGTAGATTTTGGTTCAGGCCAAGGCCGCAGCGATTCTGAAACCGCAGGCGTAGCCCGGCTACGGCGAGGATTTCAGAAGAGTGAGAACGCCGGCCTGGGCCAAAAGATGCCCTCTCTGAACGGACACTAAGGGAGGACTACCGGTTCCCGCCCCGGCGCGGAAATGCCCCGGCGTTGGAGGAGGGAGCCGTCCTGGCGGTAGAGATCGATCAGGGCCTTGAGGTAGTTGGCGAGGGCCTGGACCTCGTCGATGCGGCTGACCAGGAGATCGCGCTGGGCCTGGGCCACGAGGAAGCTGGTGGACTTGCCCACGCGCAGCTTTTCCGTTTCGGTCCGCAGCTTTTCCTCGTTGAAACGCCGGGTCACGGCGGTGGCGTCGATCTGCTGGCGGGTGCGGTCGACCTCGACATAGGCCGTGCGCACGTCCACTTCCACCAGTTGGATCAGGTTGTCGAGGGCTTTCCGGGCCTGGTCGCGGGTGAGCTCCGCCCGCCGGTGCAGGGCGCGGGCCTCGCGGTTGTAAAAGGGGTATGAAAACCGGACGCCCGCCAGGGCATCGTAGTTGTCGCCGTCGTCGATGCGGTCCACCGAACGGCCGAAGGAATCGGCATAGCCGCTTTGGCCCAGGGTGACGAAGAGCTCCAGCAGCGGCAGCAGGCCGTTGCGGGTCTTGACGAGCTCCAGGTCGCCGCGCATGAGCTTCAGGCGGGCCTCGTTGAGCACCGGCCGCAGGCGCCGGGCCACGGCCACGTATTGCTCCACGGCCTCCAGGTCGATTTCGGGCAGGGCCGGCGGGTGGACCAGTTCGATCTCCCGCTGCCAGAGATCGTCCACCGGCGGGTTGAGCAGCCGCAGAAGCTGCAGGCGAATGGCTTCCTTGGCCGCACGGGCCTCGATGAGGGCCTGTTCCTGGGAGGCCACCTCGGCCTGCACGGCCGCCAGCTCGGCCCGGGCCAGCCGGCCCACGGCAATCAACTCCCGGGTCTCGCTGAGCTGCTGACGGACCACTTTGAGGGATTCCTCCACGATCTCGATCCGGCGCCGGGCCAGGGCGAAGTCCCAGTAGGTGCGTTCCACCTCGGCCACCAGGGATTCGCTGAAGCCCCGCAGCTCGAAGGCCGAAAGGCGGGTGTCCAGGCGGGCCTGGCGCAGGCGCACCAGGTTCACCCGGGGGCCGAAGCCCCGCAGCAGGGCCTGGGTCACGGTCAGGCCGAGGCGACTGGCATAGAAGGGATCCTCGTAGAGGGTGGAATCCGACATTGCCGTGTCGGCCTCCAGGGTCAGGGCCGTGCCGGTGGGAAAATACTGGTCGAGGAACAAAAGGCCGTCCACCGTGTCGGAGGTGAGGCTTTCGGTCTGGGATCCGGCGCGGGCCTGGCGTTCGGCCTTCCGCCGTCCGGCGGCCGCTTCCGCGCCGAGGACCGGGTCGAATACGGCCTGCTCCTCGTCCTCGAAGGTCTGAACGATGGCCGGGTTCAGCCGCTCCGCCGCCAGGGCGCGGTTGTTCTCGAGGCACAACCAAACGGCTTCCTTGACGGTCACTTTGATGGGCCCCGGCGGCAGGGGCGTCGGGGCGGCGGGGGACGACGGCTCTTCAGACGCCAGCGGCATGGTGACGGCGGTGTCCGCCGGCACAGCCGGACCGTCCGCAGCCCGGCCGACCCCCCTGGCCACCGGTGTACAGGCGGCCAACGCCGGCATCAATCCGATCAAGGCCACGAGCAACCATCGACGAAGTGGACATTTACCCGCTCGCACGATAAACCCTCTTGAGGTGACGTTTTACGAAGACGTCATCGGTGATGGACTCGTAAAAAGTCAGATTTTCGATCTAGACGTCATTCCGGCGAAAGCCGGAATCTATTGATATCAAGCTGTTAGAGATTCCGGATCAAGTCCGGAATGACAAATAAATCACTTTTTGCGAACGCATCGTCATTGATGCGGCTACGGGGTCTATAACGTTTTCATCCCTGGCCGATCAATCGAAAATGACCGTCCCGGGAATCCGACCCTTCCGCAGGACCCTGCAAATGGCCGACTTCCCATTGCAAAATTAAATAAAAAGCACAATGTTTCGGGGCTGGCAATGCCCTTACGGGTATTGGCAATACCCGGCAGAATGAACGCTTCCACCAAAGGACATGGCTCATGACATCGGCCGCATCCAAACGTTTGCTGTTGATCCTGCTGCTGGCCGGCGCCGCCCTGGCGGGCTGGCTGGTGTATGCTGCCTGGCAGGGGGGGGAGGACGCCGGCGGCGGGCGGGCGTCCCGGCCGGCCCCGGTCGAGGTGGCTCCCATCGAGCGGGGCCCGATCGCCCTCGAGCGCACCTTCAGCGGCGAACTGGAGGCCCTGGCCGAATTCATGGTGGCGCCCAAGGTCGCCGGCCGGGTCGAGCGGGTCCTGGTCAACATCGCCGATATCGTCCGGCGGGGTCAGGTGGTGGCCGAACTGGACAACGACGAATATGTCCAGGCCGTGGCCCAGGCCCGGGCCGACCTGGCCGTGGCCCGGGCCAATCGCGCCGAGGCCCAGAGCGTGCTGGAAATCGCCGACCGTGAATTCAAGCGCACCGAATCGCTGCGCAAGCGCGGGATCGCCTCCGAATCCGAGCTGGACGCGGCCCGTCAGGAGCTGCTGGCCAAGCGGGCCCAGCTGGCCGTGGCCGAGGCCCAGATGGCCAAATTCGAGGCCGCCCTGGAGACCGCCAACATCCGGTTGGGCTATACCCGCGTCACGGCGGGCTGGAGCGGCGACGACGACGAGACACGCGTGGTGGCCGAACGCTACGTCGACGAGGGCCAGACCCTGGCCGCCAACGCGCCCATGCTCATGATCGTCGAACTGGACCCCATCCTGGGGATCGTCTTTGTCACCGAGCGGGACTATGCCTACATGCAAGTGGGGCAACCGGTAGCCTTGACCACCGACGCCTATCCGGGCGAAACCTTCGCCGGCCGCATCGTCCGCATCGCCCCGATCTTCCGTCAGGCCACCCGCCAGGCGCGCATCGAAATGACTGTCGACAATCCCCGCCACCGCCTCAAACCCGGCATGTTCATCCAGGCTTCGGTGGAACTCGAGCGCGTGGCCGATGCCGTCATCGTCCCCGAACCGGCCCTGACCGAGCGCAACGACCGCACCGGTGTCTTCGTCGTGGCCCCGGACGGGCAATCGGTGCGCTGGCGCGAGGTCGTGACGGGCATTCGCCAGGAGGACCGGGTGCAGGTGGAAGGACAGGACCTCGACGGGCGCGTCGTCGTTCTGGGCCAACAGCTGATCGACGACGGCTCGCCCATTACGATTCCCACCGATCGGGAGGCCGCCGACGGCAATCACAAGGGGGCGGAGGGCCCATGAAACTGCCGCGTTTCAGTGTCCAGCGCCCCATTTTCACCACCATGGTGACCCTGATCCTGGTCATCCTGGGATCGGTATCGCTGAGCCGGCTGCAGATCGACATGCTGCCCAGCATCGAACTGCCCACCCTGACCATCAGCACCGACTACGAGGGCGCCAGCCCCGAGGTCATGGAGCGGCTGGTGACCCGCATCATCGAGGAAATCGTGGCCACCGTACCCGGCGTGGAGGAAATGACCTCCAGCTCGTCCGAGGGCCGCAGCACCGTGCGGGTGACCTTCGTGTGGGGCACGGACATCGACACGGCGGCCATCGACGTGCAGAGCAAGCTCGAGGACGAAATCAACGAGCTGCCGGACGACATCGTCCGCCCCCGCGTCCGCAAGTTCGACATCGCCAGTTTTCCGGTGGTCATCCTGGGCATTTCCAGCAACCTCGATCCGGTGGAGATGACCCGGCTGATCGAAGACCAGATCCGCTACCGTTTCGCCCGCATCCCGGGGGTGGCCCAGGTCGACCTCTGGGGAGGCTACAACCGGGAGGTGCGCATCGAGCTGGATCCCGGGCGTATCAAGGCCGCCGGGCTGCCCCTCGACCGGGTGATCGACGCCGTCCGCGACGCCAACCTGGACCTGCCGGCCGGCAGGATCGAGGCGGGGCGCTACGAGGTCACCCTGCGCGCGCCCGCCGAATTCACCGACCTCGACCAGGTCCGGGACACGGTGATCGTGCAACGCGAGGGCGGCGCCGTGCGCCTGGGCCAGATCGCCACGGTGCGGGACACCTACGAGAAGCTGACACGCATCGTGCGCGTCAACGGCAGCCGCGGTCTCTACGTGGGGATCCGCAAACAGGCCGACGCCAACACGGTGGAGGTCTCCCGCGGGATTCTGTCCGAAATCGAAAGCATCAACCGGGCTTTCCCCCAGGTCACCATCGTGCCGGTCATCAACCAGGGCAACCTGATCGAGCGCTCCATCGCCAACGTGGCCCGCTCGGTGCTCTACGGCGGCGGGCTGGCCATCGTGGTGCTGCTGTT
>CAYMQN010000267.1:0-4445 GCA_964392545.1 uncultured Desulfobacteraceae bacterium
CAGCGGGGCCAGCACGCCGGCCGCCAACGGGATGGCCACGGCATTGTAGCCGGTGGCCCACCACAGGTTCTGAATCATCTTGGCATAGGTGGCCTCGGCCAGGTCGATGATGGCCACCACGTCCCGCGGGTCCGACTTCACCAGGACCACGTCGGCGGATTCGATGGCCACGTCGGTGCCGGCCCCGATGGCGATGCCGATATCGGCCTCGGCCAGGGCCGGGGCGTCGTTGATCCCGTCGCCCACCATGGCGACCACCCGGCCGCCCTCGCGGACCGAGGCGATCTTGTTCGATTTCTCGTCCGGCAGGACCTCGGCGAAATAGTCGTCCAGGCCCAGTTCCGAGGCAACGGCGGCGGCCACAGCTTCAGCGTCGCCGGTGAGCATCATCACGGCGATGCCCTTGTCCTTGAGGCGGTCGACGGCCTCCCGGGATTCCTCCCGGATCACGTCCGAAAGCCCCACGGCGCCCAACGGCTTGTCGCCGTCCAACACGAAGACCAGGGTTTGCCCCTTCTTCCGGGCCTCTTCGAGGGGCGCTTCGTCGACGGCGATGGCGTTCTCATCAAGGTAGCCCGGGCTGACGACCTTGATCGTATGACCGTCGACCTTGCCCTGGGCACCCTTGCCGGCGATGGCCTCGAAATCGTCAGGGGCGACGACATCGAGGTCCCGCTCCTCGGCGGCCGCCAGGATACCCTGGGCAATGGGGTGCTCCGAACGGCTTTCGACGGCGGCCGCAAGCTTCAAAATCGCATCCTCGTGCTCCTCCTCCAGGGGGATCACCTGGCTGACGCCGAAGCGCCCCTCGGTAAGCGTGCCGGTCTTGTCGAAGACCACGGCCTGAAGCTGGCGGGCGCGCTCGAAGGCCGACCGGTTGCGCACCAGCAGGGCCCGGCCGGCGGCCAGGGAGGTGGATACGGCCACCACCAGCGGGATGGCCAGCCCCAGGGCATGGGGGCAGGTGATGACCATCACCGTTACCATGCGCTCCAGGGAATAGACGAATTCCGAACCGGCCAGAATCCAGGCCGCCAGGGTCAGGAAACCGGCGCCCAGGGCGATGCCGGTCAGCCACATGGCGGCGCGGTCGGCCAGGTCCTGGGTGCGCGACCGCGACTCCTGGGCCTTGCGCACCATGGCCACCACCTGGTTGAGGTAGGTGTCCTCGCCGGTTTTCTCCACTTCCACGGTCAAGGAGGATTCACCGTTGACGGCGCCGCCCACCACCGCGTCGCCCTCGGCTTTTTCCACGGGCTGGCTCTCGCCGGTGATCATGGCCTCGTTGACGCTGCTGCGGCCCTCCACCACCGACCCGTCGATGGGAATCTTCTCCCCCGGCTTGACCAGCACCCGGTCGTGCTGCTTCAGCTCGGTCACCGGCACGTCTTCGGTATCGCCGCCTTCGAGCACCCGGTGCGCCTCGGAGGGCAGGCTCTGCACCAGTTCGTCCAGGGCGCCCGAAGCGCTCATCACCGAGCGCATTTCGATCCAGTGGCCGAGGAGCATGATGTCGATCAGGGTCGCCAGCTCCCAGAAGAAGGTTTTGCCGGGCAGGCCGAAGACGACCGCCGTGCTGTACCCGTAGGCCACGATCACGGCCACCCCGATCAGGGTCATCATCCCCGGCTGCAGGTCGCCGATCTCGTCGACCAGGCCTTTCAAAAACGGCCAGCCGCCGTAGAAGAAGACGGCCGTCGAAAAGCCGAACAGAACGTAGGACTGGCCCGCAAAGGAGATGGTCTCCCGCAGGCCCAGGAACTGCTGGATCATGGGTGCCAGGGCCACGATGGGCAGGGTGAGGACCAGCGAGATCCAGAAACGCCGCCGGAAATCCCGGACCATGTGGGCATGGTGGGATTCCCCGTCGTGCCCCGCGTGGCCGCCGTGCTCTCCGTGACCGTCCTGCCCGGAGCCGTTTCCTTCCTCCGGTTGATCGTGGTTGTCGTGAGGCTGTCTTTCCTCTTTTTGATCAGCGGTCATTTGATCCTCTTGCCCTTTTCGTTATTCTTGGAAAGCGTATGCCTTCTCCCGCCGTAGAAGGGCTTTCCGTCTTCTCGGGTCAGGGCAGGTTTGGTTTTTGTCATTGCGTTACAGTTTTGGATGAACTCGTAAAAGGTCGCAAAATTACGGTTTTGTCATCCCCGCGAAAGCGGGGATCCAGGCATTTCAATGGGTTCTGGACTCCCGCATCCGCGGGAGTGACGGCTTGGGGACTTTTTACACTTCCATCTTTTCTTCCGTGCGGGAGAAAATGAACCATCATTTCAAGATCGCTATTCACAAAATCCGCCAAACCTTTACGGCTTCACTTCCAGAGATGGTGATTTCATAGCAAGACTAGGACCAGACCCCCGCCAGAACCTCTCCGCAGGACGGACATCGGCCGTCCTGGAGGTGGTTGCGCTGCACGCCGCCCCAGGAGCGTACGATCGCCTTGGCGCCGCAATTGGGACAGAGGGTGTCGCGCGAATCCGGCACGTTGCCGGGATAGATAAAGTGCAGGCCGGCCTCCCGGCCGATGCGCTCCGCGGTCTCGAGGGAGGCCAGGGGCGTCGGGGGGGTGCTGTCGAACTGGTAGTCCGGATGAAAGCGGCTGATGTGCCAGGGGATTCCCGGGTCCACCCCGGCCAGAAAGCCGGCAATGCCCTCCAGGTCCTCTTCGCTGTCGTTGCCGCCGGGAATGATCAGGGTGGTCACCTCCAGCCAGATGCCCAGATCCTTCATGCGGCGGATGGTCTCCAGCACGGGCTTGAGGCGTCCGGAGCAGGTGTCCCGGTAGGTGCGGTCGTTCCAGAACTTCAAGTCCACGTTGGCCGCGTCCAGCCAGCCGGCGGCCTCTTCCAGGGCCTGGCGGGTCATGTAGCCGTTGGTCACGAAGACATTCTTGATGCCCTTGGGGCGCGCCGCCAGGGCGGTCTCCCGGGCGTATTCGAAAAAAATGGTCGGCTCGGTGTAGGTGTAGGCGATGCTGGCGCAGGCATTGGCCTCCGCGGCATCCACGATGGCCTCGGGCGGAAAGGCGCGGCCGTCGCCGATAAACCCGCGCTCCACGGCCTGCCGGGAAATCTGCCAGTTCTGGCAGAAGCCGCAGTGAAAATTGCAGCCGGCCGTGGCGATCGAATAGGAAAGGGTGTCCGGCAGAAAATGGTAGAGCGGCTTCTTCTCGATCGGATCCACGTTGCGGGCCACGGTCTCACCGTAGGCCAGGGTATACAACGTTCCCCCTTCGTTGATGCGCACCCCGCAAAAACCCGTCTCGCCCTCGCCGATCTTGCAGTGCTGGGCACACAGAAAACAGCTCACGGCGTTGTCCTCGAGGGTTTTGCTGAACATGGCCGGTACTTTCATGGCATCCTCCCCGCCGTTGATGGTGGTCCAAAGGTCAGGCGCCGCCGAACGCACTGCCATCACCTTTTCAAATCACCGCACCCGGGGCCATGGGGGGCAACCTGTATCTTGGACGAGGATCGGCCCCAAAGACGCCGGTCATCGGGCAGTTGACATTGATGACGGCGAAAGTCTCAAGTGCGATGAAAAGGGGGAGCGGTGGGGGGATCGTTGTCGTTGTCAGTAGAACGGCTGTCGCAATCGTAATCGGAAGTGTATTGATAAAAAGCCAGACTGAGACTTCCACCCTGCACTTTGGTCAAGCTATCATACACCATTAGGGCCCTCGCTCTGCCCACAATATATCGATGCCCCCAGGAATTGAGCTTTGTTACGTACAGTGGCACGTAATCACCACTTTTGAGTATGCGATTATCACTGTGATAGCCTATATTATCCGCGTTTAATCAAAAAAACCCATTCTTTTATTGGGCCAGTACCCATCACTAATTCCACCACGACCTAAATTGGTTACGGCCTTCAAGCCCATATATATAGCCATATTTTTATATTGACATAGACGGGCTTCCGCTGTATTTTATTATCATGGCAGATCGATCAGATTTTGAGTGGAACTCAACCAAGGATTTGATTAATCAAAAGAAACACGGGGTCTCATTTGCCCTGGTGCAACTCGCTTTTCTTGATTACCACCGTGTAATCCTTGAAGATCTGGGACATAGTCAGGAAGAAGAAAAACGCTATTACTGCCTCGGCAAGGTGGCTGGCGGAATCCTGACGGTACGATTTGCATACCGGAAAAGCAGAATCAGAATCATTGGCGCCGGTTACTGGCGAAAAGGGAAAAAGATATATGAAAAACAAAATCAAATACACAGATGAGCCAATGGGCAAAGTGAAGGTTATTGCTGACTTCCTACCTTCACCTGAGGAGCTTGCATTGAAAGATGAGACCGTCAAGGTGACAATCTCTCTCAGCAAAACAAGCGTCGATTTCTTCAAAAAAGAAGCCAAGAAATACAACACCCAATACCAGAAAATGATTCGCCGGTTACTGGACGAATATACCGCTCATCAATAGGACCATGTCTATA
>CAYMQN010000268.1:0-4420 GCA_964392545.1 uncultured Desulfobacteraceae bacterium
CTGATCGGCGTTCTCCGCGGGGTTTGCGGCTGCGGCGTACCAGCGTACGCCTCACCGAAACCCCTTGTGCGGCCTTGATCAGAACAAAAAATCCTCATTTCTGGAACGGACGCTTTCCTATATTATGGGAATCCGTTCAGAAAGGGCTTTTTTCAGTCGGTTATGCGGTAAGGGTTTCCAGGTGGATGGGGCGTTTGAGAATGGCGCGGGCGATGGTTTCGAAGTGGGGCGTGGCATCCGAGACCATGAAGCGGTAGCGCCCCTGGCGGGCCATGGACCGGCCCTTGTCCGCATGTTCAACCCAGCGGCACACAACCTTGGCCACCCCGGTGGAGGAATCGATCACCCGGACCCGTCGGCCGATCTTGGCCTGGATCAGATCGGCCAGCAGGGGGTAGTGCGTACAGCCCAGGATCAGGGTGTCGATCTGCCGGGCCTTCAGGGGGCGCAAGTACTTCTTGACGATCATGGCCGTTTCCGGCTTTTTGAGCCACCCTTCCTCCACCATAGGTACGAGCAGGGGGCAGGCCACGCTGAATACCCGGCATTCCGGGCGCAAAGCCGTGATCACCGTTTCATAAATACCGCTGGCCACGGTGGCACGGGTACCGATGACCCCAATCCGTCCGTTGCGCGAGCCCTCGATGGCCAGCCTGGCCGCCGGGGTGATCACTTCGAAAAAGGGGACGTCGTAGCGCTGACGCAAAATGTCAGGCGCCACGCTGGAGGCGGTATTGCAGGCCAGCACAATGGCCCGTGCGCCGTGCGCCAGGAGCAGCTCCGTGTTCTCGACGGCGTATTTGACCACGGTGGAAGGGCTTTTGCTCCCGTAGGGCGTGCGGGCGGTATCGCCGAAATAAAGGACGTCGTATCCGGGCAGGCATTCCATGAGGGACCGAACCACGGTCAACCCGCCGATGCCCGAGTCGAAAACACCGATCATGGTGCAGACCCTCCACCCCCGAACGCGGCGGTCATGGCCGCCTGGCCTTTGAAACAGGCCCGCCCTCCCGGGGGCAGTGCATCTTTAACGGTCATTTTCGTCGGGATCCGGGAGACGGTTCGGGTCCGCGGGCGCTTGTTCCCGCCGCTCCGCGATGCGCCGGGCAACCGTGCGGCGAACCACCTCGTCCGGGAGATCCGTGCGCATGCCCGGACAGGTGTCGGCCATGATGCGCCAGTTGTCGACATCTTCCAAGACCGCCTGGATAAAGGGCCAATTGCGGCACATGCGGGGTTTGACGGGATGGATCCGGCACAGCCCGTCCCAGAAGAGACAATACCCGCTGGCGGACTGCCCCAGCACGTAGCGCGAGCCGGACCGTCGGCAGTAGCGGGCCTTGAAGTGCGCCGGATCCTCCTGCAGATAGTCGGCGATGGCCCGGATGTCGGACGCGGAGACGTACGTGCCGCCGTATCCGCGGCAGCAATCCCCGCACATCTGACAAATGAAGAGTGCTTCGCTGTCCGTGTCAGAAGGCATGCCGCGTTTCCATGGCCCGCTTGAGGGTGACCTGGTCGACATATTTGAGGTCCCCGCCCATGGGAACGCCGGAGGCGATGCGTGTCACCCGGACGGACAGGTGCTGCAACTGTTCGGCAAGGTAGGCGGCCGTGGCTTCGCCTTCCACGTTGGTGCCGGTGGCAATCACCACTTCCTTGAGCGCCTCCTCTTGAACGCGGCGGAAAAGATCCGCCACCCGGATGTCGTCCGGACCCACGCCGTTCATGGGCGAGAGCACACCGCCCAAAATATGATACACACCGTGGAAGGCCCCGGACTTTTCCACGGCGACCATATCCGCCGGCTGCTCCACAACGCACAGCATGCCGTTTTGGCGCGGGGGATCCTGGCAGATATGGCACACGGCGTCATCGCTCCAGGCATGGCAGCGCGAACAGGACCGCGTCCGCGCCTTGACGTCCAAAATACTTTGCGCCAGTTGCTCGGCGCTGCCGTAAGGCATTTTAAGGATGTGCAGGGCCAAGCGTTCGGCGGTTTTCTCCCCGATGCCGGGCAGCTTGGCAATTTGCCGGATGAGGTTCCGAATGGATGCCGGATAATAGTTCATGGCGAGGCGATCCTCGTGCGGGCCTGTTTTCGGCGGCCGGGATGGTACCGGAATTCGGTTAAAAGAGTCCGGGGATGCTCATGCCGCCGGTCAGTTTCCCCATTTCGTTGGTCACCATTTCCTGGGCTTTACCCAAGGCGTCGTTGACGGCGGCCAGTATCAGATCCTGAAGCATTTCAAGGTCGTCGGGGTCCACCACCTCTTTTTCGATCGTGATGCCCAAAACCTGCTGCCGACCGTTGGCCACCACTTTGACCATACCGCCGCCGGCCGAGCCCTCGACCGTCCGACCGGCCAATTCTTCCTGCATCTTGGCCATTTTGGACTGTAGCTTTTGGGCCTGCTTCATCATGTTTCCCATGCCTTTCATGGCAACTCCTCCTTCCGATCCGGCGGTGAAAGGATTTTGACATCCACCACCTTACCCTGGAAACGCTCGACGGCCTCGGACACCATGGGGTGGCCCAGGGCCTGCTGTTTCAATTGCTCTTCAAGGACTTTTTTTTTACGTTTCAAGGCCGGGTCCGCCGCGCGGCCCTGAATCACGATGGCCGGCGATCGTCCTGCCAGGGCTTCAATCGCTTGCCGGATGGCCCCGACGCTGTCCTGGCGCTTGACCCGGTTGATCGTGAACTGGTTCCCCATGACCTCGATGGTTATCGCCGCCTCCGAGACCTGCTGCAGGGAGGCCTGCTGAAGATTGGCGGCCAGCGCGGGCGAGCCTGCCTTCAGGCGGTCGACGATGGCCGTCCAGAAGGCCGGGTATTGCGACGGGTCGCTGGGCAGAGCGGCGAAATCCTCCCCTTGCGGCCCCGCCGGGGCCTCAGGTGCAGGTTGGCGCTCTTCGGAGGACGAAGCTCCACGGTTTTCGGCGATGGGTGCGGCAGCACCCGCGTCCGGCTTTGCATACGCCCCGCCACCATTGATAATCGCCTGCCGCAGCGCGGCAACGTTTTCGATGAGTTCGTCCATCGGGAGCGCCGGTTTGATCTGGCAGGTCTGCAGCAGCACCATTTCGATGGCCAGGCGCGGATGGGCGGCCAGGCGAACCATGGCCTCCTCCCGGTAGAGCATCGCGAACACCTGATTCAGGGCACCGATGGACAGGGCCTGCACCTGATCCCGCAGTCCCGCGATCTCGCTCTCGGGAAGATCGATGAGGGGCGCCGACGTGTCTCCGACTTTGATGACGATCAGATTGCGCATGTGGGTGAGAAGATCCGCGTACAGTTTCTTGAGATCCTGGCCGCGGTCATAAACCGTCTTGATCGCCGTCAGGACGCGCGCCACATCGCCGACGAGCAGCGCGTCGCCCAGATCGGTGATCACGTGGCGGTCGACCACCCCCACGATATTGAGAACCTGCTCGTGGGTCACGGTCCCTTCCGAGCAGGTCATGATCTGATCCAGCAGGCTCAACGCATCCCGCATGCTGCCCCCGGCCTCGCGCGCTACGAGGGTCAGGCTTTCCCCGGGGATCGCGATGCCCTCCCGTTCGCAAAGATCCGCCATCTGACGGGTAAGACTGGTGATCCCGATGCGCCTCAGATCGTAGCGCTGGCAGCGCGAGAGGATCGTCACCGGGATTTTGTGCGGCTCCGTCGTCGCGAACATGAAGAGGATATGGGCCGGGGGTTCTTCCAGGGTCTTCAGCAAAGCGTTGAAGGCCGGCGTACTCAGCATATGCACTTCATCGATGATGTAAATCTTGAAGGGGCTGTAGGCCGGCATGTATTTGACGTTTTCCCGCAAATCGCGGACCTGATCCACGCTGTTGTTGGAGGCACCGTCGATCTCAAAAACGTCGGCCGCATTGCCGGTGGTGATTTCCCGACAGGAGCGGCACTGGTTGCAGGGCTGCGCGGTGGGGCCCTGCTCGCAGTTCATGGCCTTGGCCAGAATGCGGGCAACGGTTGTCTTGCCGGTCCCCCGGGGGCCGGCAAACAGGATGGCATGGGCCACCCGGCCCTGATGAATGGCGTTCATCAGGGTACGCGTAACATGCTCCTGCTCGACCACCTCCTCGAAGGTCTGGGGTCGATATTTGCGTGCCAGAACGAGATAACCCATGGCATCGTACCGTTGCGAAGTAAAGGTTGCCGGCCCACGTGCCGGTGCGGCGTACCCTAATGAACGCGTGGGCCAACGGCAAGGAAAAAACTGCGGGCGCTTGAGGGCGGCGCGTTGACGGGGGCATCCGACCGGCTTTGGATAACCAGCGGCGCGAAAGGCCGCTGCCGTTTATCCAGCGCCGGCTATGCCGGGCGGCCGGGGGCGATCCTGGCGGAATGAAGGATGGCGGAGAGAGAGGGATTCGAACCCTCGGTGCCGCTATAAACAGCACACAC
>CAYMQN010000269.1:0-4394 GCA_964392545.1 uncultured Desulfobacteraceae bacterium
GTGGCCGGCCAGGAAAATGCGGGTGTCCTTGTTCATCTGGAGATGCCTTGTCGTATCTTTGAATTATAGAAAAAAAGCGCTCACCACGAAGATCGCGAAGAAATTAAACCGGTCGTTCTTCGTTTTTGTCATTTCCGGATGAAGTCAACACACTACAACAAGCTTGAAGCCATCTCAAAATTTGGATTTTCGTTCGAGATCAAGGCGAGGCTGAGTCGCAACCCGCAGGCATACTGCTGTATGCCGAGGACTTGCGACGAAGGCTCAACGCCGATATCGGGCGAAAAGACTTTTTTGAGATGGCTTCTACTCCACGTGTCGGTTCACCGGAAAACCGGCAATATCGCAAAGCCGGTCCCGGTCGGCCTCTTTCAGGTCCTCCTGCACCATGGTGCGCACCAGCGCGTCGAAGGTCACCCGCGGTTCCCAGCCCAGCACCTCCTTGGCCTTGGTGGGATCCCCCAGGAGATGGTCCACCTCGGTGGGGCGGTAGTAGCCCGGATCGATGCGCACCACCTTGTCGCCGTCGCGCAGGGCGGAGGTCCGACCCTCGATCCTGTCCACGATACCGGTTTCCTCGATGCCTTCGCCCTCCCAGCGCAGCCGCACGCCCACTTCGTCGAAGGCCTTCTCCACCAGATCACGCACCGAGTGGGCCTCGCCGGTGGCGATCACGAAGTCGTCGGGGGCGTCCTGCTGCAGGATCCGCCACATGGCCTCGACGTAGTCCCGGGCATGGCCCCAGTCGCGCCGGGCCTCCAGGTTGCCGAGATAGACGCAGTCCTGCAGCCCCAGATGCATGCGCGCCACGGCCCGGGTGACCTTGCGGGTGACGAAGGTCTCCCCGCGGACGGGGGATTCGTGGTTGAAGAGGATCCCGTTGCAGGCAAACATGTTGTAGGCCTCGCGGTAGTTGACCGTGATCCAGTAACCGTAAACCTTGGCGGCTCCGTAAGGGCTGCGGGGGTAGAAGGGGGTGGATTCGGTCTGGGGTGTTTCGCGCACCTTGCCGTACATCTCGCTGGTGGAGGCCTGGTAGAAGCGCACCGATTTCTCGAGGCCCAATATGCGGATGGCCTCCAGGATGCGCAAAGTGCCCAGGGCATCGGAGTTGGCCGTGTACTCCGGGGTTTCGAAAGAAACCTTCACGTGGCTTTGGGCCGCCAGGTTGTAGATTTCGTCGGGCCGGGTCTCCTGAATGATGCGGATGAGATTGGTGGCGTCGGTCAAATCGCCGTAGTGCATGAAGAAGCGCACGTCGGCGTCGTGGGGGTCCTTGTAGAGATGGTCCACCCGCCCGGTGTTGAAGCTGGAGGAGCGCCGCTTGATGCCGTGCACCTCGTAGCCCTTCTCCAACAGCAGCTCCGCCAGATAGGCGCCGTCCTGGCCGGTAATACCGGTGATCAGTGCTTTTTTCATGAAATGTCGCTTCCTTTGCATGGCCGGATAACTACCAAAGCGTTTCCTTTCAGAAAGGGTAGATTTGGGTCTCTGGTCCCGCTGAGCGGGATTTCACGCCTGTTTTTTATAGAAACAGCGGTGTTCAACAAACCGCAGCCGACGGGCGCCCGCAGGCGTAGCCCGGCTACGTCGAGGACCGACCGGAGGCGAGAACGCCGCCAGGGGCCCAAAGATGCCCTTTCTGAACGGACACTAACGTCCATAGTCGTCTTCAAAACGCGTCACGTCGTCTTCTTCGAGGTAGCTGCCGGTGCGCACCTCGATCAGCTCCAGGTCGATTTTGCCGGGATTGGACAGGCGGTGCGGCATGCCGACCGGAATGTAGGTGGAAGCGTCCTCCTGCAGGAGGAACGTCTCCGCATCGCGTTCGACCAGCGCGGTACCGCTGACCACGATCCAGTGTTCGGCCCGATGGTGGTGCTGTTGCCGACTGATCCGGGCCTTCGGCCGCACGATGACGCGCTTGACCTCGAAGCGGTGGGCCGCCACGAGGGTCTCCACCGAGCCCCAAGGGCGGTAGTCCTTGAGATGACTGCGCGCTTCCGGGCGCCCGTCCCGGGCCAGACGGGTCACGAGGTGCTTGACATCCTGGGCCCGATCCCGGGGGCAAACGAAAACGGCATCCGCCGTTTCCACGATGATGTGCCGGTCGACCCCCACGGCCGCCACCAGTCGATGCCCGGCATGCACCACCGAATGGGTCACGTCGTGCAGCAGGGTGTCCCCGCGCGTGACGTTGGCGGCCGTGTCCTTGTCCCCCACGTCCCACAAGGCCTCCCATGACCCCAGATCGCTCCAGCCGGCATCCAGGGGCAGCACCGTTCCCAGGGCGGTCTTCTCCATCACGGCGTAGTCGATGGAATCGGCCGGGCAGGCCGCGAAGGCCGCCGGGTCCAGACGGAAGAAATCCAGATCTTCCCTTCCGGCCGCAACCGCCGCTTCGCAGGCGGCCACCATCTCCGGCTCGAAACGCTTCATTTCCGCCAGGAGAACCGATGCCCGGAAGAGAAACATACCGCTGTTCCAGACATAATTGCCGGCATCGAGATAGCCCTCGGCCGTGGCACGGTCGGGCTTTTCCACGAAAGCCTCGATGGCGTAAGCTGTAATCGCTTCAGAGGCATCGGTCAGCGGCGCTCCCTGGCGAATGTAGCCGTAGCCGGTTTCCGGCGCAGTGGGCACGATGCCGAAGGTCACCAGGCGGTCGGCCTCGGCCTGGACGCATCCGGCCGCGACCACCTGCCGGAAGCGTTCCGGGAAGGCTATGTAATGATCGGCCGGCAGCACCAACAACAGAGGGTCGCGATTCGCGCGGGCGGCATGCAAGGCGGCGGCCGCGATGGCCGGGGCGGTATTGCGGCCCACCGGCTCGAGCAGGATGGCGCCCGGGGCGACATCCTCCTGGCGCAGCTGCTCGGCGATCATGAAGCGGTGGCTCTCGTTGCAGATCACGATGGGGGTCGCCAGGCCCTCCAGCCCCTCGAGGCGCAACACGGTTTCCTGCAGCATGGTGCGGGAGCCGGTCAGTTCGATGACCTGCTTGGGGTGCAATTGGCGGGACAGCGGCCACAGGCGGGTTCCCGCCCCGCCGGCCAGGATGACGGGTACAATCATCATGTGCTCCGGAGTGTCCCGCCATAAAAAGCATCTTTTGGCCCAGGCCGGCGTTCTCGCTCTTTTTAAATCCTCGACGTAGCCCAGCTACGCCTGCGGTTTCAAAATCGCTGCGGCCTTGGCCTGAACCAAAATCTGGCCTTTATGGTGGGACACGTTTTTGATCTATCCAGAAAAGGCATCTTTTGGCCCCTGGCCGCGTTCTCGCCTCCGGTCGGTCCTCGACGTAGCCGGGCTACGTCTGCGGGCGCCCGTCGGCTGCGGTTTGTTGAACACCGCCGGCTTTGGAGATCAGGCGTGAAATCCCGCGCTGTTCGGCGGGACCAGGAACCAAAATCTACCCTTTCGGAACGGACACGTTTAAAAAATTTTTAATTTTAAAGATTGTGCTTAAAAAATGCAACCGCCTTGACCGGCCGAACCCTGCGTCATGGGCCGTCATCCCAGGACCTCTTTCTTGAGGTCGATGGCGTATTTGCGCATGCGGTTCCAGACCGTCACCCGGTTGATCCCCAGGAATTCCGCCGCCCGGGTCTGGTTGCCGCCGGTCCGGCGCAGGGCTTCGATCAGCGCCTGCCGCTCTTTGTCATCGTCGGAGGCGGCCTTGCAGGAACCAAACGCCTTGGGCGGCGCTTCGGAAATCACGGGCGGCAGGTGGTCCACGGCGATTTGACCGCTTTCGGCAATCACGAAGGCATATTCCAGGGCGCTCTTCAGCTCCCGGATATTGCCCGGCCAGCCGTAGGCCATGACCGCCTGCAGCGCCTGGGGGGTAAGCCCGCTGATGGCCTTGCCGGTGCGCCCCTGCAGGCGCTGCACGAAACTGTTGACCAGCAGGGGGATGTCTTCCTTGCGCTCCCGCAAGGGGGGCAGCCGGATGGGGATGACGTTGATGCGGAAATAGAGGTCCTCGCGAAACCGCTGCTGCTCGATCAATTGCTCCAGATTCTGGTGGGTGGCCGATATGATGCGCACGTCCACGGAAACACTGCGGTGGTCGCCCACCCGTTCGATCTGCTTGTTTTCCAGGACCCGCAGCAGCTTGACTTGCACGGGAAGGGGAATGTCGCCGATCTCGTCCAGAAAGATGGATCCGCCGTTGGCCGCTTCGAAACGCCCCGTGCGGTCGCGATAGGCGCCCGTGAAAGCGCCCTTGATGTGGCCGAAAAGTTCGCTTTCAAGCAGCGCGGCGTTGAGGGCCGCACAGTTGAGCTGCACATAGGGCCCCGCGTTACGCTGCCCGCGCTCGTGAATGGCCCGGGCCACCAGCTCCTTGCCGGTGCCGCTCTCGCCGAAGATGATGACCGGCGCATGGCTCT
>CAYMQN010000270.1:0-4378 GCA_964392545.1 uncultured Desulfobacteraceae bacterium
AATCCAGACGCTGTCGCCGAGTTACGGCGGCGCAAATTGCGCGTCGAAAAACCCTTCGCCGTGATGATGCCCAACCTGGCCACCGTGGAACAGCACTGTTATCTCAACGAGGCTGAACGCGAGCTATTGACCTCACGTCAGCGACCGATTGTATTATTGTGGCAGCGACCCGAATCCGACGTCGTCGAAGAAGTGGCCCCCAACCAGAAAACCCTCGGCGTGATGCTGCCGTATACACCCTTGCATTATTTGCTCTTCAGCGAGGCAGACTACACCACCCTGGTGATGACCAGCGGCAATTTGAGCGAGGAGCCAATCGCCTACACCAACACCGACGCCCGAGAGCGCCTCGGCGTTTTGGCCGACGCTTTTTTGATGCACAACCGCGACATCCACGTCCGCTGCGACGACTCGGTCGTGCGTGTTAGAGAGACCGTCTCAAAGGAATCAGGGCAAGCTTATCCGGTGCGGCGGAGCCGCGGCTACGCGCCCTACCCGGTGCTCCTGCCCGAAAAAACGCTCGCGCTGCTGGCAACCGGCGCAGAGCTGAAAAACACCTTCTGCCTGACCAAGGACCGCTACGCTTTCCTCAGCCATCATATTGGCGATATGGAGAACTACGAAACGCTGCGCTCTTTTGAAGAGGGCGTCGAGCATTATGAGCGACTCTTCCGGGTTCAGCCGGCATTGATCGCCTGCGACATGCACCCCAATTACATGGCCACACGCTACGCGCTCCAGCGCGGTGAAGAGGAAAACATCCCCGTGGTCAAGGTGCAGCATCACCACGCCCATATCGCCTCCTGCATGGCCGAACACGGCCTGAGTGGGAACGAGCCGGTGATTGGCGTTTCCCTTGACGGCACCGGCTATGGTGAAGATGGTGCTATTTGGGGTGGGGAATTTTTGCTGGCCGACTACCGAGGCTATCACCGCTACGCGCATTTAGCTTACACACCCCTGCCCGGCGGTGACCGAGCGATCAAAGAGCCCTGGCGGATGGCGCTTTCCTGGCTGCGCACTGCCGGGATCGCCTGGGACGAGGATCTGCCTCCGCTGCAATTTGCCACTGCGAGGGCGCGGCGCGATTCCAAGCTCCACGAGTCGCCCGTCGACATTCTGCGGCATCAACTCGAATCCGGCCTCAACGCCCCGCCGACATCAAGCATGGGCCGCCTCTTCGACGCCGTCTCCGCCCTCATCGGCATCCGCCCGACAGTCAATTATGAAGCCCAGGCCGCCATCGAACTGGAAGCCATCGTCGATCCCGACGAGCAAAGTGCGTATCCTCTGATCCTGGAAGAGGATCAAACCATCAACCCGGCCCCGATGTTTGCACAAATCATCGCCGACCTACGCGCCGGGACAGAGCCCGCAATCATCGCTGCTCGTTTCCATCGCGGCCTGGCTGCCGTCATCCTGGACGTATGCCTGGCTATGCGCAAGGATTATCAAATCAACCAGGTAGCGTTAAGCGGCGGTGTGTGGCAAAATATGACCCTGCTGCACAGAGCCAACGCCCTGCTCCAAGAAAACGGCTTTGAAGTTTTAATTCACGAAAAAGTACCTGCCAATGATGGCGGCATCGCCTTAGGACAGGCCGCCGTGGCAGCTTATCAAAACAATAGCCACAGATAAATGAAATGAACACAGATCAATCAAACAAAGATATCCAATTGATCTCATTCATCTGTGGCAAAATTAGCATTTACAAACAAACGTACGCATGGAGGTTTCTATGTGTTTAGGTGTACCCGGAAAAATTTTAGAAGTATATCAAAAAGAAGGCCTGCGAATGGCCAAGATCGACTTTGGCGGCGTGACGCGCGAATCCTGCCTGGAATATGTGCCCGAGGCAGACGTCAACGATTACGTCATCGTCCATGTCGGCTTTGCGATCAACAAGCTCAGCGAAGAGGAAGCCCAGGAATCACTGGAAGCGATTCAAGAAATGCTTTCCATCGAAGAGGAGATGGGCATCACTCGAGACTTTGACACATCGGCATGAAGTATATCAACGAGTATCGCGATGCTGGTCTGGTCAAAGGGACCATTAAGGAGATCAAAGCCACAGTGACCCAGCCGTGGGTGTTGATGGAAATCTGCGGAGGGCAAACCCACGCGATTGTGCGTCACGGCATCGACCAGCTTTTGCCCGACGAGATCGAACTCGTCCACGGGCCGGGCTGTCCTGTCTGTGTCACCCCCCTGGAATTGATCGACAAGGCCCTGGCAATTGCCTCCCGCCCCGAGGTGATCTTCACATCCTACGGGGACATGTTGCGCGTCCCAGGCAGCCAGCAGGACTTGTTCTCGATTCGAGCGGCGGGCGGCGATGTGCGCGTGGTCTATTCTCCTCTGGATGCGCTTAAATTTGCCCGAGAGAATCCCGATAAAGAAGTCGTCTTTTTCGCCATCGGCTTCGAGACGACAGCACCCGCCAACGTGATGAGCGTACTCCAGGCCCGCAACCAGGGCATCGATAATTACAGCATCCTGGTCTCGCACGTGCGCGTCCCCCCGGCGATGCATGCCATCCTGGGGTCGCCACAAAACCGCGTCCAGGGCTTTTTGGCCGCCGGACACGTCTGCGCGGTGATGGGCTACTGGGAATATCTCCCTATTGCCGAACAATACAACATCCCCATGGCGATCACCGGATTCGAGCCATTGGACATCGTTCAGGGCATCCATGCCACGGTTAAGATGCTCGAAGAAGGCCGTGTCGATGTCGAAAACGCCTATTCACGCGCCGTCACCCGGGAGGGAAACCAAGCCGCCCAAAAGATCATCAACCAAGTATTCGAAGAATGCGACCGCAAATGGCGCGGCATCGGCGTGATCCCCATGAGCGGATGGCGGCTGCGACCTGAGTTCGAAGCATTCGACGCCGAAAAACGTTTCGATGTCGAAGCAATTCAATCAAGCGAATCCCCCCTGTGCATCGCCGGAGAGATTTTACAAGGCCTGAAAAAACCGCACGACTGCCCCGCCTTTGGCACAAAATGCACCCCCGAACACCCCCTTGGCGCCACGATGGTATCCAGCGAAGGCGCGTGCGCGGCCTATTACCGTTACGGGAGTCACCAACGATGAAACAATCCGATTTCCCTGCCATGACCGGCCCCGCCTGTCCCTTGCCCCTCTCCCATGATGAAAAAATCATGATGGGACACGGCAGCGGTGGCAAGATGATGAACGACCTGATTCAGGGCATGTTCTTGCCGCCCTTTGACAACCCCGTTCTGCGTGCGGGCGACGATGCCGGCGTGGTCGCATCCCATGCTGAAGACCGTCTGGCCATCAGCACCGACGCGCATGTCGTCTCACCGCTGTTCTTCCCGGGTGGGGATATCGGCAAACTGGCCGTCTGCGGCACCGTCAACGATGTCGCCATGATGGGGGCGATCCCTCGTTATCTGACCGCCGGATTCATCCTGGAAGAGGGGCTACCCATGGAAACCTTGTCCAACGTGGTCAACTCGATGCAGGCTTCCGCTGATCAAGCCGGGATTCAAATTGTGGCCGGCGACACCAAAGTCGTCGAAAAGGGCAAAGCTGACGGACTGTACATCACCACCGCAGGTGTAGGCTCGGTGCTGCCTGGCGTCAAGATAGGCGGTGCCCAGGCCAAGCCCAGCGACAAAGTGATCATCTCCGGCACCATCGGCGATCACGGCATCGCCGTGCTGGGCGCGCGCGGGGAACTCGGCTTCGAGAGCGACATCGAAAGCGACATCGCCCCGTTGAATCATTTGATCGCCGAGATGCTGGCAGCCAGCAAAAACGTTCATGTGCTGCGCGATCCAACCCGCGGCGGCGTGGCTTCGACCCTCAACGAAATTGCCCGCCAATCGGGCGTGTGCATCACCCTGCACGAAGATTCGCTGCCCGTGCGACCTGCCGTCCAGGCCGCCTGCGAGATGCTAGGGTTTGACCCCCTCTATATCGCCAACGAGGGCAAATTGATCGCCATCGTCGACCCGGAAGACGCCGAGGATGTCCTTTTGACTATGCGCAACAATCGTTACGGAGAAGATGCTGTCATCATCGGTGAAGTCTCCGAAACTCCCAAAAACCGTCTCCTGATGAAAACAGCTATTGGTGGAACTCGCGTCGTCGACGTCCTCGCCGGGGAGATGTTGCCGAGGATTTGTTAGGTAGTTAGGTAGTTGGGTAGTTGAGTAGTTCCTCGGCTTGTTTTTGTTAAGCTACTTCCTTGCGGCGCGCTTCGATCGTATCCAGCAAGCGGGTGAACGCAACGGCAAACTTTTCCACACCCTCATCGGCCAAATCCCGAAAAGCATTCACCGCTTCCTACGGATTGGAGATTTTCTCCAGATATCCGTTCTTCTCCTCTTCTTTGGTGGGTTTGCGC
>CAYMQN010000271.1:0-4328 GCA_964392545.1 uncultured Desulfobacteraceae bacterium
TCCGGCAGCGCCGGCAGGCGCTTGATGCATACGCCGCAGGCGTTCCTGATGGCGTTTATCACGGCGGCATGGGGGCTCGTCAGCGGCAGCTCGCCCACCCCGGCCGCCCCGAAGGGGCCTTCCGGGCGGCTGTTTTCGACGTAAACGATGTCCATGTCGTCGGGGATCTGTTCGCAGTAGGGGAAGCCCGCGCCCTTGAGCGTGCTGTGCTTTTGGATGTCTTCGTAATCCTCCCACAGGGCCAGACCGATGCCCTGGGCCAGGCCGCCGTAGATCTGCCCGTCGGTGACCAGGCGGTTGTTGATCTTGCCGATGTCGGCCACGAGGGTCATTTTCTCCACCGTGGTCGCGCCCGTCTCGAGGGAGACGGCCACCTCGGCCATGAAGACCCCGTACATATAGACCGGGAAAGGTTCCCCCTGGCCGTTCTCGTCGCAGACCGTGCAGGGGGTGGTCCACTGGCCCTCGTATTTCAGGGGCAATCCCGCAGCCTGCATTTCTTCGTAGGTGCGGTAGCTGCCGTCGGGTTTGCGCATGCCGTCCAGCAGGGCCTCGCAGGCGGCCATGATGGCCCGGCCGGTCACCACCTGCTGGCGGCTGCCCCCCGAGGGGCCGCTGTCCGGGCAGGTGGCCATGTCGTTCATGACGAGATGGATCTTCTCCGGCGGCACGGCCAGCGGCCGCAGGGCCTCGTGGGCGGTGCCGAGGGTGCCGGCGTCGGCCCCCTGGCCGTGGTCCGACCAGGTGTTGTAGATCGTCACATTGTTGTCCGGCCCCAGCTCGGCCGCCACGGTGGAGGGGTCGGGGCCGTCGCCGCCGCAGCCGTACATGCCCAGCGAGATGCCGACCCCCCGCGTGACCTTGTCGGTGGAGGCTTCCTCGGCGCGCTTCAAGGCCTCCCGGTATTTGGGGCGCAGGAGATCCAGCATTTCGGGATAGCTGTAGACCTCGGGCTTTTGTCCGTGGGGCATGGTGGCGCCGGGCCGCAGCACGTTGCGGTAGCGCAGCTCCAGGGGGTCCTGGCCGAGCTTGTCCGCCAGCAGATCCATCAGCACTTCCGAGGCGAAGATGCTCTGGGGCGAGCCGTAGGCCCGGAAGGCCGACCCCCAGGCGTGGTTGGTGCACACCGTGCGGCCGATGCCCCGGATGGCGGGGATGTCGTAGCCGGCGCCGATGAACTGGGCCCCGCGCTGGGTCAGCAGGTCGCCGAACTCGGAGTAGGGCCCGTGGTCCACGGTCCAGTCGCTTTCCATGCCGAGCAGCTTTCCGTCGCTGTCGGCGGCCAGGCGCAAGTGGATGAAAAACGGGGAGCGCTTGCCCGTGTAGGTCATCTGCTGGTGGTAGTCGTAGCGCAGCACCACGGGCCGTCCCGTGGCCAGGCAGGCCACCCCCACCAAGGCCTCCATGGTGGGGCTGAACTTGTAGCCGAAGGTGCCCCCGGTGGGGTTCTGGGCCAGGAAAAGCTTTTCCGGCGCAACCCCCAGCCCCTCGGCGATCATGAGATGATGCACATAGAGGGCGATGGACTTGCTGTGGATGTGCAGACCCTCGTCCGGATCCAGGTAGGCGCAGCCCACATCCGGCTCCATGGGCATGTGGGGCTGGCGCCCCACGTAGAAGTCGTCTTCGATGACATGGGCCGCATCGCGGAAGACGGCCGCCGTGTCTTCACCCTTGACGATCTTCTGGGTGAAATAGACATTGGGGGTGCCCGGGTGGATCTCCAGGGCGTCCTCGGCCATGGCGGCCGGGGCGCTCATGTATTCCGGCAGGGGCTCCAGATCGACCTTGACCCTGGCGGCCGCGGCCCGGGCATGGGCCTCGGTGTCGGCACAGACGATGGCGATGGCGTCGCCGTACTGGTGGACTTTCTCGTCGCACAGGATGGGCCGGTCCCAGCCGTCCCCCAGGTGGCCCACCGGGAACATGACCAGGCCGTTGATGCGGTTCTTGCCCCGCACGTCCTTGTGGGTGAGGATCTTGGCCACCCCCGGCATCTTCTCGGCCTCGGCCGTGTCGATGCCGCGGATGTTGGCGTGGGAGATTGCGGCCTGCACCAGGGCCAGGTTGAGGGTGTCCGGCGGCATCTTGACCCCGGTGTCGGCCCCGTAGTCGCAGATGCCGGTGACCTTGGCCAGGGCGCTGGGCCGCGGGATGCCCGTGCCCCAGATGCGGCCGTCGGCCGGGACCTTGAACATGAGGTCTTCCATGATCGCTTCGCCGCGCAGGACCCGGGCCGCGTCCTGGACGGCATCCACGAGCTGCTTGTAGCCGGTGCAGCGGCAGGCGTTGCGGTGCACCTGGAACCAGCGCCGGATCTCCGCCCGGCTGGGATCGGGGTTGGCTTCAAGGAGCGCCTTGGCCGATACGATGAAGCCCGGGGAGCAGAAGCCGCACTGGGCGCCGCCGTGCACCATCCAGGCCAGCTGAAGCGGATGCAGGCGGGCGGCGTTGCCGATGCCCTCGATGGTCAGAATCTCTGCGGCATCGGGCACCTTGCCCATGGGGGTGACGCAGGAGCGCACCAGCTTGCCGTTTAAAATCACGTTGCAGCAGCCGCACTGGCCCTGGCCGCAGCCGACCTTGGTGCCGGTCAATCGCAATTGCTCCCGGAGCACGTGGGCCAGGGAGCTTGCGGGATCCACCACGAGGGTTCGTGGAACATCGTTGATCACCAGCTGCTTTTTTACCATCCGTCTTCCTTTCTGTTGCATCGGGAGGTGGGGGCTGCGGCGCACCGCGGGGGTGTCCGGGTCTCATGAGCGGCGGAAGGCGGCCGGCGGCAATCGGGACGCGGGTCGCCTTCAGGTGGTGTTGAACGGGGCCGGCCTAAGCCGGCCCTGGATTTCTCAGGCCATCAGAGGGCCTTGAGCCCCTCGAGCACTTTTTCGGGCCGGGCCGGCAGGTGGCGGATGCGCACCCCCGTCGCGTCGGCGATGGCGTTGACCACGGCCACGTGGGACGAGGTCAGGGGCAGCTCGCCCACCCCGGCCGCGCCGAAGGGGCCGTCCGGCCGCGGGCTTTCGATATAGTGGATGTCGAACTTGTCCGGGATGTCCTTGGCGTAGGGGATGCCGCAGGCCTTGAGGGAGGTGTGCTTCTTCAGGTCCTCGAAATCCTCGGACAGGGCCAGGCCGATGCCCTGGGCCACCCCGCCGTAGATCTGGCCGTCCACCACCAGGCGGTTGTTGATCTTGCCCACGTCGGCCATCACGGTGCAGCCCTCCACCGTGGTCGCGCCCGTTTTGGTGTCCACAGCCACCTCGGCCATGAACATGCCGTACATGTAGACCGCAAAGGGCGAGCCCTGGGAGGTTTCAAGATCGCAGTTGGTGCACATGGAAGCGGTCCAGCTGCCCGAATAGCTCAGCGGGATGTTTTCGGCCTTCATCTCCTCGTAGGTGCGGAAGGCGCCGTCGGGCTTCTTCATGGCGCTGACCAGCATTTCGCAGCCGTTCTTGATGGCGTTGCCGGTGACCACCTGCTGGCGGCTGCCGCCCGACGGGCCGCTGTTGGGGGTGACGGCGGTGTCGTTCATCACCAGCTTGATCTGCTCGGGTTTGAGCCCCAGAGGCATCAGGGCCTTGTGAGCCGTGCCCAGGCTGCCCATGTCGGCCCCCTGGCCGTGGTCTTCCCAGGAGTCGTAGAGGGTCACGGAGTTGTCCGGGTTGAGCTCTACCCGAATTTCGGACGAATCGGCGCCATCGAGGCCGCAGCCGTAGATGCCCAGCGATAGGCCCACGCCTCTCTTGACGTCGGCGGTGGACGCGGCTTTGGCTTTTTCCTTGGCCGCTTTGTATAGGGGGCGCAGTTTTTCGACCATTTCGGGGAAGCTGTAGACTTCCGGCGCCTGGCCCGTGGGGGTGGTGTCTCCTTCGCGGTAGACGTTGCGGGCCCGCAGCTCCAGCGGGTCCATGCCCATCTTCCGGGCCAGCTCATCGATGAGGCTTTCACTGGCAAAGAAGCTTTGGGGCGATCCGTAGGCGCGGAAAGCCGATCCCCAGGCGTGGTTGGTGCAGACCGTGCGGCCGGTGCCGCGGATGTTGGGGATGCCGTAGCCGGCGCCGATGAACTGGGCGCCGCGCAGGGTCAGCAGGTCGCCGAATTCCGAATAGGGCCCGTGGTCCACGCTCCAGTCGGACTCCATGGCCTGGATCTTGCCGTCGGCGTCGGCCCCGAATTTGAGCTTCATCCAGAAAGGCGAGCGCTTGCCGGTGTAGGTGATGTGCTGGAAGTAGTTGTAGCGCAGGAATACCGGGCGGCCGGTGGCCAGGCAGGCCGCCCCCACCAGGGCTTCCATGGTGGGGCTGAACTTGTAGCCGAAGGTT
>CAYMQN010000272.1:0-4327 GCA_964392545.1 uncultured Desulfobacteraceae bacterium
GGTAAGGTGCCGAATGTCATCACCAATATGATGATGGAACGCCTGGCCGCCCCCAACGGCCCTACCGGGGGTCAGATTTTGCGCACGGCGGATCAGAAAGCCCCCGAGACGGTGGCCTTCGTCCAGTGCGCCGGATCGCGGGATGAAAACCACCTGCCCTACTGCTCCTACATCTGCTGCATGGCCTCCCTCAAACAGGCGCTCTATGTGCGCGAGCAGTACCCGGAGGCCACCATCTACGTCTTCTACATCGATATCCGCACGCCCGGTCAGCGCTACGAGCAGTTCTACCAGAAAGTCAAGGACGACGAGAAGATCATTTTCATCAAGGGCAAAGTGGCGGACGTGGAAGCCGCCTCGGACGGCGCCGTCAAGGTCACGGCTGAAAACGCCGTCACCGGAGAGAAAATCAGCCAGACGGTCGACATGGTGGTCCTGGCCACCGGCATGCAGCCCACCATTGCGGGCACCAAACTGCCTGCCGAGATCACGTATACGGAGGACGGGTTTATGGTCAACGACTTCCGTAAGGGTGGTATTTTTGCCGCCGGTTGCGCCAACAAACCGGCGGATGTCGTTTCGTCCAATCAGAATGCCACCGGTATGGCCCTGAAAGCGATTCAAACTCTGGCAGCGAAGTAGGAGGTAATCCATGGATAAGAAATATGGTGTATATATCTGCACGGGCTGCGGTATCGGGGATGCGTTGGATATCGAAGCCTTGAAAGGCGTGGCGGATGAGGAGGGCCTTCCGGTTGAGACCCATCCCATTTTCTGCAGCCAGGCCGGCGTCGACCTGATCAAGAAGGATGCCGAGGAAAAAGGCATCAACACGATGGTTATCGCCGCCTGCTCGCGGCGCGTCAATTTCGACACCTTCCGCTTTCCCGGCTGTATCGTCGAAAGGGTCAATCTGCGCGAAGGCGTGGTGTGGGCCCACCCCCGTGACAAGTTTCCCGCCTTGACCGCCGAGGAAAAGGAAGACGAAGATCGGTTCGATCGGGTCCAGATGATGGCCGAGGACTATCTGCGCATGGGCATGGCCCGGGTGGAGAAAGTCACCTTGCCGGAACCTTATATAATGGAAACCCTCCACCGCAACATCCTTGTGATCGGCGGTGGGGTGACCGGCATTTCAGCGGCCATCGATGCGGCCAAGGCCGGCTATGACGTCACCATCGTCGAAAAGGAAAACGAACTCGGCGGCCAGGCCGCCAAGTGGCGTAAACAGCTGCCGCAAAGCTATCCCTACGACACGGTCGCCGCACCGACTATCGAGGAAAAGATCAAGGAGCTGGACAACTACGACAACATCAAGGTCCGCACCAACACCGTGGTCGCGCGCCTGGCCGGGGAGCCCGGCGATTATACCGTGACGTTGAAGAAGCCCGGCGAAAAAATCGAGTTCGACGTGCCCTACCCGCTGCCGGAAGAAATGAAGGTGGATGAAAGCGGCAAGGAACTCAATGCCGAACAGCAGCATGAAAAGTTCCTCGAATACAACGAGGGCCGCAAGGACATCCTCACCTTGGATGCCAACGGGGAAAAGTTCGGGGCCGTGGTGCTGGCCGCCGGCTACAAGCCTTACGAGCCCAAAGAGGGGGAATTCGCCCACCTGGGTTTCGGCGAGCTGCCGGACGTGGTCACCAACAGCAAATTCGAGGAAATGGCCAAAGCCGGCCACATCACCCGCCCTTCGGACGGCAAGCAGGCCGAAGCGGTGGTCTTCATCCAGAGCCCGGGCCAGGACAACGATGCGGATTTCGAATATGCCGGCGCGGTCACCAGCCTGGTCGCCCTGAAACAGGCCACCTATGTCCGGGAGGACTATCCCGACACGGGCAAGGCGTATGTCTTCTACCAGCACATGCGCACCCCCGGCCTGCAGGAAAATTTCTATAAGACGGTCCAGCAGGACCCCGGCATTTTTCTCACCAAGGGCGAGGTCGTGGGCGTTTCCAAGAACGGCAACGGCATGGTCGTGGAAGCGACCAACACCCTCCTGGGGGAGAAAGTCAAGGTCAAGGCCGATCTGGTCGTTCTGGGCACCGGCATGGTGCCGGCCACCAAGGGGGACCCCGTGATCAACCTGGCCTATCGCCAGGGGCCGGGCTTCCGTGACAATATCGACCTGTTCAAAGGCTACTGTGATTCCAACTTCATCTGTTTCCCCTATGAAACCCAGCGCACCGGCATTTACGCCGCCGGAGCCGTGCGGCGCAGCATGACGGTGGAAGAATCCATCGAAGATGCCTCCGGCGCGGCTCTCAAGGCCATTCAGTGCCTGGAGTCGGTCAACCGCGGCGTTTCGGTCCATCCGCGTTCGGGCGACATGACCTTTCCGGATTTCTTCTTCCAGCGCTGCACCCAGTGCAAGCGCTGTACCGAGGAATGCCCCTTCGGGGCCCTGGACGACGATGCCAAGGGCACGCCCAAGCCCAACCCGGCGCGCTGCCGCCGCTGCGGCACCTGCATGGGGGCCTGCCCCGAACGCATCATTGGATTTGCCGACTACAACATCGACAGCATCGGCTCCCAGGTCAAGGCGGTCCATGTGCCGTCCGAAGACGACTACAGCGAACCGCCTTATCGCATCCTGGGCCTGGTGTGCGAAAACGACGCCTACCCGGCCCTGGACATGATCGGGCTCAAGAACTTGTCCTACTCGGCGGACGTGCGCCTTATTCCGGTGCGCTGCCTGGGCTCGGTCAACGTCATCTGGATCAAGGATGCCCTCTCCCAGGGTATGGACGGCGTCTTCCTCTTGGGCTGCAAGCATGGCGACGACTATCAGTGCCATTTCGTCAAAGGCAGCGAGCTGGCCGGCATCCGTATGAAAAAAATCGGGGATGCCCTGGCCAGTCTGGCCTTGGAGGAAGAACGGGTGGCCCAGTTCGAAGTCGCTATCGACGAATACGATAAAATCCCCAAAATCATCGACGACTTCGTCGCATCCATCGAAGAAATGGGACCGAACCCCTTCAAGGGCTTCTAAACACGCATGAACCGGGCTGAACCCGCGCTCCGCGGGTTCAGCATCCGCTTACAGCACACTTTCGTAACGGGCAGGCCCACGCTTCACGGCCTGTTCATTTGAGCAAGGAGGAATTCACATGTCGGAAGCGATCATGCTTGATCCCGATGTTGGTTTTATCAAGGACGTACAGGCGCTGGGCGGCGGCGACCTTAAAAAATGCTACCAGTGCGCCACGTGCTCCGTCGTCTGTCCCATTTCCCCCGATTCCAAACCGTTTCCCCGCAAGGAAATGATTGCCGCTTCATGGGGCCTCAAGGACCGGCTGCTGACCAACGCCGATATCTGGCTCTGCCACAACTGCGGCGACTGCAACACCTACTGCCCCCGCGAGGCCCGTCCCGGCGACACGCTGGGGGCCATCCGCGCCTATGCCGTTTCCGAGTACGCCGGCCCCAAGGCCCTGTACAAGCTGGTCAACGACAAGAGCAAGCTGCCGATCCTGATTGCGATTCCGGCCGTCCTCATTCTGGTCGTCGGTTTTCTGGCCAACATGGTGGGGCTTGATTGGCTGAATTTTACCCCGGCCGAGGGACATGAAATCTGGGGGCACAGCTACATCCACAACTACCTGGTGGACATTATCTTTATACCCACCTTTCTCTTTGCCATCGGCATTTTCGCGCTGGGCTTGAAACGGTTTGTCGGCGACATGCACGCCAATGCCCTGGCGGAAGGCCGTGTCAAGCAGGATAAGATCGACCCAGCCGGGTTCGTGCAGTCTTTCATCAAAATCATCCCCACGATTTTCAAACACGATAAATTCAACGAATGCACAACCAACAAGGAACGCTCCACCTCCCACATGATGGTGCTCTTCAGTTTTATCGGCTTGTTTCTCGTAACCAACGCCTTTTTCTTTGCCGAATGGGTGCTGCACATCGAAGGGCCCTATTCCCAACTCAACCCCGTCAAATGGCTCGGTAACATTACCGGCATCGCCCTGATCGTGGGCGGGCTGCTGATGCTCAAAAGCCGCATGTCCAAAACCGACAGCCTTTCCAGCTACTGGGATTGGTACCTCGTGTGGATGGTCCTGGCTTTGGGTGTCACCGGCATGCTGACCCAGATTCTGCGGCTGGCCGGTTTTTACGACACGATGGCCATCATCTACTTCGTGCACCTCATCGCGGTCTGGATTCTGTTCGCGTTTACGCCGTTCTCCAAACTGGCCCACCTGGTGTACCGCACGGTGGCCATGGCCTATGCCGAATATTCCAACCGGGGCTTCTAGGTCCCCATCGCGGAACGCCTCGCTCCCAATCCTAAAAACGAAGCGGGAGGCCCATCGGC
>CAYMQN010000273.1:0-3091 GCA_964392545.1 uncultured Desulfobacteraceae bacterium
CAGAGCCTGCTCAAGCAGGCCGGCTTTCTGGGCTGGCGCAACTTCTGGATCGAGCCGGCCTGCTGGGACATCATGGGCAAGGCCATCAACAAGCCGGTCTATGAAATCCTGGGCGGCAAGGCCCGGCCGGTGGATGTCTACTGCTCCACCGGCGAGATGCACGCCCCGGAACAGCGGGTGGAGGAGCTTCTGGCCATGCGGGAGCGGGGGTTCAAGACCGCCAAGCTGCGGGTGAAAGCCGTCACCCTGGATGAGGATATCCACCACATTGCCGCCGTGCGCAAAGGGGTGGGGGATGCCATGGTTTTAGGCGTGGATGCCAACCAGGGCTGGCTGGTGTCCATCGTGGACCGCGTGCCGGCCTGGGATCTCAGGCGGGCCAAGGCCTTTGCCGAAGCCTGTGCCGATCATGGCGTAACCTGGCTGGAGGAGCCGCTCGACTCCCGCGACTACGACGGCAATGCCGCCCTGAAGAAGGCCGCCCGGGTCAAGATTTCAGGGGCCGAGCTCAACTACGGCTGGGACGAGGTCAAAATCATGTTCGAAAAAGATTGCTTCGACATCTACCAGCCCGACGCCTGTTTTGCCGGCGGCATCGCCCAGGTGAAGCAGGTGATGGCCGCCTGCCGGGAGAAGCAGCGCCTGTTTTCACCGCACACCTGGACCAACGGCATCGGCTTCTACATCAACTGGAACATGGTGCTGTCAGACCCTGACAACGACCTGCCCCTGGAGTACCCCTTGGAGGAACCCTCCTGGGTGCCGGAGTTGCGCGAGGGAATCATCGCCCCGATCCTGCCCGACGCGAACGGCTGCCTGCAGCCCTTTACGCGGCCGGGTCTGGGGTTCGAGATCGACCGGGGGCTGCTTAAAAAATACGGCAAACGCTTCTTTCGCCTCACCGAATCCCGGCTCAAACTCAAGATCATCCGGGAAAAGGGGCTCAGGACGGCCCTGGCCATCAAAAAGCGCAAGGACGCCCACTGAAGGCCTTCTCCCGGATTCGCCCGCCGATGGTATCGTTCCACACGGATTTCTGGTATGGACATGCCGTGCGAGACCGGATCGCTACCATACGATCGTATCGCGGCCCGATCCCTCTTTGCTCGATAGGCACCGATCGTCCAACCCGACGCGCCCTCGGAGAATCGACATGAGCGAACCCTTTACCAGCGATAACCTGCAAGGCTTCATCGAGCGCAACCGGATCGAAGCCACCATCCTCCCCATGGCGGGCCATACCCCCACCGTGAGCGATGCCGCCCGGGAGCTGGGCGTGGAAACCGACCGCATCATCAAATCGCTGGTGTTCATGAACGACGGGAGCCCGCTGCTGGTGATCACCAACGGGCTGGCCCGCGTGGACCGCCGCAAACTCGCGGCCTATCTGGGCGTGGGCCGCAAGAAGGTCAAGTTTGCCTCGGCCGAGCAGGCGCTGGCCATAACGGGCTTCGTGGTGGGCAGCATGCCGCCCTTCGGCCATCGGCAGCAGCTGCGCACCGTGGTGGACCCCTCCGTCACCCGCTGGGATACGATCTACGGCGGCGGTGGAGACATCAATGCCATGATGAAACTGACGCCCCGGGAATTGATCCGTGTATCCGGGGCCGAGGTTCAAGAGCTGTCTGAAACCTGAAGCACGCTCGTTGGCCCATGGACGGCATGGTAGCGTCCGGGAGGCCGTAAACCAGAGGAGGACAAAGCCATGGCAATGAGCAAAGACGAATTCCTGAAGAAAATGAAGACCGAGTATGACGCGTTGAACTACCGCTGGAACGTCGAGCGCAGCCGGCTCGAGGCGAAAACGCAGCACCACTCGGCGGAAGCCCGCCAGCGGCTGGAAAAGGAGCTGGAAGATCTGGATCGGCTGCGCAAGAAGATGAAAGAAAAAATGATCGACCTCGAAGTGTCCGGTGAAAATGCCTGGATAGACTTCACGGACGATGCGGGGGACGCCTGGGAAGATGTTCGCAAAGGCACCGAAAAGGCCTGGTCGGCCTTCAGCGAGGGGTTGAAGCGGGCGGTCGCGCGTTTCAGATGATGTGTCCTGGCCGGAAAAGGTCTTTTTTGCCCTGGCCGGCGTTCTCCTCGGACCTCGGTATCGATGCCGATCCCAATAAACGATCCTGCAGGGAAATAGACCCATGACCACAAGAAGTTTCATCTTCAACGTCGCGGCGGGCCTTCTGGCCTTGCTTGGCTGTTTTACCATTTCAGCGGCGCCAAGCGCCGCTGAAGGGCAGCGTTTTTTCCACAGCGGCGACGGCCGCATCCATCTGGTCAGTGAAAAAAACGGCCGCGTCTTCCATGGCGCCTACTGGCGCGCTGCCGGGGGCTACGACCCGGCCGCCCTGGAGGCCATCCACCGGGTCTTCGACGCCCCCTACGAGCCCACTGCTCCGACGGTTTCGCTGCGGTTGATCGCATTTCTCGACTTTCTGCAGGACCGCCTGCAGCCCGGCGCCCGTCTGACCCTCACCTCGGGCTACCGCAGTCCGGCATACAACCGCAACGTCCGCACCCGCGGGGGCCTGGCCGCCAAGGCCAGCCTGCACCAGTACGGCATGGCCGCCGATATCGTCCTGGCGGGGGTGTCCTCCGAACGGGTCTGGGAAACGGTCAAGGCGCTCGGTTTCGGCGGTGCGGGCTATTATCACGGCCGCACCGTTCACCTGGACGTGGGGCCGGCCCGCTCCTGGGACGAGAAGACGTCCGGCGTGGGCACGGGTCTTTCCGACGACAACAAACTGATCGAGCTGGTGACGGATTACGATATCTATCAGCCCGGCGATCCCCTGACCCTGCGCTTTATCCGCATGACGGCCTTCCCCATCGGGGTGGTGCCGGTGTTCTTCCTCGAGGGACGCCACGCCGGCCGCCATGCCGCCAAGGCCATCGCTTTCGAGCCGGTGTTTGGCGTTTCCTCCGAAGATCGCTGTCCGCAGTTTGAAGATATCGGTCAGATGGCCGGTATCCGCTGGAGGCTGCCCGCCGACCTGCCTCCCGGGCGCTATGCCGTGCGGGCCCGGTTTTGCGGACCGGTCTGGGAAGGCATGCCTTCGGAAGCGGCCACGCCGGCCTTCGAAGTGGC
>CAYMQN010000273.1:3191-4315 GCA_964392545.1 uncultured Desulfobacteraceae bacterium
AGCAGGCCGCAATGCTGGCGAATCGGGTGAAGAAGCGTTTCAAACACCTGCACAAGCGATTCGCCCGCCGGCAGATCGAGGTTTTTCGGCTTTACGACGGGGACATTCCCGAGATCCGGGCGGCGGTGGACTGGTACGCGGGGCACCTGGTGGTGGCCGAGTACATGCGGCGGCAATCCGTGCCCGAGTGGCTGCCGACGATGGGGGCGGCCGTTGCCCGTGCATTGGATGTGCCGGAGGACAAGGTGCACCTCAAGAACCGCTGGGCAGGGCGCCAGGAGGGCAGGCGCTACGAGCGGCTGGACCGCACCGACCGCAAGATCGTGGTGCGCGAGCGGGACCTGCGTTTTTACGTGAATCTCTGGGACTATGTGGATACCGGCCTCTTTGCGGACCACCGCGATACCCGCCGGATGGTTCGGGGGATGGCGGCCGGCAAAACATTCCTTAACCTCTACTGCTATACCGGCGCCTTCTCATGTTATGCGGCCAAGGGCGGGGCCGCTCTCACGGTGTCGGTGGACCGGTCCCGCACGGCCCTCGACCGGGCCCGCGCGAACATGATCCTGAACGGGATGGACCCGGCCCGGAACCCATTGATCCAGTCCGGAACCCGGGCCTTCCTGACATCGGCCAAGCATGAAGGGCGACGTTTCGATCTGGCCGTGGTGGATCCCCCCTCCTATTCCGCCAGCCGGGGGGGGCAGCGCGATTTCGACATCCTCCGCGACCACCCCGCCATCCTGGCGTCGGTGATCGCCGTCATGCGTCCCGGGGGGATTGTCTTTTTCTCCACCAACCACCAGGATTTCATCCCGCGCCTGAAAGAACTCCCGTTGGCCCGGGTGGTGGAGATCACCCACCGCACGCTCCCGGAAGATTTCCGGCAGAAGCACAAAACCCTTCACCGCTGCTGGCAGCTTACGGTCTGACGGACCGCCGCCGCGATCTCAGGCGGTGGGCGGGCGGGCCTCCGCGAGAGCCAGAACCACCTCCTGGTCCACCATCGCTTCGCCCTTTGAGATAAACGTCTGCAGGGCATCGATGGCGGCGGGGGCGCCGATGCGGCCGAGGGCCCAGGCCGCCATGGCGTTTACCCGGGGATCGTCTTCGTCGGCGAGCGC
>CAYMQN010000274.1:0-4295 GCA_964392545.1 uncultured Desulfobacteraceae bacterium
GACCAATGACCGGCCCCCCTACCGATACACCCTTCCCCACCCCCAAATACGGCCTCCACCGTATTGCCGGGCCTTTCCTCGGCCGTTAAGGTCGGCGCTAGCATCCCAACGAGCGGCCGCCGGGCCGCACCATGCACAAAGGAAGCATCCCATGCCAGCCAAGAAACGCGTATTGGTCGCCGAAGACCACCAGATGCTGCGGGAGGGGCTCAAGGCCATCCTGGCCAACCGGGACGACCTCGAGATCGTGGGGGAGGCCGTGGACGGGCTGGAGGCCCTGCGCAAGGTCAAGCGGCTGAAGCCCGACCTGATGCTCCTGGACCTGTCCATGCCCCGCATGAACGGTCTATCCGTCCTGCTGGACGCCAAATCCTATCTGCCCGAGATCAAGATCCTGGTGCTCACCATTCACCAGTCCGAGCCCTACGTCATGGAGACCTTCGAGGCCGGGGCGGACGGCTACTGCAGCAAGAACGACAGCCGCGACGAGCTGCTGGTGGCCATCGACAGCGTGCTGAACGGCAAGATCTACTTGAGCCCCCTGATCGCCGGCGACGTCCTGCACGGCTTCCTGGCCAAGCGGGAAAAGGACAAGGACCGGTCGGACTGGGACACCGTCACCCAGCGGGAAAAGGAAATTTTGAAGCTGCTGGCCGAGGGCTACACCAACAGCCAGATCGCCGACATGCTCTACATCAGCGTCAAGACCGTCGAGAAGCACCGCTCCAACATCATGGCCAAGCTGGATCTGCACAACGTGGCCCATCTGACCACCCTGGCCATCGAGAAGGGCCTGGTGGAACGCAAGCAGTGAAAGGATGCGGCCCGATCGATCGTGCGCGGCGGCGGTTTCCCGCCTGCCGCGCAATCCTCCCTTTTGCTATCCAAGCCCAACGGGTATTGCTTCCGGGGGACGGATGGCGTAGCCTATCCAACTTCCCTTCGGCGAAGCGCGGCCCAGCCCAGGGGCACGCCCGATTTCCGCGCCGGAAAACCGCTGTCAAGGAGTTCGTGCATGCCGTCCGACAAACGTCATCCTGCTGAAAAAGACGAACCCGTCGGAAGCCGGGCCCGGCGCGCCGATTTGCAGGAAGAGCCCTCGAACACGGAGGCCGGCACCGGCAACGCCGCGCCCGCCGCAAAAGGCCCCGCAGCGGAGGAAGGTGCTTCCCTGCCGTTTCCCGTCGTCGGCATCGGGGCCTCGGCCGGCGGCCTGGAAGCGCTGGAGGCCTTCTTCAAGGCCCTGCCGGAGGACAGCGGCATGGCCATCGTGGTGGTCACCCACACCGACCCGCAAAAGGCCAGTCTGCTGCCGGATATCATCGAACGCCACACCACCGTAACCGTCAAGCGCATCGAAGACGGCATGCCGGCCAGGCCGGACGCCATCTTCCTGCCCCCCTCGGACAAGGACGTGGTCCTGGAGGGGGAGACCCTTCGCCTGCGCGACCGGCCGGCCCGGGACGAGCTGCACATGCCCGTGGACCTCTTCCTGAAATCCATCGCCGGGGAGCGCGGCGAGCGGGCCGCCGGCGTCATCCTCTCGGGCACCGGCACGGACGGCAGCTACGGCCTGCACGCGATCAAGGAAAACGCCGGCCTGGCCATCGCGCAGGATCCCGCAGCGGCCAAGCACAGCGGCATGCCCCGCAGTGCCATCGAGACCGGCCTGGTGGACATCGTGACCACGGCGGAGGCCATGCCCGGGCGCATGGTCGCCTATTTCCGGCACCCGGCCCCCGGATTGTCCGCCGCCGCGGAAAAATCGGCCCCCCGGACCGAGCGCATCGATTCGATTCTATCCTTTCTGGCCCGCCACACGCGCCACGATTTCAGCCTTTACAAGCCGAGCACCCTCGAACGCCGCATCGCCCGGCGCATGACCGTGACCCAGTCGTCGAACGTCACCGACTATGTCAAACGGCTCCAGGAGGATCACGCCGAAAGCCGGGCCCTCTTCCAGGACCTGCTCATCGGGGTCACCAATTTCTTCCGGGACCCGGAGGCGTTCGCCTTTCTCAAGGAGAAGATCCTGCCCGGGATGTTCGCGCGCACCCAAGACAACGGCCACCTGCGGGTGTGGGTGGCCGGCTGCGCCACCGGCGAGGAAGTCTATTCGATCGCGATCCTCTTCCAGGAATACATGGCCGAAAACCAGAGCCCGCGGGAGCTGCAGATCTTCGGCACCGACATCGACCCCCGGGCCATCGAAAAGGCCCGCCTCGGCCGGTATCCCAAGAACATCGCCACGGACGTCGGCAGCGAGCGCCTCGAGCGCTTCTTCAGCAAGGGGGACAACCACTACCGGGTCACGCGCGAGGTGCGCGAGCCGGTGATCTTCGCCGAACAGAACGTCCTGCGCGACCCGCCCTTTTCGGACCTCGACCTGCTGGTCTGCCGCAACCTCCTGATCTATCTGCGGACCGAAGCCCAGGACCGGGTCATTCCGCTCTTTCACCACGTGCTGCGCAAGGACGGCATCCTCTTCCTGGGCAACTCCGAATCCATCGGCCGCTTCAGCCAGCTTTTCGAGTCCCTCAGCAAGTCCTACAGCATCTTCCGCAAACGGGAGCAGGCCCTCGGCACCCCGGTCCATTTTCCCACGGGCAAGATCGACCCGTCCAAACTGCACGAACCCAAAGATGCCGAAGAAGAGACGCCCTCCGAAAAGCCGCCTCCCAGCCTGCACCAGGCCGTGGAAACCCTTCTCCTGCAAACCTTCACCCCGGCCTGTGCCGTGGTCAATCTGGAGGGAGACGTGGTCTTCACCCGCGGCCGCACCGGCGACTACCTGGAACTGGCCCAGGGCCGTCCCAACCTGAACATCGCCGACATGGCCCGGGAAGGGCTGCGCTTCCCCCTGATCGCGGCCCTGCGCAAGGCCCGGGAAAGGGAGGGCTGGGTCCAGGAAACGGGCTTGCGGGTCCCGACCAACGGCGATCACCGCTGGGTCGACCTCAAGGTCCGGCGCTTCACCAGGGCGCCTTTGAAGGATCACCTGGTGGTGGTCATGGAAACCGGCCGGGAGCCCGGGAAAACGCCCCCCCGCGAGGGCGGCGCAACAACGCCTGAGGACCTCAAGGCCGGCCGCATCCAGGAGCTGGAACAGGAGCTGCTGCGCCTGCGCCAGGAATACCGCAGCGCCCGGGAGGAGCTCGAAACCTCCAACGAAGAGCTGCGCTCGTCCAACGAGGAGCTGCAGTCCTCCAACGAGGAGCTGCAGAGCACCAACGAGGAGCTGGAGTCCTCGCGGGAGGAGCTGCACTCGCTCAACGAGGAGCTCAACACGGTCAACGACGAGCTCAACAATAAGATCACCGAGCTCCAGCACGCCTTCCAGGCCGTCACCGAAACCCTGGACAGCACCCGCATCGCCATGGTCTTTCTGGACCGCGAGCTGCGCGTGACCCGATTCACCCAGGAAGCCACGGGCCTGGTCAACCTGATCGACTCGGACGTGGGCCGCCCCCTGGAACACATCGCCGACAACCTGAAAGGCGCCCGGCTGACCGCGAAGGCCCGCCGCGTGCTGGACACCCTCGAGCCCCACGAAACCGAAATCGAGACCACGGACGGGCACTGGTACCGCATGAACGTCCTGGTCCACCGCAGGGAGCAGCACCGCATCGAGGGCGTCGTGATCACCTTCGTCAACATCGACGCCCAGAAGGCGGCCCAGGAAAAAGTGGCGGCCCAGGCCCGGCAATTTACCGAGAGCATCGTGGCCACGGTACGCGAGGCGCTGCTCGTGCTGGACGACGAGCTGCGCGTGCTGACCGCCAACCGCAGCTTCTACGAAACCTTCCGGGCCGACCCCCAGGGCACCGAGGGCAAGACCCTGTTCGAATTGGGCGACGGCCAGTGGGAGATCCCCGAACTGCGGGGCATGCTCGAGAAGGTGGTCGCCGACCACCAGACCTTCGAGGGCTACCGGGTGGCGCATACCTTCCCCACCATCGGGGAAAAAGTCATACGCCTCAACGCCCGCCACCTGCGGGAAGAAGACCCGGAGCAGAACAAGGTTCTGCTGGCCATCGAGGATGTAACGGAGAGGGCGGACCGTTGATAACGAGGGAATCCGGGAAGATGGCAAAACATAATCGGGGTTCGGGGTCGCTATCGGGATCGGGATCGTGTTTTTGATTTTCAATTCCGTCATCCCGACGAAAGCCGGGATCTCATGCAATTGCATGCCGTTATCCCAATGAGATGCCGGATCGAAGCCTGTCCCGGACGCCGATCCAGGATCCGGCATGACGGGAAAAAGGGGCTCTTTACTGCATTACGACACAGCC
>CAYMQN010000275.1:0-4270 GCA_964392545.1 uncultured Desulfobacteraceae bacterium
GGCGTAGCCCGGCTACGTCGAGGATTTCAGAAGAGCGAGAACGCCGGCCTGGGCCGAAAGATGCCCTTTCTGGCCGGACACGCGCCTCAGTGAAGCAGATCCGGCAAAAACGTCGCGATCTCGGGCACCAGCATCAAAATCAGGATGCAAACGATATAGGCCGGCAGAAAATAGGCCACGCCCCGGAAGACGTCTTCGAGGGGGATGTCCGTGGCCATCCCGCCCACCACGTAGGTGGTCGCGCCCACGGGAGGCGTCACCGCCCCCAGGGTCGTCACAACGGTAATCGTCACCCCGAACCAAACGGGGTGGTATACCAGCTCGGTCGCCACCGGGAAAAAGATGGGGATCGTGATCAGCAGCAGGGCCAGGGCGTCCATGACCGCCCCGCCGATGATGTAAATCAGAAAAATGATGCCCATAACGCCGATCTTGGGAATCGGCAGGCCCACCACCCAATCGGCAATATCGAAGGGGATGCGGGTCACGGCCAGGAAACGTCCGAAAATCATGGCCCCCGTCACGATCACGATCACCATGCAGGAAATTTTGAGGGTATCCGTGACCGAAGCCAGGAACCCCTTCCAGCTCAGCCGCCGCTGAACACCGGCGATCACAAGCGCCAGCAGGCTGCCGGCGGCCCCCGCTTCGGTGGGCGTAAAGACGCCGAAGAAAAGGCCCAGCATGACCAGCAGAAAAAGGATCACCATCTCCATGGCACCGGCCAGCGATCGCCAGCGCTCGCGCCAGGTCGTGGGCGGCCCCACCGGTCCCCAGTCCGGATGGCGGCCGCAGACGGCCGCCACGGTGACCAACAACAGCAGGGTCAGCAGGATGCCGGCCCCCACGCCGCCGTAGAACAGCCGGGCGATGGACTGCTCCGTGGACAGGCCGATCACGATCAGCACCACGCTGGGCGGGATCACCACGCCCAGCGTGGAGCCGCAGGCGATGGCCCCGGTGCTGAGCTTGGGATGGTAGCCGAATTTGCGCATCTGGGGCAGGGCCACCGTCGTCATGGTGGCGGCGGTGGCGGCATTGGAGCCGCAAATGGCCGAAAAGGCCGAGCAGGCCAGGACCGTGGCCATGGCAATGCCGCCGCGGATGTGACCGACCCATTTGTAGGCGGCATTGTAGAGTTTGGCATTGACCCCCGAGTAAAAGGCCACCTGTCCCATGAAGATGAACAGGGGAATCACGGTCAGGCCGTAAGTGGAGAAGGTGTCCCAGAAAACCGAGCTCAGCATGTAGAGCCCCGCCTTGAAGGAGACGAGATAGCAAAACCCGGTGAAACCCACCATGGCCATGGCAATACCCACCGGCATGCCGAGCAGGAACAGCACGGCCAGCAGGACGACGATGCCCAGAAGCCCGATCATCGCCGCACTCATTTGGCGGCTCCTTTGCGGTTGGCCATGGCGTTGAGGAAATCCACCAGGAACACGAGGGTCATGACCCCGCAGCCGACGGCCACCATGTAGGTAAAGGGGTAGAAAATGATCCGCAGGGTTTCGGACACCTCACCAGTGGTCATGAAGCCGTGGGCCTTGAGCACCATCTGCCAGGTTACCAAAGCGAAGAAAAGCGTGCAGGCGGCGTTGTTGAAGGCGTTCAGACGCCGCTGGGTTTGGCGCGAGAAGCGGCTGATCAGGACATTGACGGCGATGTGGCCGCGATGCAACTGCGTATAGGCCAGGGCGGCGGCCGCCACCACGGCACCGAAATAGCCCATCAGCTCGAAGGTGCCCCGGATGGGCAGCCAGACCACCCGGCTGATGATGTTGGCGCAGGTCAGCACCACCATGCCCAGCAGAAACATGCCGCCGCAGAAAACCAGCAGGCGGTTCAACAACCCCATGACGCGTTCCAGCCCGGCCATATCGGTCACCCCTCAAAAAAGAAGCCGCACCCCCGCATCGGGGACTGCGGCCCCGGCCGTCGGCCGGTCTATTGGTGCGATTGGGTCAGCTTCTGAATGTCCGCCACGATTTCCTCGGCGGGAAAGCCCTTGGCCTTGGCCTCGGCCACCCAATTGTCGACGATGAACTGCAGTTTGCGGTCCCAGGCCGCTTTGGTATCGGCATCCAGGGTGATGATCTCCACCGCGTGCTCCTTGACCGACCAGTCCACGGAAGCCTGGACATGCTGATCCATGTAGTTGCCGGTCCATTCGGCCTGTTCCCGGGCCATGTCCTCCATGACCTTTTGAACATCCGGCGGCAAGGCGTTCCAGCGATCCAGGTTCATGACCACCGCAAAGGGATAGATCACCGTATCCGTCATGGTGATGTAACCGCAGCTCTCGGCGAACTTGAGATCCTTCATGACTTCCAGGGAAGAAAAAAGCCCCTGTACGACCCCCTTCTGGAGCGCTTCGGGGGTGTCCGACATGGGCATGCCGACCTGGTTGGCGCCCCAGGCCTTGAGAATCTGGGCGGCCCCGCCCGAAGCCCGCAAATCCAGGCCCTGGATGTCCTCGAGGCTGCGCACGGGGGTCTTGGACATGATATTGGCCGGGGCGGTGGTGAACATGGCGAGCACCTTCACCTGGCGAAAGGCCTCGGGTTGGTATTTCTGATACAGATCCCACAGGACCAGGCTCCCCACCCGGGCGTTGGGGATCCCCAGGGGCAGACTGGTGGCATTGGTCACGATGAAGCGCCCCGGCTGATAGGCCATGCAGAGGTTGCCGATGTCCGCCTGGCCGGCGATTACGCCGTCCATCATCTCCTTGGCGCCCAAAAGCGTGCTCCCCGGATAGGTCTTGATGGCCACCTGACCGTTGGTGCGCTTTTCCACCTCGGCCTTCCAGCGCTCCATCTGGACGCAGGGAAAGGTCGGGGCCGGCGGGAAATTGGCGTAGCTCAGGGTGATCGGGCCGGCGCTGAGTAAGGCCGGCACCAGCAGACAGACCGCCAGGGCGATGGTAAGGCACAGGGTCATCCTTGCATCGGGGTTGCGTTTCATGGTTGGCTCTCCTCCCTTGCGCCCGTTTTCGGCCCGGGCCGAAAACGGAAGTTAGTAATGGGCACCGGCATCGAACCTATCGGCAGACCCGCAGGCCCGCCTCCAGCGCCTTGGTGGACATCTCCAGCAAATCGGGCTTGGCCGCCAGGCGCTCGGCCAGAACCGTCCGGATATCGTCCGCGGCACAGAAAAGTGGATCGGCTCCGCCCCATCCCAGGGCCGCCCCGAGCACCACCAGGTTCACGGACCGTGGGTTGCCGATGTCCCGGGCCAGGCGGTCGGCGTCCAGTTGACAGCCGTTTGCTCCAGGAACACCGTCCCCCCCCTCGGGGCCGTTGACCATGGCCCAGCCTTGGCGGCGCAGATAATGGCCGTGCTGCCGGGCACCTTCGGCTTTCAGGGCCATCAAGACATCGGCCTGTCCGGTGCGGATCAGCGGGCTGGTGAAAGGGCCCACCTTCAAGTGGGAAATGACCGTCCCTCCCCGCTGGGCCATGCCGTGGGTTTCCGATGTCAGAACGGACAGCCCCTTGCGGATCGCGGCTTCCGCCATGAGCCGGGTGACGAACAGCACGCCCTGTCCGCCCACGCCGCTGATGACAATCTGCTGTTGAATGGTATCCGTCATATGCTTCGATGGCATCCTTTCCCGTCCTGGAAGCGTCCTCCCCGTTTAGGTGTCGAACCGCAGGGCTTTTTTCGGACATACGTAGCGGCAGACACCGCAGCCGGTGCACAGCACGGGATCGATGGTGACATGGCTTTCGTCTTCCGCCATCACGATCGCCGGACACTCGAAATGCTGGACGCAGTAGCCGCAGCCGTCGCAATCCTCCGTTACCACGGGGGGGGCAGCGCTGGTTTTTTCCAGGGTGGCCCGCTTGTCGATCAGGCAGGGACGGCGGGAAATCACCACCGCCGGGCCGCCGGCTTCCCGGCTGTGGGCCAGAGCCTCCTTGAGAATCGTGATCAGGGCATCCGTTCGATAGGGATCGGCGACCCGCACGAAATCCACACCGCAGCCTTCGACCAGTTTGACAATATCGACCTTGCGAAGGGATTCGCCGCCGGCGCCCCAGCCGCTGTCCGGCGTGGGCTGGTTGCCGGTCATGGCCGTGGTGTGGTTGTCCAGGATCACGAGGACGACGCGCACGCCCTGGGAGACCGCATCCACCAGGGCCGGCAGACCGGCATGAAAGAAGGTGGAATCACCGATGGTGATCCGCGAGGTCGCCCACCTTTTTGGATTGGCTGAATCCGTTCCAGGGAATATCGATCATAAAAACATCCGCGGCGTGCAATT
>CAYMQN010000276.1:0-4231 GCA_964392545.1 uncultured Desulfobacteraceae bacterium
CAGTAGAAGGCGCCGCAACCCCAGGCCCCCAGCACCAGTGTTTCGTAGCCTTAGGCGCGGGCGATGGCCAGCACCCGAAGGATCCGCTTGTGCAGCAGGTCGGAGGCCTCGAACTTGCCGACTCCGGGCGCAAAGGGCGCCGCGCAGGTGATGAAGCTCAAGAGCCAATGCTTGTCCAAGTTGGTCCCGCTGTCCTCGCGGAACACCGGCACGTCGGGGGACAGGATGGACCAGTCGGTTGAATCCGGCAGTGGCCGGGTCTTGTGGTAGGCGTACATGGGGTCGCCCTCGATGGTCTGATACAGGGCGCTGGAACGGCAGAGGCTTTCCTCCTGGGCCAGGGAGCCATGAAGAAAACCGCCCCCCGGCTGGATGCCGTTGGCGAAGTTGAGCGCCAGCGGCCGCAGCCCCTCGTTTACGAGCTGCCTCGATGCCTCCAGGGTGGTGGCGTTGATCACCTGGATCTCCATGTCCGTGGGCTCGCGCTCCGGCGGCTCCGGCAGCTCATCCAGCGGCTTGATGCTGACCGTATTGTCGCAGGCCGCCTGCACCTCGGCGCCCATGTCCACCGTCAGCCCCTCCGGGTTCTCGTAGGTTCCTACGCTCGAGATCGCCACGGCCTCTTCGCCCAGCTTCCTGGCGCGCCCCCTGGTCATCGTGAGCTTCGCCATCTGGTCCCTCGCCAGTTTGTCGGAGTCGATACACGGCAGAAAAATCAGCTTGGTATCGGACTTGTTCATCTCGTGTACTCCTTTGACGTGCCGCCCCTACGTCGAGAATTTCATGGTTGGGAAGGAATACGCCGCTTCGGATTTGTCGACACCCTCCTCAAGGGAAAGCAGAGATGATCCGTTGGCGTGGTGGGATTCAGCCTTGGAGTGCGATGCGTGGCTGGGTCGGAAGAAGGAAAAGGGGGTTTGAATTGCCTATCCGCTTAGCCGAACTTCTTCAGGTGCTCGATCAGGGCGGCGAGCTCCTGGTGGTAGAACACGATCGCGAAAAGCAGGATCACCACCATGGTGCAGCCGAGCGCGATCCCGGCGATGGCCCATCTGCGGCGCAGACGGGCCGCGGGCGAACGCAGGGCCAGCACACCGAACGCGATGGCGAGCAGGGCCTTTTCCAGCCCCAGGAAATGCACGAAGGAAGCGATGCCCAGCACCAGGGACGCTGTCGCGAACGCGTATTTCTGACCGAGCAGTCCTTCCGACGGCCTGCGGGGTTCTCGGGCATCCATGGGTCATCCTCCTTTGGTACCGGTCGCCGGGTCCGTGATGCCGAGCTCGGCGTCGTCAGCGAGGCGGAAGGGGTTCTCCCCCGCCAGTGCGAACACGACCACGATCAGCAGCAGCGCGGCCACCCGCAACACCGGGCCCAGCTCACCGGCCACGAAGAGGTCGATCGGCTTGAGCAGGGCCCCGAGCGCGACGATCACCGCCAGCCAGCCGAGCCGCCCGGACTTCGATTTGACGGGCAGGCTGCGTCGCACGGCCGGCCAGAGATCCCGTTGCGCGAAGGCCGGATCGAGCCCCTCCAGGCCGAGGGCGGTCTCCTGCTGCTGCTCGAGAAGCGTGCGGCAGGCGGCACAGTGTTCGAGGTGCGCCTCCAGCTGCGCCCATTGCTCGTCGGTGAGCTGGTCGTCGACGGCCCCCGCGATCAAGGAGGCGATCTGGTGGCAATCGGGGTTCATGGTTCCTCCTGCAGAATCCGGCGCAGCCGGGCCCGGGCGGCGTGCAGCCTGGACATGACGGTTCCCTGGGGAATGTGCAGGCTGCCGGCGATCTCGCGGTAGGATCTACCTTCCAGATGTCTCAGGGTCAGGACGGCCCGGTCCTTGTCATCCAGCCGGTCGAGCGCCTGCCTGACCTCCAGTTGCAGCCCGGGCCGGCCCTGGTCGACGCGTTCGGGCATCTGTTCGTGGGGCATCTCCCGTTTTTTCTTTTCGAGCCGTTTCAGACATTCGTTCTTCAGGATGACGCGGAACCAGGGATAGAAGGGCCGGCCCGGGTCGAACTGTTCGAGCCGCTCGAAGGCCCGCACCAGGCTCACCTGGACGGCGTCCTGTGCCTCGGCCTCGTCGCGCAGGATGCGAAGCGCGACGAACAGCGCCCGACGCTGGACGTTGCGGACCACCATGCCGTAGGCTTCCTGGTCGCCGCCGAGACATCGCTGGATGGCTTCCCGCTCGGTCATGTTCCCGCACCCGCAAGACGAGTTTACCAGGCCGATCCCCTCGCGCTCAAAGACAATAACGCCGGGGATGCCCATGGTGGCATCCCCGGCGGCCGTCACCGGCCGGCTCATGCCGCAGTCGCGAGACGCTCGACTAGCGCGAACAACTCATGGTGGAACAGCAGCAGCGCGGCCAGGGTGCAGGCCAGCATCACAGCCCCGAGGATCATGCCCGCTCTGGCCCAGCCTGGGCGAAGCCGGGGCACCCGGGGGCGCACGGCCAGCACGCCGAAAACGATGGCCAGCACGGCTTTTTCGACGCCCAGCAGGTGGACGAACGACGCGATCCCCAGCAGCAGGGACGCCAGCCCGAAGGCGTATCTCTGGCCGAGGTGATCGGAGGTCTTGGTCGGCATCGGATTCGCAGTCGTCATCGGAAGGCTCCTTTCGTTGTTCCGTGTCCCGTGTCCTGCTCCTGTCTGTGGTATCCGCGGGGGAGCCGTTTTATTCGCCGACAGCAAAAAAAAGGGACGCTCCACTCCCGGGGTGCCATACGCTTCGTAGAGGGGGTGCCATACGCTTCGTAGAGACCTGCCTGAACGGCAACGACGCCGACTGGTCGGCCCTGTTCGACGGCGATCCGGACCAGGACGGCTACACCTCCGGCTTGGAACTGGACGATCCCGACGGCGCCTGGACCATAGGCACGGCCACCCTGCTTTCGATCCCAGCCACCCGGGCCAGGCCGACTCCACCCCCTGCGGCAACGACACCCTGGAGGGCCCCGAGGTGTGCGACGGGCCCGAGTTGGACGGCCAGGACTGCATCAGCCAGGGCTCCGACGCGGGCGATCTGGCCTGCGCTGGCGACTGCCTGGCCTTCGACACCTCGGCCTGTGACGACGATCAGGGCGGGGGTGGCTGCGCGCTGGCACCCCCCGCCGGTCCCCGGGCACCCTGGCTCGCGCTGGTTCTCCTGTGGTGGTTCCTGGGCCGCCGCCAGGCCTGACCGCAAACCCGCCACGACCCACCGGCGCCCGGCTTACCGATCAGCGACAACACGCTGCCGAACTGGTGGGCCACGACGAATCGTAGCAGGCCGCCATGATGACGTCCTTGTCCTCGTCACCGACCGGGTGTGCCGGGCGGCCGGGTTGAACAAGGGCTCCTGAGAAGTGCGCTCAGGCATCGGCCGGGCTCGCCGGGAGGCTTATCCGAGCCGTGGTGCCGGCGTCGGGCTCGCTGGTGATCTCGAAGCTGCCTTTCATCATCGCTAGGATGGCCCCATCTCTTTGTTTTTGGAACCGAACGTTTGGTTGGCCGTTCGATGAGATCTCGAGACCAGCTACGAGCCTGTTCTGTCTGGGCCTAAAAGCTGCCGCCGAAGGCGGCTTCGTTCAACAAATGATTTTCTGTTCTTTCCAGTCATCGAAACCATGCTGGTGCCGCCAGAGATATCGCTTCCCAAATAAGGATCTTCAAACTCTCAAGTTTGCACCTATACTATTTCACTCCACTACATAAATCCGCATGTGGTCAGCTTTGGTTTCCGGCTCAAGGTGAACCGTCCCTTTGACATATACCTCATTACCTGGGTTCAGCACAAACTCTACCGGAATCACCGTAGCTTTGGATCTTGCTCCCTTGGGAGAGTGGCTGTCTCTTCCCATTAAAAAACCTTTAACCACCCGATTTACTTTCATGTGAACCCGTTCGCCGATTCCGATAATATCTTCAGTGATTTCTCCGTTAATATCCACGTAAAGCTCGATTACCGCACCAAAATCGTCTTCTCCACCTCCGTGAGCAAAATCAAACTCAAAGCGCATTGACATTTTTTTCTTTTCATCTGTCGAAAAGTGCAATTGAAAAGGAACGCCGGGTGTCGGCAGTACTTCAGCAACGACTCGTCGGGAGAAAAACCACCACTTGATTCCAAACCAGAGTATCAGCCAGATACTTATTGCGATAAAAAAAATCCAATTCATTGGGGTGCAGATCCTGTATTTCTATACATTTCCCCACGACTTACCACACAGCGGCACATCACGCCACCTTCC
>CAYMQN010000277.1:0-4226 GCA_964392545.1 uncultured Desulfobacteraceae bacterium
ATTTGATCGTTGAGCTCGTCGATGAACTTGTCGACGATCTGCTCCATGATCTCCACGGTCAGGGAGTGAAAAAGGATCGTGCCGTCCAGCCGGTTGCGAAACTCGGGGCTGAAATAGCGCTCGATGGCCTTCTGGCCCTTGGACCGGGTGTCCGCGGCCTTGTCGCCGAAGCCGATGGTCTGGGTACTCATCTCCCGCGTGCCGGCATTGGAGGTCATGATCAGAATGACGTTGCGGAAATCGGCCTTTTTGCCGTTGTTGTCGGTCAGGGTCGCATGATCCATGACCTGCAGCAAAATATTGTAGACATCCGGGTGGGCCTTTTCGATTTCATCCATCAGCAGCACACTGTGGGGGTGCTTGCGAATCCCGTCGGTCAGCAGACCGCCCTGATCGAACCCCACGTAGCCCGGCGGCGCCCCGATGAGCCGCGCCACGGCATGCTTCTCCATGTACTCACTCATGTCGAAGCGCAGGAATTCGACATTCAGAAGTCCGGCGAGCCGCAGGGCCACTTCGGTTTTTCCGACCCCGGTGGGGCCCGTAAATAGGAACGATCCCACCGGTTTGCCCGGCGTTCCCAAGCCGGCCCGGGAGCGCTTGATGGACGTTGCCAGAGACGCAATGGCATCGTCCTGCCCGAAAACCACCTTTTTGAGCTGGGGCTCCAATTGCTCCAGTTTGACCTTGTCGGACGTCGAAACGCTTTGAGGCGGAATCTTGGCCATTTTGGCCACGATTTTTTCGATATCCGACGGATTGATCTTGGTCCGTCGGGCGGAGCCGGACAGCCGCACAAAGGCCCCCGCTTCGTCGATCACGTCGATGGCCTTGTCCGGCAGAAAACGGTCGTTGACGTATTTGTGGGAAAGCTCGGCCGCTGATTTGAGGGCCGTATCCATGTAGTGGATTCCGTGGTGATCTTCATAGCGGCTCTTGAGGCCCTTCAGAATTTTCACGGTCTGACCCACCGTGGGCTCCGCTATTTCGATTTTTTCAAACCGTCGCGAGAGCGCCCGGTCTTTTTCGAAATGGTTCTTGTACTCCTCGTAGGTACTGGACCCGATGCAGCGCAGCTCACCGGAGGTCAGCACCGGCTTGAGAATATTGGAGGCATCCATGGAGCCGCCGCTGGTGGCCCCCGCCCCTACGATCGTGTGGATCTCGTCGATGAACAGAATCGCGTTGGGCCGTTTTTTCAGTTCGTTGATGACACCCTTGAGGCGTTTTTCGAAGTCCCCCCGGTATTTGGTGCCGGCCAGCAGCCCCCCGAGATCGAGGGCGTAGATGCGTACATCCTGCAACAGCTCCGGCACGTCCCCCGTCTGAATACGCTGGGCCAGTCCCTCGGCAATGGCCGTTTTACCGACCCCCGGATCGCCGACGAAAACCGGATTGTTTTTGCGCCGGCGACAAAGCACCTGCAGCGTGCGCTCAAGCTCGATTTCCCTTCCGATCAAGGGATCGAGCCGGCCTTCCTTGGCTTTTTCCACCAGATCGACGGTAAAGGCCTCCAGGGGATTGGCGCTCTCTTTCTTTTCCTTGTTTTCGGGCATCTTGCCGGGATCCCCGCGTCCCGGTTGGAAGGGATCGACTTCGGCCTCGTGGGAAATATAGCTCAATACGTCGAGTCGGGTCAGACCCTGGGAAGTGAGGAAGTATTCGGCGAACGAGTCTTTTTCCAGGAAGATCGAGGCCATGATGTCGCTCACGTTGACCTCCGGTTTTTCCGCCGAACGGGCATGGTTGACCGCCCGTTGGATGACCCGCTGAAACCCCAGGGTCTGCTGGAGAACGTACTCCTGGCCTTCGGGGATGCTTTCCACCCGATCATCGAAAAATTTCTCAAGATCGCGCTTCAGTTCCTCGACAACCCCGCCACAGCCTTCGATGATCTGAATGCCGGTATGGTCGAACAGGATGGCAAACAGGATATGTTCGGTACTGACATATTCGTGCCGCCGCTTTTTGGCCTCCTTGACGGCCAGTCCGAGTGTCGCACTGAGTTCCTTACTGATCATGGTTCATTCCTTTTCCATGGTGCATTTTAACGGGAACCCATTCTCACGGGCCAGATTGTGAACCGTATGAACCTTGCTCTCGGCCACTTCGAAGGTAAAGATGCCGCAGAGGCCGGAGCCTTGCTGGTGAACATGGAGCATGATGCGTGTGGCCTCGTCATAGGGTTTGTGAAACACCTTGACGAGGATTTCCACCACGAACTCCATGGTCGTGTAATCGTCGTTGATCAGCAGCACCCGGTACATGGAGGGCTCGCGCACCTCGTTGGCATGCTTGGGGAAAAGAGCGATATCGGAATCAGACCGTTGCTGACTCATACGTGCTGACAACCTCCCGACGAATTGACCGGCATCCACTGCCCGCAGGTGGGATGGGATTCTTTTTTAACCACGACAATGATAAGCATCAACGACCGATATTGTAAAGGTCTGCTGCGCCGGGCCCGGGGCGAAAAAGCCTTGCGGATCGCAGCGATCGCTGTCAATCCGCGGCTGGTGGGTATTTCCGTCATGACGCGCTGACACGGGAAGCCCGCGATAGCTCCCGATACGGCCCGGAAGGAGGGGGGAGGTATTTTGCCCGTCATGCCGGTGAGAACCGGCAATTGTTCGTGTCCAAGCCCGCCAGCTAGCGTCATTTCGATGCCGATTCCGATAGCGACCCCGTTTTTCTCCGATACCCGGGTACCTGTTTGCGGCATATCTCAGAGAAGAAAATCCGAACGCTGGGAACAGGCGGCCACCGACTGCATATCCCTTAAAACGGCTATCATCGCCGTCGGGGTCGGGATCGCTATCGGGATCGTGTTTTAAGGGGTTCGGTTTTATCGTTGTCGTTGTCAGTGGAGCGAAGCGGAACGGCTGTTGTTGTCGTAATCGAAGTGTTTTCCGAAGACTAAAAGGGCAGTTCATTTACAGGGTTTATGCGGTTATGGCGTTATCTGCGTCTATCGGTGTCATCTGCGGATTAAAAGCGACGAAATAATCCGTTTTTGTCCGTCATGCCGGCGGAAGCCGGCATCTTATTGGGCTAACGGAATGAAATTGTGAGAGATGCCGGCTTTCGCCGGCATGACGTCCTATGACGAATTCCTTTCGTGCCAATTGTGACACAGCCTCCAACGGCGGGATGAGCGCCAATGCGCGAGGGCGGGAACGCAGCATTTCGGGGCGAGGCGCCGGTTATCCACTCCCTGTCAACGGCCACAGCACTGCTTGTACTTCTTACCACTGCCGCAGGGGCAAGGGGCATTGCGCCCGATCTTTTTCCGGGCCTTGCGCACCGGCTGTTTTTTGGGCGGCGGACTGTCGCCGCCGCCGGAGAACACCATGGGCTGCTCCTTGGGGCGGCGCAGGTCTTCGATTTCCTCGGGTTCCGCCAGTTGGATCCGATAGAGAATGCCTACGGACTCCTCCTTGATGCGCTCGATCATGTCCTGGAACATCGCGAACCCCTCCTTCTTGTAGACGATGAGGGGGTTCTGCTGGGCATAGCCGCGCAGACCGATGCCTTCCTTGAGATGATCCATGCTGAGGAGGTGGTCCTTCCACAGGCTGTCCACGGTCATCAGCATGATGTGGCGCTCGAGGGCCCGCATGTTTTCGGTCCCGATGGTGGCTTCCCGCTCTTCGTAGATCCTGAGGGCGGCATCTTCGATGTATTGCGCCAGTCCGTCGGCGTTCAATCCGTCCAGGGTGTCGGCATCCGGGTCTGCCAGGCGAAAATTGAACTGCTTCAGGACGCTTTCACCAATGCCTTTCCAATCCCATTCATCGGCCGGGAGCCGCTCATCGGCATAGCGGGCGGCCATTTCGGCCGCCAATTCGCTGATGATCGCCTCGATGGAAGATTTCAAGTTTTCCCCCGTCAGCGCCTCGCGGCGCTGCTGGTAGATCACCTCCCGTTGCTGGTTCATCACGTCGTCGTATTCGAGCAGCTGCTTGCGAATGTCGAAATTGTGGCCTTCCACTTTGGATTGGGCATTTTCGATGGCCCGGGTAATCAGCGCATTCTCGATGGGCTCGCCCTCTTCCATGCCCAATCGGTTCATGATCGAGGTAATCCGCTCGCCGCCGAAAATGCGCAGCAGGTCGTCCTCGAGGGCCAGGTAGAAGCGACTGGAGCCGGGATCGCCCTGGCGTCCCGAGCGGCCCCGCAACTGGTTGTCGATGCGGCGGCTTTCATGCCGCTCGGTGCCGAGAATG
>CAYMQN010000278.1:0-4222 GCA_964392545.1 uncultured Desulfobacteraceae bacterium
ATGCGTTTTTATCCCTTTCCTGTTTCCGTATGAGCAGAAGGATGCCCCCACGTGGAATTCAAAGTCTTGTCCAACATCAATCGCCTCAAGGACATCGCCAAGGTTCTGCTGCGCTTCGGTTTCGAGGATCTGATCGAACGCCTCGACCTGCCCGGCATTTCGGTATCCGAAGCCCGCTCGGAAGCGGCTGAACTGGGGACGGAAGTCCGCATCCGTCTAGTGCTCGATGCCCTGGGACCGACCTTTGTCAAATTCGGTCAGATCATGAGTTTGCGGCCCGATTTGCTGCCGGCCTCCCTGATCCGGGAGTTGGGCAAGCTGCAGGCCGACGTGGGCGCTCTCGATTTCGACATCATCCGCGACGCCGTCGAATCCGCCTACCGGCAAAAGCTCGAAGAGGTCTTCTCGGTCTTCGATGCGGCACCGCTGGCCGCCGCCTCGATTGCCCAGGTTCACCGGGCTGTTTTGCGCAAGGAAGGCGCCATCGTGTCGGTCAAGATCCGACGCCCCGGCATTCGGCACACCATCGAGACGGACATGGACATCCTTGAATACATCGTCCATCGTCTCGACGGAACCTTCGAACAACTGAAGGTCTACGACCTGCCGGCCCTGGTCAAACATGTACGCCGGACCCTGCGCCGGGAAATGGATTTGCGGCGGGAGGGACGCAACATGGTGATTGCGCGCTCCTACATGAAAGAAGACACCCGTCTGCAAATCCCGACCGTGTTCGAGGACTACGGCTCCGAGAGCATTCTGATCATGGAGCATATCCAGGGCACGCCGGTCCAACAGTATGACTTCATCGATCCCGAACGGGCGCATACGTTCGCCCGGCTGGGGTTGCGCACGGCGGTCAAGCAGATTTTGGAGGACGGCTTCTTTCACGCCGACCCGCACCCCAGCAACATGATCATCACCACCGACGATCGCTTGTGCCTGATCGACTGGGGTATGGTGGGGCGCCTGACGGAACACGACCGGCTGGAGCTCATCGAGGTCCTGAGCGCCATCCTGAAGCGGGACAGCCAGGGTCTGATGACGTCGCTGTTCCGGTTGAGCGACACCAGCGCGGACGTCGACCGCCGCGGCCTGGAATGCGAGCTGATGGATGTCATCGATACCTACTACGCCGTCCCGCTCGAGGAGATGAACATCGGCCAACTGCTGATGGACGTGGTCAACATGGTGCGGGACTATCACCTGCGCCTGCACCCGGATTTGATCCTGATGATCAAGGCCCTCGTGACGGCGGAGGGCACCGCGCGCATGATGTACCCCGCCCTGGATGTCATCTCGGAATCCCGACGGGACATCGAACGCCTGGGGCGGGCCCGTTTCGGCGTGCGCCGTATCTGGCATCTCCTCAAATCGACCGTGCCCTCGCTGTTGCGCCATCGCCAGGAAATCCCCGGCCGTCTGCTGCGGATCATGCACAAGGTCGAGCGGGGCGACCTGACCATCCGCTTCGCCCACACCAACCTGGAAGGGCTGCTGGGAACCCTGGAAAACATCACCAACCGCCTGGCCTTCGCCATGATCATCGCCGCCATGATCGTGGGATCGTCGATGATCATCACCACCGGCGTGCGCCCCTACATCTTCGGTTACCCGGCCATCGGGGTCGTGGGCTATGTCATTTCGGCCCTGATCGGGCTCTGGCTCGTGTTCAATATCCTGCGCCACCGCAAATTCTAGCCGACCGCTGCTCAACATACCCTCTTGATGGGCAACAATTGCCTGATGGACCCCATTGTCCCATGGCGTGCTTCCCGCTAGGATTTCGCTTCAAGTCGATAAACGGGGCGATGGGCAACGCCTTTGCACACTAACGATCGAAAGGAGTCGATCATGATCCACAGCGTTTACGCCTTTCTTGGGGCCGACCTGCGCGCCACGGACGGCGAAATCGGCCGCTGCGAAGATTTTCTTTTCGACGACCGCTATTGGACGATTCGCTACATGGTGGCCGACACCCGCAAGTGGCTGCCGGGCCGCAAGGTCCTGATCTCCCCCAGCGCCCTGCACGATTGGGACTGGCGCAGCGACACGATCCCGGTCAGCCTGAACCGGGAGGGGATCAAGGACAGCCCGCCCCTCGACAGCGACATGCCGGTCTCGCGCCAGTACGAGCTGGAGCTGGTGAAGCACTACAACTGGCCGCCCTACTGGTACGGTCCCCACGCCTGGGGCACCGCCCTGACCCCGCCGCCGGAGGCCATGAAACCCATCGAAAAACCTTTCGAAGACATCGAAAAACCCGGCGAGCAGCATTTGCGCTCCGTCAAGGAAGTCTCCGGATATGACATCCAGGCCCTGGACGACAAGGTCGGACACGTGGAGGACTTCCTGCTGGAGGAGACGACCTGGTCCATCCGCTACCTGGTGGTGGATACCCGCAATTGGCTCCCGGGCCGCAAGGTTCTGATCTCCCCGGCCTGGGCCAGTGACGTCGACTGGAAACGCTCGCGGGTGCATGTGCGCATGGACCGCAAGGCCATCGAAAACAGCCCGGAATACGATCGGGAACGTCCGCTTGGCCGCGACGACGAAATGGCGCTCCACCGGCACTACGATTTCAGGCCTTACTGGCTGGACCTCGAATAGGGCGGAAAGGCCCAAGGCGGATTTATGTGCGGTATTTGCGGGCAATTGACCTTCAATGGGCGGGAAACCTCGACACGCTGCGTCGAAAAGATGACCGGCGCTTTGCAGCGGCGTGGCCCCGACGCCAAGGGGCTTTTCGTTCAAGGGGGGGCCGTCCTCGGACACCGGCGTCTCAAGATCATCGATTTGAGCGAGCGCGCCCATCAACCCATGGTGGACAACGCTCTGGGCCTGTCGATCATCTTCAACGGCGCCATCTACAACTATCCCGAATTGCGGCAGGATCTGGAAGACAAGGGCTACACCTTCTTTTCCTCCGGCGACACCGAAGTCATCCTGAAAGCCTATCATGCCTGGGGGCGCGACTGCGTGCGCCGTTTCAACGGCATGTTCGCCTTTGCCGTCTACGAACGGGACCGCGGCCGATTGTTCCTGGCGCGGGACCGCCTGGGCATCAAGCCGCTCTACTACCGCAAGAGCGCCCACGAATTGCGTTTTGCCTCGTCCCTGCCGGCCCTGATTGCCGGCGGCGGCATCGACGGCGCCATCGATCCGGTGGCCCTGCACCACTACATGACGTTCCACTCGGTGGTTCCCGCCCCGCATACCATCCTGAGGGACGTCCGCAAGCTGCCCCCCGGCGAGACCATGACCGTCGACGCCCGGGGCACGGTCGACAAGGACCCCTACTGGAAGCTCGACTTCGGTCCCCGCCCCGAGGAGCGCCGCTTCGGCCTGTTCGAATGGCGGGATCTTGTCCGCGAGGTCCTGCGCCGGGCGGTCCGGCGCCGCCTCACGGCGGATGTCCCCGTGGGCGTGCTGCTTTCCGGCGGCGTTGATTCCAGCCTCGTGGTGGGCCTGCTGGCCGAGCTGGGGCAGAAAAACCTGAAGACCTTTTCCATCGGCTTTGATGCCGTCAACGGGGAGGAAGGCAACGAATTCGCCTATTCGGATATTGTTGCCGAAGCCTTCGCCACCGAGCATCACCGCATCGAATGCGATGCCTCGGACGTGCTGGGGTCCATCGAGACCTGCATTGCCGCCATGAGCGAGCCCATGGTCAGCCACGACTGCATCGGCTTCTACCTCTTGAGCCAGGCCGTGGCCCGGCATGTCAAGGTCGTCCAGAGCGGCCAGGGCGCCGACGAGATCTTCGGCGGCTATCACTGGTATCCCCTCCTGATGGACAGTATCGACCCCCTCCACGACTATGCGGGGCATTTTTTCGACCGCAGCCACACGGAGTATGCGGCGGCGGTCGATCCCCGCTTTCTGGAGCGCGATTACAGCTTCGAGTTCGTCAAACGCCATTTTGCCTCCTGCGGGGCGGAGCGCCCCATCGACAAGGCCCTGCGCATCGACACCCGCATCATGCTGGTGGACGACCCGGTCAAGCGGGTCGACAACATGACCATGGCTTGGGGCCTGGAGGCCAGGGTCCCGTTTCTGGATCACGAACTGGTCGAACTGGCGGCGCGCATCCCGGCTGAATTCAAGGTGGCCGAGGGCGGCAAGCACGTGCTCAAGGAGGCGGCCCGGGGCGTCATCCCCGACGAAGTGATCGACCGGCCCAAGGGCTATTTCCCGGTGCCGGCCCTGAAATATCTCCAGG
>CAYMQN010000279.1:0-4188 GCA_964392545.1 uncultured Desulfobacteraceae bacterium
CCACATCGCTGCGGCCTTGGCCGGAACCAAAATCTACCATCTCTGGATGGACACTGATGGCATCTTTCGGCAGCCTCTGATGCGTCAGCGGCCCTCCGGTTGGGTATCGACCTTGCCGAAACGCCGCTCGCGGCGCTGGTAGTCCGCCAGGATTTCCACAAACGCTTCCTTGCCGAAATCCGGCCAGAGGGTGGTGGTGAAATGGAATTCCGCATAGGCCAACTGCCAGAGAAGAAAATTGCTCAGGCGCAGCTCGCCGCTGGTGCGAATCAGGAGGTCGGGATCAGGGATGCCGCGGGTGAAGAGTTTGTCGGCCAGCAGCCCCTCGTCGATCGCCTCGGGGGCCAGTCGGCCGGCCGCGGCTTCGGCGGCAATGGCGCGCACCGCGCGCAGGATCTCGGAACGCCCCCCGTAGCTCAAGGCCAGGACGAGGTGCAGACCGTCGTTGTTGCGGGTTTTTTCAATGACCCTGTGGAGGCTGCGGCGCACCTCCTGCGGCAGACGGTCGGTTTCACCGATGGTGTGCAGGCGGATGTTGTTGTTCAGCAGTTCTTCGGCTTCGGTTTCGAGAAACTTATGCAGCAGCGTCATCAGGGCGTCGACTTCCATCTGCGGCCGCTGCCAGTTTTCCGTGGAAAAGGCGTAGAGGGTCAGATAGGGAATGCCGATTTCGCGGCAGGCCTTGACCACCGCGCGCACGGCGTCGGCCCCCTTTTCATGGCCCTTGATCCGGTTGAGCAGCCGCTTTTTGGCCCAGCGGCCGTTGCCGTCCATGATGATGGCCACATGGCGGGGCAGGCGATCGGGATCGAGGGTGGCCGCTTCCGGGGGCGGCGCATCAGAATTCAAGGATCTCTTTCTCTTTTTCTTTGTAGATCTCGTCGATCCGGGTGATGAAGTCGTCGGTGATCTTCTGCACCTCATCCTGCCCCTTGAAGGCATCGTCTTCCGAGATATCGCCGTCTTTCTTGAGGGTTTTGAGCATTTCGTTGGCATCCCGGCGGATGTTGCGGACGGCGATCTTGTGGTCTTCGCAGGCCTTGTGCACGGTTTTGGCCAGCTGCTTGCGCCGCTCTTCGGTCAGGGGGGGAATGGTAATACGGATGATCTTGCCGTCGTTGGAGGGGGTCAGGCCGAGATCGGATTTCAGCAGGGCTTTTTCGATGTCCTTGATCACCGAGACATCCCAGGGCTGGATGGTGATCAGCCGGCTCTCCGGCACCGACAGGGAAGCCATCTGGTTGATGGGCGTGGGCGTGCCGTAGTAGTCGACGCGAATGCCGTCCAGCAGCGACAGATTGGCCCTTCCCGTGCGAACCCGCTTCAATTCGTTTTTAAGGGAGGCGATGGTCTTGCCCATACTTTCGCGAGCGTCTTCGTAGATGTCGTCTAACATGGGATCCACCTGTTCCGGTTGCGGTTGATCGTTGACGTGCGGGGAAAAATTCCCAGGCGCGTGCTCAGCTGTGGATCAGCGTCCCCACGGATTCCCCGCATATCACTTTCCTGATGTTGTCGGCCTGGTTCAGGTTGAAAACGGCCAGGGGCAAATCATTGTCCATGGCCAGGGAGATCGCCGTCATGTCCATGACCTTGAGCTGACGCTCGATCACGTTCATGTAAGTCACGTCCTTGAGAAAGCGGGCCTCGGGGTTGGTGACCGGATCGGCCTCGTACAGGCCGTTGACCTTGGTGGCCTTGAGCAGAATTTCGGCGTGGATCTCCTGGGCCCGCAGCACCGCGGCGGTGTCCGTCGTAAAATAAGGATTGCCCGTGCCGGCGGCGAAGATCACCACCCGCCCTTTTTCAAGGTGGCGCACGGCGCGCCGCAAGATGTAGGGTTCGGCAACCTCGTGCATGGAAATCGCCGATTGGGTGCGGGTCTGGATGCCCTGACGCTCCAAGGCGTCCTGCAGGGCCAGGCTGTTGATGACCGTGGCCAGCATCCCCATGTGGTCCGCCGAGGCCCGGTCCATGCCGTAAGAGCTGGCGGCAATACCGCGGAAGATATTGCCGCCGCCGACGACGATGGCGACCTGCACCTTCAAGTCTTGAATCGACTGGACTTCTTCGGCCACGAACTTGATCATGGCCGGGCTGATGCCGAAACTCTGCTCGCCCATCAGGGCCTCGCCGCTGAGTTTCAGCAGAACACGTCCATAGCGAGGTTGCCTCACATCAAGACTCCCCTATCTGGAACCGCGCAAACCGTTTGATGGAGATATTCTCACCGATCTTGGCGATCAACTCGTTGAGCAGATCGGCCACCGTAATGTCCGGATCGCGCACGTAGGCCTGCTGCATCAGGCAGTTTTCCTTGAGGAACTTGTTCATCTTGCCTTCGACGATCTTCTCGATGACATTTTCCGGCTTGCCGGTCTGCTTGGCCTGGTCCACGTAGATGGCTTTTTCGCGCTCCAGGGTTTCCGCCGGCACGTCCTCCGGGGTGATCCCGATGGGATTGGTGGCGGCGATGTGCATGGCGATGTTCTTGGCAAACTCCTGGAAATCATCGCTCTTGGCCACGAAGTCGGTTTCGCAGTTGACTTCCACCATCACGCCCAGTTTCCCGCCGGTATGCACATAGGGCTGCACCACGCCTTCCGTGGTGGCCCGGCCGGCGCGTTTGGCGGCCGTGGCCAGGCCCTTCTTGCGCAGAAAGTCGATGGCCTTGTCCATGTCGCCGTCGTTTTCGGCCAGTGCCTTTTTACAATCCATCATGCCGGATCCGGTTTTGTCCCGGAGTTGTTTTACCATGGCTGCGGTAATTTCAGACATTCCTACTCTCCTGTTTTCTCTGTATCGGGGGCTTGCGTCTCTTCTTCTGCAGGAGCGGCCGCTTCCTCCGCGGGCGCGGCTATCGTCTCGCCGGCCTCTTCTTCGCCGGGCGCTTCCGAGCGGCGGATGATCTCGACCACCGGCCCGTCCGTGCCATCGGAGATCACCTTGCGCTCGCCGGGCTTCAGGTCGGCGTTGCTCGGTACTTCTTCGGTCTTTTCCTCGACGGCCTTGTCGGCTTCGGCCTGCTGCTTTTCCTGGTAGCGCTGGCGACCCTCGATGCAGGCGTCGGCGATGCGGGACGTCAACAGGCGGATGGCGCGGATGGCGTCATCGTTGCCGGGGATGACATAGTCGATTTCATCCGGATCGCAATTGGTGTCGACCACCGCCACGATGGGAATCCCCAGACGGCGCCCTTCCTTGACAGCAATGGCTTCGCATTTGGGGTCGATGACGAAGAGGGCCCCGGGCAGGCCGTGCATGCTGCGGATGCCGCCCAGGTTGTTGTCCAGTTTGACACGCTCCTTGCCCAGCTTGAGACGCTCTTTTTTGGGAAAGAGGTTGATCGTGCCGTCGTTTTCGATCGTATTGAGGTAGTTCAGACGGTCGATGCTCTGTTTGATGGTCTGAAAGTTGGTCAGCATCCCGCCCAACCAGCGGTTGTGCACGTAAAACATTTCCGCCCGGTTGGCTTCCTCGTATATGGACTCGCGGGCCTGTTTCTTGGTGCCGACGAACAGGACCGACTTGCCCTTGGCCGCCGTGTCCACGATAAAGTTGTAGGCGTCCTTGAACATCCGTACGGTTTTTTGCAGATCGACGATATAGATCCCGTTGCGCGCCCCGAAGATGTAAGGTTTCATCTTGGGGTTCCAACGCCGGGTCTGATGGCCGAAATGAACGCCTGCCTCCAACAATTCCTTCATTGTCACATACGCCATTGGTCTCTCCTTTTACCATTCGGTTAAGGCCACCGTTTCCTTCGTCCCCACCTCCGACTCTCGCAGAGAGCACCGGGAAGCCGGTCCGGAAACGTGTGATGTGGGTTAGGGAACTGATTCCCAAAATCGAATTTCTTTACCAAAACGCCTCATATCATGCAACCCTTTTTCAGTGTCCGTCGAGAAAGGGCATCTTTCGGCCCCTGGCGGCGTTCTCACCTCCGGGCGGTCCTCGACGTAGCCCGGCTACGCCTGCGGGCGCCCGTCGGCTGCGGCCTTGCCAGGAACCGAAAGCTACCCTTTCTCGACGGACACGTTTTGGGCTATATTCAGAAAGGGCATCTTTTGGCCCAGGCCGGCGTTCTCACCTCCGGGCGGTCCTCGACGTAGCCCGGCTACGCCTGCGGGCGACCGTCGGCTGCGGCCTTGCCAGGAACCGAAAGCTACCCTTTCTCGACGGACACGT
>CAYMQN010000280.1:0-4176 GCA_964392545.1 uncultured Desulfobacteraceae bacterium
AACGGGCGAATTTGACCACCACATATTCCCCCGACGGGGTGTACTTGTCGAGGGTGCCCTCCCGCCAGTAGGGGATTTCGTCCAGGGTCAGGCCACCAGCCAAAAGGGCCGAGATACGGGCGATGGGAAATCCGGTGGCCTTGGAGGCCAGGGCCGAAGAGCGCGAGGTGCGCGGGTTGATCTCGATGACCACCACCCGCCCCGTGGCCGGGTCGTGGGCGAACTGGATGTTGGTCCCGCCGATGACTTCGATGGCCTCCACGATGGCGTAGGAATAGCGCTGGAGGCGCTCCTGAAGCTCCGGGGCGATGGTCAGCATGGGGGCCGTGCAAAAACTGTCGCCGGTGTGCACCCCCATGGGGTCCACGTTTTCGATGAAACACACCGTGACCATCTGGTTTTTGGCGTCGCGCACCACCTCCAGCTCCAGCTCCTCCCAGCCCAGGACCGACTCCTCCACCAGTACCTGGCCGACCAGGCTGGCCGCCAGGCCGCGGGCGGCCACCGCGCGCAACTCCTCGAGGTTGTAGACCAGGCCGCCGCCGGTGCCGCCCATGGTGTAGGCCGGTCGAATCACCACCGGAAACCCAAGCTCCTCGGCCACGCGCTCGGCGTCCTCCACGGTTTCCACGGTCTTGCTGCGGGGCATATCGATGCCCAGTCGATCCATGGTTTCCTTGAAGATCAAACGATCCTCCCCGCGCTGGATGGCCTCCATGTTGACGCCGATGATCTTGACCCCGTGCTCGGCGAGCACGCCCAGCCGATGCAGCTCCGAGGAGAGATTCAAGCCGCTCTGGCCCCCCAGGTTCGGCAACAGGGCGTCGGGCTTTTCCTTGGCGATGATTTCGGTCAGGACCTTGGCGTTGAGCGGCTCGATATAGGTGGCGTCGGCCATGCCCGGGTCGGTCATGATGGTGGCCGGGTTGGAATTGACCAGAACGACCTCATATCCCAGGGATCGCAGCGCCTTGCAGGCCTGGGTGCCGGAATAATCGAACTCGCAGGCCTGTCCGATGATGATGGGACCGGAGCCGATGATGAGAACCTTGTGGATGTCGTCGCGTCGGGGCATGCCGTCTTCTCCTCCATGTGGTCTGATGGGGTCATAAGGGATGGCTTCGTCGGGCAGCGGTCGCAGGGTGGCGTTCCGCGGCCGTGAGACCTCCTTAAAAAATATGTGCGCCGAAATGTAAAGCGATTTGTCGTCCAACCTCCACCAGCTTTGGTGGGAAGCGCCTGCAAGATAAAATGCAGCCTTGACAGAGGGCTTCCGGATTGCTTGAATGGCCGTCTGTTCCGCTTGGCAGGAGCTGGTCCTGCCAGATAAATGCACCGGTGTGCCTGTTAGCATGACTGAAGCTGATCGTGGAAAGAACACCGGGGGAGACGGTCGTACGCAGGGATGCCGGACGGCCTGTCGGAGGAATGTCTATGGGGGGTGTGTTCGGAACCGTTTCGCGCAACGACTGCGTCAAGGATCTCTTTTACGGCATCGACTATCACTTCCATCTGGGCACCAAGCGCGGGGGTATGGCCGTTTGGAACGGCCGCCGCTTTGTGCGCTCCATCCACAGCATCGAAAGTGACTACTTCCGCTCCAAATTCGAGCCCGATCTGAATCAATTCGACGGCCACCTGGGCATCGGCGTGATCAGCGACAACGACGCCCAGCCGCTGGTCATCGGCAGCCACCTGGGCACCTTCGCGCTCGTGACCGTGGCCCGCATCGTCAACATGGACGCGCTCACCGCACAGGCCTACCGGCGCGGACAGCAGTTTTCCGAATCCGCCGGCAGCGGCATCAACCCCACCGAACTGGTGGGGTCGCTGATCTGCCAGGCCTCGAGCTTCGAGGACGGCATCCGCCTGGCCCAGGAACAGATCCAGGGCTCCTGCAGCCTCCTGCTGCTGACCCGCGACGGGATCTACGCCGCCCGGGACCGGCGCGGCCGCACCCCGCTGGTCATCGGCGCCCGTCCGGATGGCTATGCGGTGGCCTCGGAATCCTGTGCCTTTCCCAACCTCGGCTATGAGCCTTTATCCGAGCTCGGACCCGGCGAAATCGTTTTCATGACCCCCGACGGCCTGGAGCAACGCCGTGCGGCCCTGGAAACCATGCAGATCTGTGCGTTTCTGTGGATCTATTACGGCTATCCCGCTTCCAGTTACGAGGGCATCAATGTCGAATCCGTGCGCTACCGCTGCGGCTGTGCACTGGCCGAACAGGACGACATCACGCCGGACTACGTGGCCGGCATCCCCGATTCGGGCATCGGCCACGCCCTGGGCTATGCCCACTGCAAGCAGATCCCCTACAAGCGCCCCTATGTCAAATACACCCCCACTTGGCCGCGCAGCTTCATGCCCCAGAATCAAAAAATGCGCGATCTGGTGGCCAACATGAAACTCATTCCCCTCAAAAGCCTGATTGCCGGCCAGCGCATCCTGTTCTGCGACGACAGCATCGTGCGGGGCACCCAGCTCAAGGACAACGTGGAAGACCTCTTTGCCGGCGGGGCCGCCGAAGTGCATATGCGCATCGCCTGCCCGACCTTGATCCACCCCTGTGATTTTCTCCATTTCTCCACCTCCCGCTCCAGCCTGGACCTTGCCGGGCGACAGGCCATTACCGAGCTGGAGGGCCGGGGGCGCCCCGATGACGCGGTCATGCGCGACTATGCCACCGCCGGAACACCGCGCCACCAGGCCATGGTCGATGCCATTCGCCGCCGTCTCCATCTCACGACCCTGGAATACCAGACCATGGACGACCTGGTCGCCGCCATCGGGCTGCCCAAAGACAAGCTGTGCACCCATTGCTGGGATGCCAGCAGCTATTTCTAGGTCCCATCCCGCAAGGACCTCTTTAGAGGACACCTTTCGGCCCCCGCCGGCATTCGCAGGCCTTGAAAATGTGCGCTGCCACCGCTACCGCCGGTTTGCCCGTCCCTGCGGCCTTTTTCAAGACGTATCGCCGTGAAAAATAGTTCGTTGGGGGGGTTGCCCGCGAGGCACCGCATCCCTATTTTTAAAACTGACATAAAAAAGCCGCCTACACCGCGCACGCCATACGCGAGGCTCCAGGCGCTTTGGCCCGGATAAACCGCCCGCCCCACGTTCTCCATGACGCTGCCGACACTCTTTGGGCCGAGGGGAAAGGAATAAAACCCATGGAAAAGCGTGGCCACACCCGACACTATGATCGCGGATCGGTCGTTTGCAGTCATTTCAATTTTGCCAGACACTATGACGGGCAGGTGCTGAACTACAGTCCGACAGGGATGTGCTTTCGATCGGAAGGTTTTTTTAAACCGGGCACATCCGTTCTGATTCGACTGAGCCGCTGCCCCGCAGGTCGGGCCGTACGGCAGGAAGCGGGCGGCATGCGCACCACGACGCTGGCGCGGGTCCAATGGTGCCGTCATGAAGACGATGGGCTCGACCACGCCTACACCAGCGGCGTGCGCTACCTTTAACACCGGTGATACCGGCCCTGGAGACTGCGGTGCCCGGGCGTGCGGTGTATGCCGAAGTGAACCGCTCTGTAGGCCTCGTCCTACATCCCCTGTGGTCATCCCCTTCTTCGTTATTTCAATCGGTTATTCTCCTTGAGAGCCCCACCCGCAGGAAGCGTGGCGTATGATCCCGACAATCGGGGCAGGCGCCCGCCGATATCCATTCCGTGAAAACCCTTGCTGTGCCCGGGGTTTTCAAGATCCACGTCCTTTGGCACGTCCTTTGAAGGTATGTCCTGTCGGATGGCCTCCGGAATTGGCCGCAGGGAACGCACCGGTGGGTGGCCCTGCCCTGTGCGGACCATCCGCGCGCTGCGGCCAAACGCTATCGCCGGCGCGCCGGCCAATTCCGGAGATCCTTTAATTCCTATCCCTTTCAAGGAGGACGTATGAGCTGGGAAAGCAGTGTATACCCTTGCGGTCGCATCGAAAACGATCGCCGAATATCCTTTCGGCCACCCGGCACGGCGTGTTTGCTGTTGCGGGAAGCCCTCCGTGCCGCAGGGGCCCTCCCCTTGCGCCTCCTCGCAACCTGCCGCGCGCGCTTGATGGCGGGCCTCTATCGGCGTATGGCCTTCCCGGTTTTTTAAAACCAGGAAGCTATTCACCCCAACGTTGCAAAAGTCGGAGGGCTTCAGAGCCAAGGCGCCAAGGGTGA
>CAYMQN010000281.1:0-4164 GCA_964392545.1 uncultured Desulfobacteraceae bacterium
CATGAAGAACATGAAGAAAAGTAAAATCGACCGTTGCCGTTGTCAGTGACGCGGCAACCGGTTTTTGGGGCTGTATAATCAAGAGACGATAAAAGGAGACACGCATGCCTTACGAACCTGATAAAGATAAAGTTCTCAAGGAGTGGAAGTGCGAAGAAACCGGTCTGATGGTGAGCGTCAATCAATACGCCGAAGGGGAGCCCAAGGTGCAGATCGGCCCGCGGATTCTCAAAAAGCGTGACGGTACGGACCGGGCCCCCACCAGGGCCGGTCGGCTGTCCATCGAAGATGTTCTCTGGCTCTACGATATCATCGACGAGGTCAAGGAAGAGTTGAGCCGCCGCGCGGGACCGATGTAAGGGTGCGCTGTTCGTCGATTTAACGGGCTGCCGTTCACTGCCAATGTCCAACAAAACGTGTGAAGATACCCCCATTGTTCAACCCCCTGCCCGGCGGGGCAAGCCCCTGCTTCCTCAGCGGGTCGTAATGGCCGCCACGCGGCCGGATTTCCAGCGGTTGCGCCAAGGTCTGGCGAAGGGCGAAGACCCTGGGGAACACCTTTACCTGAGCCGCATACACCGTTTGGCGGGTTTACCTTGGTGCCTGGTGGGGCCGTTCATGGGCGCGCCCCAGACGGCCATGCTCATGGAGACATTGGCAGCGTGGGGCGCCCGGCGATTTCTCTTTTTCGGCTGGTGCGGGGCCATCGATGCCCGGCTCCACACCGGGGACATCCTGCTGCCCACGGCCGCTCTCATCGAGGAAGGCACTTCGCGGGCCTACGGCGTGACGGACGAGCGGATCGATCGACCGTCCACCGGGCTGCAGGACATATTGAAAACGGTTCTTTCCGGGCAGGGGCTGGCCTTTTGCGAAGGGCCGGTCTGGTCCACCGATGCGGTCTTCCGCGAGACACCTTCCAAGGTTCGCGTCTTCCGCCGCCGGGGGGCACTGGCCGTGGAAATGGAGATATCCGCCTGCTTCACCGTGGCCCGGCAGCGTGGCCTGGATTTTGCCGCGGTTCTGGCCGTGTCCGACGAACTTTCCGATACCCGCTGGCGACCCGGATTCAGCGATCCCCGTTTCAAAGAGGCCCGTAAGGCCGTAACCCGAACGATCGAAATCCTATGCCAGATACCTTGACGCCCGACATCCGTGCGCGTGCCCGACGCCTGGCCGATGAACTCACGCGGCACAATTACCGCTATTACATGCTCGACGATCCGGAGATCGCCGACAGTGAATACGACCGTCTCATGCAGGAGCTGCGCGACCTTGAGCAGCGCTGGCCGGAGTTGGTGACACCGGATTCGCCCACCCATCGGGTCGGGGCCCCGCCACTTGCCAAATTTGCATCCGTGCCCCACACCGTGCCCATGCTGAGCCTGGACAACGCCTTCAGCGACGACGATGTGATGGAATTTGAGAGGCGTGTACGCCGTCTGCTCGAGCGCGATGGGCCCCTTGCCTACGTGGTCGAGCCCAAGATGGACGGGGTGGCGGTGGAACTGGTCTATCGGCATGGTATCCTGGCGCAGGCCGCCACCCGGGGCGACGGCTTTACGGGCGAAGATATCACGGCCAACGTCCGCACCATCCGGTCCCTGCCATTGCGGTTGGAAACCCCTGAAAACCGGACGCTGCCGTCGCTTCTGGAAGTGCGCGGTGAAATCTTCATCCACCGGGAGGCCTTTCGGCGCCTCAACCGGGAACGCTCCGCAGCCCAATTGCCACCCTTTGCCAATCCGCGCAACGCGGCGGCCGGCTCGTTGCGCCAGCTCGACTCCCAGATCACCGCCCGTCGGCCCCTGAATATTTTCTGCTATGGCATCGGGGCGGTGGAAGGGGATCTGCCGGCCACCCAAAGCGCGCTGCTTGCCTATTTCAAGGCAGTGGGGCTGCCGGTCAATCCCCTGGTGCGCTCCTGCGACACCATCGAAGCCGTGCTCGCCGTCTATCGCGATTTGGCCTCCCGTCGTGAAAGCCTGTCCTACGACATCGACGGCATGGTGATCAAAGTCGACGATCGCTCCCTGCAGGAGCGGTTGGGATCCACTTCCCGCAGTCCACGCTGGGCCATTGCCTACAAATTCAAAGCCCTCCAGGCCACCACACGGCTGGAAAGCGTCGAGGTCCAGGTGGGGCGCACCGGCACCCTGACGCCGGTGGCGCATTTGGCGCCGGTGTCGGTGGGGGGGGTTATGGTCGGCCGGGCCACCCTGCACAATCAGGAGGACATCGACCGCAAGGATGTGCGGATCGGCGATTGGGTGCTGGTGCAGCGCGCCGGCGACGTCATCCCGGAAGTGGTCATGCCCATTGTTTCCCGGCGCCGGGGGGACGAGCGCCGCTTTCAGATGCCCGATGCGTGCCCTTCGTGTGGCGCGCCCGTGGTGCGCACCGCCGGGGAAGTTGCGCTGCGTTGCGTCAACACCGATTGCCCGGCCCAGCTCAAGGAACGCATCCGCCATTTTGCCTCCAAAAACGCCTTCGATGTGGACGGGTTGGGAAAAAAATTGGTGGATCAGCTGGTTGCCACACGCTTGGTGCGTTCCTTTCCGGATCTCTTCCACCTGGATGCCGAGACCCTGGCCGGCCTCGACCGCATGGCCGCCAAATCGGCCGCCAATCTCGTGGCGGCGCTCGAGGCTTCCAAGACCGTCGCCTTCGACCGCTTTATCTTCGCCCTCGGCATCCGCCATGTCGGCGAGCACGTGGCCCGGCTCCTGGCCCGGCATTTCGACGGTCTGGCGGAACTGGCGGCGGCCCGCCGCGAGGATCTCGAGACCTTGGAGGGCATCGGCCCGATCGTGGCCGACAGTGTCGCCGCCTTTTTCGGTTCGGCGGAAAACCATGCCATGCTCGAACGGCTGCTGGCCGCCGGGGTGCGGATCAAAACGGACCGCCCCCGGGCATCGGAGGCCAGCCTGGCCGGCCTGACCTTCGTGCTCACCGGCACCCTCGAGCGCATGCCCCGCTCGGAGGCCAAAACCTTGATCGAGGCTGCCGGCGGCAAAGTGACCGGATCGGTCAGCCGCAATACCGACTATGTCGTCGCCGGCGCCGCACCCGGTTCGAAACGGGACAAGGCGCGCACGCTGGGGGTCGCGGTCATCGGGGAGGATCGGCTCTGGGAGATGCTTGGCTTGGAAACGCCGGGCGGTGAATAACCCGAAGCAGCCCCGGCTTTCGGCCGGGGGCCAGGAAGGGGGTTGCCATGGAAGAAAATGCCCGGGCCCGGCTTTTCCTCTCCGGACGGGTGCAAGGAGTCGCCTTCCGGTGGGAAACCCGGCGGGCGGCTGCCCGCCGGGGCGTCACCGGCTGGGTGCGCAACCTGCCCGACGGACGTGTCGAAGCCGTGGTCGAAGGCCCCCGCGAGGGGGTCAGCGATCTCGTGGACTGGTGCCGCAAGGGCCCGCCGGTGGCACGGGTGGACAGCCTCGATATCCAGTGGGAAGCCTACCAGGGGGAATTCGAGGATTTCGCGATCACCTATTAAAAGCCGCTGTAAAGCGGCTTTTAAAACAAGGCCTCCACGAACTTCCGGGGATCGAAATCCTGCAGGTCCTCGAGCTGCTCGCCCACCCCGATGTATTTGAGCGGTATGTTCAGGGTGCTGCAGATGCCGACCACGATGCCGCCCTTGGCCGTGCCGTCCAGTTTGGTCAACGCCAGGGCATCGAGCGCGATGGCATCGTCGAACAGCTTGGCCTGGGAAAGGGCGTTTTGCCCCGTGGTGGCATCCAGCACGAGGAGCGTTTCGTGCGGGGCCTCGGGGCATTTCTTGGCCAGCGAGCGCTTGATCTTCTTGAGTTCTTCCATCAGGTTGATCTTGGTGTGGAGCCGGCCGGCCGTGTCCACCAGGACCACATCCACATTGCGCGCATAGGCGGCCTCCACGGCATCATAGGCCACCGCCGCAGGGTCGGCCTTGTCCTTGTGTTTCACGATGTCGGCCCCGGCCCGCTCGGCCCAGATGCTCAATTGCTCGATGGCCGCCGCCCGGAACGTGTCCGAGGCCGCAATCAGGACCTTCTTGCCGTCGCGGCCGTAGCGTGCGGCCAGCTTGCCGATGGTCGTGGTCTTGCCCACGCCGTTGACCCCGACGATCATGATGACGTTGGGTTTCGGCGGGGTTGCCTGGACGGCCTCGGGCGATGCGGC